>DATMBJ010000071.1:0-2468 GCA_035559315.1 Actinomycetota bacterium
CTGCGGCGCGAGCTCGTGGTCCAGCTGGAGGAGGCCTGCCGGGCCCCGGCCGAGGCGGTCTACGACCTGTTGGCCGACCTCCGGTCCCACCTCGAGTGGGGCGGCAGGCGGCAGCCGAAGGCGAGCTTCCGGCTGCTGTCGCTCGAGGCGCCGGAGGGACCGGCGAGCGTCGGCACCGAGTTCCGCACGACCGGGGCCGACCCTGCGGGGTCGTTCGCCGACTCCTCGGTCGTGACCGAGGCGAGCCGGCCCAGCCGGTTCGAGTTCGTCACCGAGGCGAGGCTGACGACCAAGAAGGGGAAGGTCGTCGAGTGGACGAACGTCCACCGGTACGACCTGTCGCCGCACGACGGCGGGTGCCGGATCCTCTACACGCTCACGATCGCGCGGATCAGCCAGCTCCCCGGCGGGCTCGCGATGTTCAAGGTGCCGGGGCTCCGGTCCCTCGGTCTGAAGGTGTCCGCGTCGTACGCGCGGAAGGGCCTCCGCAACCTGGCGCGGATGGCCGAGGAGCGCGCCGACGGAACGGGGGAGCGACGAACGCGAGGAAGGAGCTGACGGCGGTTGACGTGGTCGCGCTCGTGGGGGTGATGGTGGCGGCCTGGCTCGCCCCGTCGTCCGTGGCGCAGACGCAGATCCGGGTCATCGACCGGGAGGGTCCGTACGAGAGGTTCGTCGATGTGGGGAAGCCGGGGTTCAGTCCCGGCGACACCGGCGGCTATCGCGGGATGACCGGATCGGCGAACGTCACAGCGACCGAGACCGAGGGCGGGTTCCTCATCACGATCGACCTGATCGGCTGACATGAGGGAGGGAAGGATGGCGAAGGCATCGAGAGCCTCGGCGTCGCAGCACGTCGAGCTCGAGGGGTTCGAGGGGCACTACGCCGAGCTCGATGGGTACACCGTCGGGTTCGAGAGCTACACGGCCGACGCGGACCTGACCCCGCTGTTCGTGGGTCTCCCCGACGACGAGTGCCAGTGCGAGCACTGGGGCTACGTGTTCGAGGGCAGGATCGTCTTCCACACGGCCCAGGGCGACCAGGAGTTCGTTGCCGGCGACGCGTACTTCGTAGGGCCGGGCCACACGCCGAAGATCTTCGCCGGGACCTCGCTCGTCGAGTTCAGCCCGACCGACCGCCTGAACCAGACGCTGGAGGTCGTCATGCGGAACATGGAGGCTGCCGGCTAGGCGCGGATCGGGAACCTGAGGGGGCGGGTCCGGCTGGGCCCGCCCTCGCCGCGTCCGGGTTCCACACCGCCGCGCCGCGGCTGCGGGCGCTCGCCGCGCGGCTCGTGCGGGTGCGGGGCCGCGGGATCCCCCGGCCGTGACAAGTGGCGGGCCCCTCCCTATCGTTCGACCGACCTGGTCGGACCCCGTCCCTGGGCGAACGGGGCGAGCGCGTCGAGAGGAGGGGGGCGTGGATCACGAAGCGCGCGTTCGGGAGCTGGGGCTCGAGATCCCCGACTTCTCGGTCACCCCGTACTACGGACCGAGCTACGGCAGCATGAAGGCCCATCACCAGGTCGGGCCGCTCTTGTTCCTCAGCGGGCACGTCCCCGAGCTCCCCGACGGGACCGTGCTCCATCCCGGGCGCCTGGGAGCGGAGGTGACGATCGAGCAGGGGTACGAGGCGGCCCGGCTGGCCGGGATCAACTGCCTGGCGGGCATCCGCTACGCCCTGGGCAGCCTGAACCGGGTGCGGAGCATCGTCCGATCGCTGTGCTTCGTGGTCTGCACGCCCGAGTTCCACGACGTGCACCTCGTCTCGAGCGGCGCCACGGACCTGTTCCGCGACGTCTTCGGCGAGGAGGCGGGGCTCGGCGGGCGCGCGACGATCGGGGTGACGAGCCTCGCCCGGAACCACTGCTTCGAGATCTGGCTCACCGTGGAGGTGGAGGAGTGATCGGTCGAGGGGACCGGGTGCCGGTGCCCCGCGCGTCCGGATCTCCCACGACGTCAGGGGAGGGGCCGGGCTAGGGACGGGCACGCCCCACCAGCCGGCGGGCGAGCTCGAGGATCAGGCGGAGGTCGCCCTCCGGCAGCTCCTCCAGGAGCGCGTGGAGCTCGGCGCGGAGGGCCGCCGTGCCCGGCGGCTCGGGCGGCGCCGTCCCGCGGTCGCGGAGGCGGTGGGCCGCGAAGGCGTCCCCTTCCTCGAGCGCCCGCTCGTGGAACCAAAGCGTCCGGGGCGGCGACACGGCGCCGAAGGCCCGGGCGGGCTCGGCGCTCGGCCCCTCGGCCGCCAGCCGCTCCATGGGGCCGGCTTCCTCCGCCTCGATCCTCTCCCGGTACCGCTCGGCGAGCGCGAGGAGCACGGACGGGGAGAACCCGAGGGCCTGGGCGACCCCGATCAACGCGGCGGAGGAGGGGCGGCCCCGACCGGTCTCGATGTCCGAGAGGTAGGCGTAGGAGATGCCCGCCCGCCGCGCCAGCTCCTTCCTCGATAGGCCCTGCTCGGTCCGGGCGAC
>DATMBJ010000072.1:0-1942 GCA_035559315.1 Actinomycetota bacterium
CGCCACCCCCCGGCCTGGATGATGCGGGAGCTCCGCCGCCGGGACCGGGGCTGCGTGTTCCCCGGCTGCGGCCGCCGCTCCCACCTCGTGGTCCACCACCTCAAGGCCTTCGGGCGGGGCGGGCCCACCACCCTCGAGAACCGCTGCCTGCTCTGCGTCTTCCACCACGTGCTGGTCCACGAGCTGGGCTGGGGCCTGCGCCGGATCCACGGCCGGTTCGCCTGGACCCGCCCCAACGGGATGCCCTACGAGCCGGGGCCCTCGCCACCCTGAGGCCGGCCCGCCCGCCGCCTAGACTGCCGGCGTGGACCCGGGGGACGAGCTCGTCGACATCGTGGACGAGGAGGACCGGGTGACGGGGGTCGTCACGCGGCGGGAGATGCGGGCCCGCCGGCTCCGCCACCGCTGCACCTACGTCCTCGTGACAGACGGGCGGGGCCGCCTCTACGTGCACCGTCGGACCCAGACGAAGGACGTGTTTCCGGGGATGTACGACGCCACCGTGGGCGGGGTCGTGCTCCACGGGGAGTCCTACGACGAGGGCGCCCGCCGGGAGCTCGCGGAGGAGCTCGGGGTGCCCGCGGAGCCGCGGTTCCTCTGGAAGCTCCGGTACGACGGCGAGGACGGCCCGGCCTGGGGAGCGGTCTACGAGGCGAGCTGGGAGGGGCAGGTGCGGCCACAGGAGAGCGAGATCGCCTGGGGCGCGTTCCTGCCCCTCGAGGAGGTGCGCCGGATGGCCTGGGAGCTGCCGTTCTGCCCCGACGGCCTGCTGGTGCTCGAGCGCTGGCTCGGGGAGCGCGCTCGCACCGAGGGCCCGGGGGAGGGCTAGGGCGAGGAGCGGAGGTGGGGGAGCACCTCCCTCGCGACGAGTTCGCGTTGCTCGGCCCTGTCGCCGGAGAGCCAGAGGTTGAGGCAGGTGAAGCCCATCCTGAGCAACCCCGCGAGCCGGTCCAGGACCTCCTCGGTCCCGCCGGCCACCTCCCGTTCCGGGTCCCCCGCTGGCCCTTGGCCCACCCGGACGCGCACGTTGTACGCGTAGGTGATCGCGTCGGGGTCCCGGCCCGCGCGCTCGGCCCGCTCCCGGACCACCCTGAGCCTCCGAACGGCCTCCGTCGGCGGCAGGTAGGGCATCGACGGGATCCACCCATCCCCCTTCCGGGCCACGAGGTCCAACCCCCGGGGGCCGTAGACGCCGAGCCAGATGGAGATCGGGCGATCCGGCTTCGGCTCGAGCCGGCCCTCCTCCAGCCGGTAGTGCCTGCCAAGGTAGGTGAAGCTCGGCTCCGTCCATAGCCCGCGGATGACGTCCACGGCTTCCTCGAGCGCCTCGAGTTTCTCCCGCGGCGAGCGGACGGGGAGCCCGAAGCCGCGGAACTCCCGGTCGCTGCCGCCCGCGCCGAGTCCGAGCACGAGCCGGCCGCCGGACAGCCGATCCAGGCTCTCGGCCATCTTCGCCACGACCGCCGGCGGTCGGTAGGGGAGCCCGAGGACGTTCGGGCCCAGTCGGACCCTGGACGTCGAGGCGCCGATCCAGGTGAGCAGGGTCCAGGTCTCGAGCGAGGGGTGCGGGCCCTCGAGGTGGTCCCACACCGTGACCAGCTCGAACCCCAGGGCCTCGGCGTGTCGGGCCTCGCCGACCGGGTTGGACCGGTCGGAGGCCGAGGGGATCACCGAGACGCCGAAGAGCGGCCCCACGGGCCGAGTCTACGGTCGGGGTCGGCGAGGGTCGGCCCTCCGCGGTCCCCCGGGCTCCGCCACCGGCCGACCCCTCGATCCGGGCCGTCGTAGACTGGCGAGGTCCGAGACCCGAGGAGGACGACGTGACCTCCGTGATCGTCGCCGGGGCCAGGACCCCGATCGGCAAGTTCGGACAGGCCTTCCGGGACCTCTCCGCCGTGGACCTGGGGGCGATCGCGATCCGCGAGGCCCTGGCCCGGGCCCG
>DATMBJ010000073.1:0-2352 GCA_035559315.1 Actinomycetota bacterium
CCTCCGAGCCCCAGGAGGACGACCGCCTGACGCTCGCCGCCGCGATCCGCCGGCTCCCCGAGCGGCAGCGCCAGGTGGTGGAGCTCAAGTTCCTCGTCGGGCTCTCCAACGAGGAGGTCGGCCGGGCGCTCGGGAAGAGCCCGGGCGCGGTGAACGCGATCCAGTGGCGAGCCCTGGAGTCGCTGCGGCGGATGCTGGAGGAGGCATGGACCGGGAGCTGATCCGGGACCTGGCGCGCTGGGAGCGGGGGGAGCTCCCCCTCGACGGGCTCCGGGCGACCCACGGCGCCCGGGCCGGAGCGCTGGTCGAGCTCCACGGGCGCCTCGCGGCCCTCGGCGCCGGCCCCGTCCCCTCCGCCGACGCCGCCTGGGCCGAGCTCGCCCCGAGGCTCCCCGGCCGCGGCACCGTGCGGCCGTCCCCCGCCCGGCCGCTCCGGCGGGCGCTCGTGGCCGCGGCCGCCGCCCTGGTGCTCGCGCTGGGAGTCGCGGGGCCCCGCCCCGTGCGCCACCAGCTCCTCTCGTTCCTCGAGCGCGTGGGGGCTGCGCTCGGCCTGGAGGAGGAACGGCCCGACGCCCGCACCACGGGGCTCGGGACCGTCGGCCCGGGTGCGCCGACCCCGGCGACCGGGACCCGCGCCGGGGTCCCCGCGATCGGAGAGGACGGGGACGCGTCCCAGGGGGCAGCGCGCGAGGGGGACCGCGACGGCGACGGCGGTGCGGGCGGCCCTGCCGAGGACGGGGAGGGCGCGGCCCTCGAGGACGAGGACGCCGATGCGGAGGAGCCCGCCCGCGAGGAGGAGCCCGACGAGGGGACGGGCGAGGAGGACGCCGGCGAGGAGGACCGGGACGGCTCCGCCCCAGAGGAGGAGCCGGACGGCTCCGAGGACGACGGCTCCGGGGGCGGGGAGGACCCCGACGAGGGGCCCGAGGAAGGCGGGGAGGAGGCCGGATCGGAAGGCTGACCGTCCCCAACTTCCTCCCCGAACCTCCACCGGGATGTCAGACCCCCGGGATACGCTTCGGGGCGTGGGACGGGTGGTCGATCTCCAGGCCTACCGGGAGCGGCGGCGGGCGGCGCTGGCGGACCCGCTGGCCCGCCTGGAGCAGGGGGTGACCAGGCTCGACGCGCTCCTCGCCCACCCCAGCGCCCGGCGCTTCCTCCTCTCCCCCGAGATCGCCGCCGAGCTGCGAGCGATCGATCTCCAGGTGAGGGCGGGGCGGACGCTCGAGGCCGCCGAGCGGCTGGAACGACTCATCGCCTCCCTGGAACGGGGCCGCACCGGCACCGACTGAAGGCGGGCGCCGCTCAGGCGCCGGCGGCCGCCTGCGGGGAGCGTCCGGCCCCGGGAACCCGCGGGGCCCCCGCCCGGTCAGTAGGGGCGGACCGACGGTGAGGAGGGAGCCCCGGCCCCGGTGGGGCGCGCCCCGGCGGGGGCGGGCGAGTAGGCTTGGTTGAGCGGCCGGCCTGAGGAGCGGCAGGTGCAGGACCCCGATCCCCGCACGCTCGCCCTCGCCCGGGAGGGCGACCTCCGCGCGTTCGAGGAGCTCGTCCGGATGTACCAGGCCGACGTCTACCGGTTCGCCTGTCACCTCACGCGGGACCGCTCGCTCGCCGAGGACGTGGCCCAGGAGACCTTCCTCCGGGCCTTCCGGTTCCTGTCCTCGTTCCGGGGCGACTCGAGGTTCGCGAGCTGGCTCCTCAGGATCTGCCGGAACTGCTCGATGGACGCCCTCCGGGCACGGCGGGCCATCGTCGCCCGGGAGGAGCTCGAGCCCAGACGGCCGGTCGCGATCGCCGACGCCGCGGCCCGCGCCGAGCTCCGGGCCGCCCTGGACTCGATCGAGGACGAGCACCGCGAGCCGTTCCTCCTGATCGAGGTGTTCGGCCTGTCCTACCAGGAGGCGGCCGACGTGCTCCGCCTCAAGGTGGGGACCGTGAAGAGCCGGATGCACCGGGCGCGGAAGGCGCTCTGCCGGGCCCTGGCCGAGGAGGAGGACGCCGGTGAGGTGTGAGCGCTGCCGCCGGCTGGTCTCGCTCCGGATGGACGGGGAGCACCTCCCCTCCCACCAGCTCCGGGCGATGGAAAACCACCTCGCCTCGTGCCCCGCCTGCCGGGGGTTCGAGGAACGGGCCCACCGGCTGCGCGCGGCGGTGCGGATCCGGCCCGCGGAGCCCGTCCCCGACCTCGTGGAGCGGGTGATGGCCGCGGTCGCGCGGGAAGCGGCGGAGCGACCGACCGGGCGGGGGGCGGAAGGACCCGCGGCACGCGAGTCGCTCGAGGGGCCGGCGGTGCGGGGGGCGCTCGGGGGACCGGCGGCGGAGGACGAGGAGCCCGCCCGTGGGGGTCGCGAG
>DATMBJ010000074.1:0-5000 GCA_035559315.1 Actinomycetota bacterium
GCGGAGGTCGCCGTGGCCGGACGGCCCGACCCGGAGTGGGGGGAGCGGGTGGTGGCGTTCGTCGTCCCCCGCGACCCGACCCGGCCGCCGTCGCTCGAGGAGCTCCGGGCCCACGCGGCCGCGAGGGTCGCGCGGTTCAAGGCCCCCCGCGAGGTGGTCGTGGTGGACGCGCTCCCCCGGACGGGCTCGGGGAAGGTGCGGCGGGGGGCGCTCGGCGGTTAGAACTCCATGTCGAGGGGGGGAGCCGACTCCGCCACCGTCGCGGTGAGCGTCGCGTTCCCGGCGGCGTCGGTTGCACCGGGGGAAGGGGTCCAGGCCATCGACGTCGGGACCGCCACGGTCCGCGTGCCGCCGCTCGGGGTCCCCAGGGTGAGGACGACGGCCGTCCCGGCCTGGACCATCGTCGAGCCGTTGAAGTTCCGGGTGCCGGCCACGTAGTCCCCGCCGAGGGCTACGGTGCCCAGGGGGAGGACCGGCGAGCCCCCCGCCGCCCGGACCTGCAGGGTGTCGCTGGATCCGGCGTTCACGATCCGGACCTGCACCGCCGTCGCCGTGCCGTCCCACCCCCCGAGGACCGACCCGGGGTCGATCCGCTCGCTGAACGTGAGCGTGACGGTGTCGCCGGCCTCCGCCCTCCCCGGCGTCGCGCCGCCGTTGGCGGTCTGCACGTCGACGCCGGCGGGGGGCGTGTCGTCCACGAGGACCGAGAACCCGGTCTGGGTCGCCGAGTTCCCCGCGGCGTCGGTGAGCGTGAGCGAGTAGGCGTACGTCCCCTCGGGGAGGACCGGGTCCGCGGAGAGCGACGCGCTCCGATACCCGTAGGCGACCCCCTCGACCGAGTAGGAGCCCGCGACGAGCGGGACCGCGGTCGCGCCGGCGGAGACCGCGCTCACGTCGGCCGTGACCGACGCCACGCCCGCCGGCGGGTTCCCGTCGTCGGCGACGTTCGCGTAGACGTAGAAGGTCCCGCCCTGTCGGATGGCGCCGGCGAGGTAGCCGGAGGTCTTCGCGATCACCGAGGCCGAGGCCGCCGGGGCCACGAGGTCGGGCGCCGCCGAGAACGAGTTCCCGGCGTTCGAGGCGAGCGAGGAGAACGCCGCGTAGGTGGTCCCGCCACCCGCCCCGAGGAGCAGGCCCAGCGCGAGCAGCGCCGCGAGGCCGCGCCGGCTAGGCAACGCGGACCCCCTCCGGCCGCGCGCCCCGGACCTCCCCCGGCTGCGCGCCCCGGACCTCCTCCGGCCGTGGCCGCCAGATCCTCCGGAGCTCGATGGCCCCCAGGGCCAGGGCGGGGAGGACGACCAGCAGGAGCCGGCCGGCGCGGCTCCCCGCCCACAGCAGCAGGTAGCCGACGAGCGGCACCCGGTAGACGACCCTCCCGATCGTCCCGGTCACCGGCACGCGCCACCGCTCCGGCGCGGTGTTCGCGTCGCCCTTCGTCACGAACGCGACGCTCGGCCCCTCCACCGCCACGTCCCGCACCCGGTGGGTGAGGATCCTCCGCGGGTCCTCGGGGTCGACGAACGAGATGACGTCGCCGACCCGGGCGTCGCGGGGGTCGATCCGCTCCACGACGACCACGTCGCCCGGGCCGATCGTGGGGCGCATGCTCCCCGACAGCACCGTGAGCGAGCGCAGGCCGAGGAGGCCCGGCAGCCCGACCGCGGCGAGGAGGCCGAAGCCGAACCCGCCGACCGCCCAGGCGAGACCGAGGAGGCCGACCCGGAGCGGCCGCAGGCGGGAAGATGACCCGGGCCGGATCACAGGTTCCTCGCCTCCCAGGCGAAGACCGCCGACGCGGTGAGGCCCTGGGCGGCCGGGTCCGGCCCCATCGTCACCTCGAAGCGGTAGGCGTGGGACTCGCCCGTGGTCCAGGTCTCGGGGAGGCCGGTGAGGGGGTCCGGATCCACGATCCCCGCGGCGTAGCTCGCCGGGTAGCCGGAGAGCGGCCCGCGGTACAGGACCCCGGGCCCGAGGCCCAGGGGGTCGCCCGGATCGGGCGAGAACCCCCCGCAGGAGGGGAACGAGGGGGAGGCGATCGTGCCCCGGGTCACGGTCAGGGACAGGTAGGGCGCGAGGGCGTCGGTCACGTTCCCGTAGAGGACCACGGACGCGTCCAGGGTCCCGGCGTAGGTGACGACGATGCATCCCTCCGCGGCGTCCCCGGGCCGCGCGCCGACGAGCGACAGCATCGCGGCCCCGGCGTCGTCGTCCTGGAGGACGGCCGTGCCGACCTCGAAGGCGTTCCCGCCGTCCTGGGCGGTGCTCGAGAACGCCGCCACCGTCCCGGCCCCGGAGAGGAGGCCCGTGACCCCCACGACCAGGGCCGAGGCGAGGAGCCGCCGGACCCGGCTCACGGCGCGCCCTCCGCGGGGGCGGGGTCGAACTCCAGGCCGACCTGCTCCACCCGGCCCTCGTAGCCGCCCCCGACGGTGGCCGGCAGCCAGGCCCGGACCGAGAGCGTCCGGGACTCCCCCGGCTCCAGCCTGAGGGCGGCGGGGCTCCAGGCCCGGAGCTCGTCCAGCGTGCCGAGGAAGATCCGGTCGGCGCCGGCGTCGATCTCGAGCCGGAGGAGGCGGTCCAGTTGGGAGGAGGACGGCAGGCCGCGCACCCGCACCGCCAGGGCCACGCCGGTCTGGTTCACGACCTCGACCGAGCCCCGGGTCTCGTCGCCCGCCCGCAGGTGGGGGGCCTGGAGGAACGGCCCCGACGGGCGGACACCCAGCTCGCCCTGGGGGTGGGCCGCGAGGACCAGGTGCGCCCCGAGGGTGCCGTCCCCCGGCGGGAACCGCCCGGCGAGGACGAGCGCGGCCGCGGCGGCGAGGCCGACCGCGAAGCCGATCCGTCGTGCCCAGGTCTCGGTCCGTCCCATCGGCGCCGCCCTCCGGGAGTGGGGGGCGGGGGCCGCCGAGGGGGAGCGGCCCCCGCCGTCACCCGCGCGCTACTGGTTGCGGGCCTCCCACGTGTAGGTGTGCAGGCCGGTCGACATGGGGCCTGCCGCGCCGCCGTTCGCGGCGTTGTCGTCCCGGAGCGTGAGCGTGAACCGGTACACGACGGAATCGTCCTGGACCCAGGAGGTGGCCGACCCGGGGTAGGTCGCGACGCCGCTCGCGTAGTCGCCGTGGGCGGCGGCGAACCCCGAGAGCGTCCCGCTGAAGATCGTCCCCTCGGGGGAGAAGCCCGTGCACCCGGGGAACGCCGTCCCCGCGGGCATCGTCCCCTCCTCGATCGTGAGGTCGAGGTAGTCGCCGACCGGCCCGACGCTCGAGGCGGTGTAGAGGCGCACGTCCGCCGGCAGCGTGCCCAGGTAGGTCACGCGGATGCACCGCTCGACGGTGTCGAGGGGCTTCGCGTTCGACACCTGGTACATGAAGCCGCCCGCGTCGTTGTCCTCGAGGTACACCGTGCCGGCCTCGAAGGAGTTCCCGGCGTTCTCGGTCGTGCTGAAGAACGCCGAGAGCGTGCCGGCCCCGGCGAGGGCGGCCACGAGCCCCAGCACGACCGCGGTGAGGAGCAGCTTCCGCGTCCTCTCCATCCCTTCCCCTCCGTGGTTCGCGTCCTGTGGGCGGCCCCGCGGCCGCCCGCGCTCTGGGCTCAGGTGTCGGCGGGGAGGGCGTCGCCCTCGATCCCCGTTCCTCGGGGATCTGACCTACCCGCGGTCGGGTAGCGGAGGATGCTCCGGCGAGGGGAGGCCGGCGCGGCGGCCCCCGCCGGCGGACACGGGGGCCTCAGATCCGGACCGCGCCGTGCTTCACGGCGAAGACCACGGCCTCGAGCTTGGAGTGCAGGTGCAGCTTCGCGAGCACGTTCCGGATGTGGGTCTGGACGGTCTGGGGGCTGATGAACAGGCGCTCGGCGATCTCGTCGTTCCGGAGCCCCTCCGCCAGGAGCTGGAGGATCTCGCGCTCGCGCTCGGTGAGCTGGGAGAGGAGCACCTGTGCCTCGCGGCGGACCTCCCGCTCCCGCGCCACCTGGTGGAGGATGCGGGTGAGCGTGAAGGGGTCGATCAGCACCTCCCCCTCGGCGGCGGCCTTGGCCGCCCCCAGGACCTGGTCGGCGGCCTCGTCCTTCCCCAGGAACCCCGAGGCCCCGGCCTCCACGGCCTCGACGAGCAGCCGGTCCTCGTCGTGGGCGGTCATGATCACGACCTTCGTGCCGGGCGAGCGTTCCTTGATCCGGCGGGTCGCCTCGATCCCGTCCAGGGGGCCCTTGAACACGACGTCCATCAGGACCACGTCCGGGCGGTGCTCCTCGCAGAGCCGGATGGCCTCCTCGGGGTCGTGGACGGGCGGGGCCACGAGCGAGAGCTCCGGGTCCCGCTCGACCACCATCGCGAGGGCGTCGGTGAGGACCCGGTGGTCATCGCAGATCAGGAGCGACACCTTCCGCCCTGTCGCGCTCACCCCGAGGGCCCCCTCTCCTCCGTCCCCGGCAGCGTGACCCGCAGCATCGTACCCCTCCCTGGGGCCGGTTCCGCCTGGATGCGCCCCCCGTGGGCCTCGACGTGGGCCCGGCAGATGAAGAGCCCCAGGCCCGCCCCGGGGACCTCCTCGTAGCCCGGCGGGCGGAACCGGGAGAAGCGCTCGAACACCCGGCCTCGGATCTCCGGCGCGATCCCCGGCCCACCGTCCACCACCTCGAGGACCGCGCCCCCGTCCGGGGCCCGGTACGCCCGGACCTCGATCGGCTCGTCGGGCGGGGAGAACTTGACCGCGTTGTCCACGAGGTGGGCCACGACCTCGGCGAACCTCTCCCGGTCCAGGCGCGCGGTGAGCTCGGGGTCGACGTCGACCGTCACCGGGTGCCCGCGGAGCTCCGCCCCCCACACGACCTCCTCCACCAGCCGGCCGAGGGGCTCGGGGCGCAGGTCGTAGGCGATGCGGCCGGCGTCGATCCGGAGCGCGGTCGAGGTCTCCTCCGCGACGAGCTTGAGCCGGGCGGCCTCCTCGTCGATCAGGCGGAAGAACTCCCGGCGCTCGCGGTCGCTCATCGAGTCGTACATC
>DATMBJ010000075.1:0-4071 GCA_035559315.1 Actinomycetota bacterium
GCCGGCCGGGGATCGTGGTGCTGGGCGCGGCCACGAGCGCCGCCGAGGTCGAGCGACGGGCGGCCCGGGCCGACGCGGTGGCCCTCGACCCCGGGGTCGCGGGGGCCGAGGCCCTCGCCGACGGGCTCCGGCGGCGGGGCGTGCGGGTCGTGTGGCTCGACCCGCTCCACGGGATCCGCGGGGGGTCGGGGGCGGAGGAGGAGCCGGGCGAGGCCCGGGTCTCGCTCGACGAGCCGATCGGCGCGCTCGCCGAGGCCCTGGTCCCGGGCTCCGCGCAGGTCCCCCGCCGCGCCCTCAGCCCCCGCCAGGAGCGGGTGCTCTCGCTCGTGGCCCAGGGCCTCACCGCCGGCCAGGTGGCCCGGCGCCTCGGCATCAGCGAGAAGACCGTGGAGAAGCACAAGGCGGCGATCTTCCGGAAGCTCGGCGTCCCGAACCAGGCGGCCGCGGTCCACGTCGCGCTCCGGCGGGGAGGAGGCGTGGGCCGATGAACCCGAGGGACTACGTCCGGGCCGTCCGCCGCCGCTGGGCCGACGTGGCCCTCGCGGTGGCGGTCTCGCTGGCCGCGGGGTGGGCCATCACCGAGGTCGCCCCGCCCGGCCCGCCCCCGAAGACGTTCCGGGCCACGGCGGTGCTGGTGAACCCGGTGGGGGCCTCGACCCTCTACACGAACCTCGACACGCTCGCCGCCCTCACCACGGTGGGCAAGGTGCCGGAGCGGGTGGCCGAGGAGCTCCGCTACCGGGGCGACCCCTCGGAGCTCGCCGCGCTGGTCCGCCCCTCGGTGGACCGGGAGGCGGGGGTCCTCCGGATCGTGGCCACCGACGACCAGGCCCCCCGGGCCGTCCGCCTGGCGAACACCTTCGCTCGCGAGCTGCTCGGGTTCCTCCAGGACCAGCGGGCCCGGAACCTCTCCGAGCAGGGCCGGGCCCTCACCGAGCGCCTGGAGGCCCTGGAGGCCGAGATCCGCGACCTCGACCGGCGGATCGCGGGGGCCCCGGCGGGCGAGGCGTCGCTCCTCCAGGCCCAGCGCGACGCCAAGGTCCGCCAGTACGGGTTCCTCTACGAGTCGTACCAGCAGCTCGCGGCGTCCCTCACCCAGCGGGTC
Source organism: Actinomycetota bacterium (assembly GCA_035559315.1). Lineage (GTDB taxonomy): Bacteria > Actinomycetota > UBA4738 > UBA4738 > HRBIN12 > DATLZM01. The sequence continues at coordinate 1,106 of DATMBJ010000075.1, forward strand.
GGGCTCCAGCTGATCGAGGCCACCGCGGCCCGGCCGGTCTCGACCGGCGGGATCCAGGCGCCCCGCAGCCGCGAGGCGAGGGTCGTGATCGCCGGGCTCCTCGGCCTGGTCGCGGGCGTCGTGCTGGTGCTGTTCCTGGACCGGTTCGACACGAAGATCCGCACCCGGCGGGACGCCGAGGAACGCCTGGGCGTGCCGGTGCTCGCCGAGATCCCCCACCGGGGGCGGGTGAAGCGGAAGGCCGCCGAGGTGATCGCGGCCAGGGAGCCGCGCTCGCCGGCCGCCGACGCGTTCGCCATGCTCGCCACGCTCCTGCCGCTCCGGATGGGGGTGGGCCCCCTCGGCGGCCCCAACGGCGACGGGAACGGCGAGGTGGTGGTGCTCCCCGAGGAAGGGGCCCCGGCCGGGCAGCCCGCGGGCCCCGGCGCCGCGGAGGAGGGGAGCCCGGACGAGCGGCCCCCGGGGAAGGTGATCCTGGTCACGAGCCCCGGGCCCGGGGAGGGGAAGACCACGGTGGTCGCGAACCTCGCCGCGACCTACGGGATGCGCGGGCAGCGGTGCCTGGTGCTCTCCTGCGACCTCCGCCACCCCCGGGTCCACCGGCTGTTCGGGGTGCCGAACGCGCCCGGGTTCGCCGACGACCTCCGGAACGCCGACGGCCGGCCGGTGCTCCGCTGGAACCTCTACAAGGCCCAGCTCCCGGGGATCCTGGTGGTGCCCTCGGGCCCGCCGCCGCCCGACCCCGGGACCCTCCTCAGCTCGCCCCGGATGCGGCGGGCGATCGAGGAGGCCCGGGGCTACGCCGACGTGGTCCTGATCGACACCGCGCCGCTGCTCACGACGAGCGACGCCGCGGCGCTGCTCCCCCTGGTGGACGCGGTGCTCCTGGTGGTGCGGGCCGGGCGGACCACGGCCGAGGTCGCCGAGCGGACCGCCCAGATCTGCGCGCGGATCGGCGCGCCGGTGGTGGGCGCGGTGCTGAACGCGGCCACGGAGACCGCGGTGCCGCGCTACTACTACACGTACTACCGCCGGACCTCCCGGAAGGTCCGGGATGGGGGGATCCCCCACCTGGCGCGTCAGGGCGCGGGGCCCGAAGATAAAGGCTGGTGAGGTGTGCTCGCTTCCCCGGATGAGGTGATCCGGGCGCTCCTCACCTACACCGACTGGTGGCAGCCCGCCACCGGCTCGGTGATCCCGGTGCGGGCCGCGCGGGGCGCGGAGGGGGACGGGATCCGCCCAGGGCTGCTCGAGCACCTCGACGAGCGGGCCGAGCTCTGCCGGCGGATGGCGCTCCTCGAGCCCCGCGACCGGGAGCTCCTGTTCCTGTGGTACGTGCGCCAGCTCCCGGTGGAGGACATCGCCCGGGAGATCCGCCGCTCGGCCCGCCAGTGCTTCCGGCTGCGGGCCCGGGCCATCCGGCTGCTGGTCGAGGCCGGGGAGCCCGACGCCGCGGCGTAGGCACCGGACGCGAGGCCGAGGCGCTAGCTCCTCGCGCGACGCGGCCGGCGCAGGCCGCGGGCACCGCGCCCTCCGACCCTGGGGAGACCGTGAGGAACACCGCTGCGCTCAGGAGACGGATCCTCGCCCGGACCGCGCGGGTGGGGATCGTCGGGCAGGGCTACGTGGGGGTCTCGCTGGCCTGCGCCTGCGCCGACGCCGGGTTCCCGGTGGTCGGGGTGGACGTGGACCGGGAGCGGATCGAGGACCTCCGGGCCGGGGTGTGCTCGGTCCCCGGCGTGGACGAGGCGCTGTTCCGCGACGGGATCGCGAGCGGGCGGATCACGTTCACGACCGACCCCGACGCGGTGGGGGAGGCCGAGATCGTGCTGATCTGCGTGCCGACGCCGCTCCGGGACCAGGCGCCGGACCTCTCCTACATCGTGGACGCCTGCCGGGAGGTGGCCCGGGTCCTCCGGCCGGGGCGGCTCGTGGTGCTCGAGTCCACGACCTACCCCGGGACCACCGAGGAGATGGCCCGGCCGGTCCTCGAGGGCTCGGGGCTCGTGGCCGGGCGGGACTTCCTCCTCGCCTACTCGCCGGAGCGGATCGACCCGGGGAACCCCGAGTACGGGCTGCGGAATACCCCGAAGGTCGTGGGCGGGATGACCCCGGAGGCCACCGGGCTCGCCGCCCTCTTCTACGGCCAGTTCGTGCAGAAGGTGGTCTCGGTCTCCTCGTGCCGGGCGGCGGAGCTCGCGAAGCTCCTCGAGAACACGTTCCGACACGTGAATATCGCGCTCGTGAACGAGCTGGCGATGCTCTGCCACGAGATGGGGATCGACGTGTGGGAGGTCGTGGAGGCCGCGGCCACCAAGCCGTTCGGGTTCATGAGCTTCCAGCCGGGCCCGGGGGTGGGGGGCCACTGCATCCCGCTCGACCCCGGCTACCTCGCCTGGCAGGTCCGCCGCGACGTCGGCCACCAGTTCCGGATCCTGGAGCAGGCCCAGGACGTGAACGCCCGGGTCCCGGGCTACGTCGCGTCGCGGATCGGGGAGGCGCTGAACGAGCGGGGCCGGGCCCTCAAGGGCTCGCGGATCCTCGTGCTGGGCGTCGCGTACAAGCCTGACGTGGGGGACGTCCGGGAGTCGCCGGCCCTCGAGGTGATGCGCCACCTCCACCGCCGGGGGGCCCAGGTCGCGTTCCACGACCCCTACGTGGAGTTGGTCTCGGTGAACGGGACCCGGCAGCGGCGGATCGCGCTCACCTCCCGGGCCGTGGAGACGGCCGACTGCGTGGCGCTCCTCACGCCCCACGGGGCCTACGACCTCGAGTGGGTGGCGGAGCGGGCCCGGCTGGTGTTCGACGCGCGGAACGCCTACGGGCAGGACCGGCGGCCGAACGTGGTGCGGCTGTGACGGCGGAAGGGTGGGGTCCGGCGGGCGGCGGTCGGTCCGGAGCGTCCGCGGGCGGCGGGGGGCCGCGGCGGGGGGCGGCCGCCGACGGCGGGCGGTTCCGGCGGGCGG
>DATMBJ010000076.1:0-4831 GCA_035559315.1 Actinomycetota bacterium
TACGTGGCCCAGAAGCGGAAGATCTCCGACGGCGACAAGCTCGCCGGACGGCACGGGAACAAGGGGGTGATCGCCAAGATCCTCCCCGAGGAGGACATGCCGTTCCTGGCCGACGGGACCCCGGTCGACATCATCCTGAACCCGCTCGGGGTGCCGTCCCGGATGAACCTGGGCCAGATCCTCGAGGCCCACCTGGGGTGGGCGGCGATGGTCGGGTTCGCCAAGGACGGGCGGGACCTGGAGGGCCCGGTGTACGTCGCGAGCCCGGTCTTCGACGGGGCGCGCGAGGACGAGATCCTGGAGGCCCTCCGCAACGCCCACCCCACCCGGGACGGGGTGCGGCTGGTGAACGAGGTCGGGAAGGCCGTCCTGTACGACGGGCGGACCGGCGAGCCGTACGAGGAGCCGGTCACGGTGGGCGTGGCCTACATCATGAAGCTGCTGCACCTCGTGGACGACAAGATCCACGCCCGGTCCACGGGCCCGTACTCGATGATCACCCAGCAGCCGCTCGGCGGGAAGGCCCAGTTCGGCGGCCAGCGGTTCGGCGAGATGGAGGTGTGGGCGCTCGAGGCCTACGGCGCGGCCTACGCCCTCCAGGAGCTGCTCACGATCAAGTCCGACGACGTGCTGGGCCGGGTGAAGGTGTACGAGGCGATCGTGAAGGGGGACAACATCCCCGAGCCGGGGATCCCCGAGTCGTTCAAGGTGCTGATCAAGGAGATGCAGTCGCTCTGCCTGAACGTCGAGGTCCGCTCGGCGGCCGGCGAGGAGATCGAGCTCCGCGAGACCGACGAGGACGTGTTCCGCGCGGCCGAGGAGCTCGGGATCGACCTCTCGCGGCGGGAGCCGGCGAGCGCGGACTACGAGTGACGGCGGGGGACGTGACGGACGACGAGCGAGTGCGCGTCGAGGAGGCGAGGCGTTCGTGCTTGACGTGAACTACTTCGATGAGCTCCGCATCAGCCTGGCCACCGCGGACCAGATCCGCGCCTGGTCCAACGGCGAGGTGAAGAAGCCGGAGACCATCAACTACCGGACCCTGAAGCCCGAGAAGGACGGCCTGTTCTGCGAGCGGATCTTCGGGCCGACCCGGGACTGGGAGTGCCACTGCGGCAAGTACAAGCGGGTCCGGTTCAAGGGCATCATCTGCGAGCGGTGCGGGGTGGAGATCACCCGCTCCAAGGTCCGCCGGGAGCGGATGGGCCACATCGAACTGGCCGCCCCGGTGACCCACATCTGGTACTTCAAGGGGGTCCCCTCGCGCCTCGGCTACCTCCTGGACATCGCGCCCAAGGACCTGGAGCGGATCATCTACTTCGCGGCCTACGTGATCACCCGGGTCGACGAGGAGCGCCGCCACAAGGACCTGCCCGAGATCGAGCGGCAGATCGAGGAGGAGAAGCGCGAGATCGAGGCGGAGCGGGACGAGGAGATCAAGCGGCGCCTGGCCGAGCTCGAGGAGCGCCTCCGCGAGCTCGAGGCGGAGGGGGCCAAGGGCGCCCAGCTCTCGGCGGCCCGGCGGGAAGCGCAGCGCGACATCGAGCGGATCACGGAGCAGGCCAAGCGCGAGACCGACCACCTCGACGAGGTCCTGGCGGCCTTCAAGGGCCTGCACGTGAAGCAGCTCGTGGCCGACGACGCCGTGTACCGGTCGCTCCGGGAGCGGTTCGCGGACTACTTCGAGGGCGGGATGGGGGCGGAGGCGATCAAGCGGCTCCTCATGGACCTCGACCTGGAGAAGGAGGCCGAGGCCCTCCGGGAGCAGATCGAGACCGCCAAGGGCACCCGCCGCCAGAAGGCGATCAAGCGGCTCAAGGTCGTGTCGAGCTTCCTGGGCGGGAAGAACTCGCCGCTCGGGATGGTCCTGGACGCCATCCCCGTGATCCCGCCGGACCTCCGGCCGATGGTCCAGCTCGACGGCGGCCGGTTCGCGACGTCCGACCTGAACGACCTGTACCGGCGGGTGATCAACCGGAACAACCGGCTGAAGCGGCTCCTCGACCTCCAGGCGCCCGAGATCATCGTGAACAACGAGAAGCGGATGCTCCAGGAGGCCGTGGACGCCCTGTTCGACAACGGCCGCCGGGGCCGTCCGGTGACAGGGCCGGGGAACCGCCCGCTGAAGTCCCTCTCGGACATGCTCAAGGGCAAGCAGGGCCGGTTCCGCCAGAACCTGCTGGGGAAGCGCGTCGACTACTCGGGCCGGTCGGTGATCGTGGTGGGGCCGCAGCTCAAGCTCCACCAGTGCGGCCTGCCCAAGCAGATGGCGCTCGAGCTCTTCAAGCCGTTCGTGATGAAGCGGCTGGTGGACCTGGGCATCGCCCAGAACATCAAGAGCGCCAAGCGGATGGTCGAGCGGGCCCGCCGCGAGGTCTGGGACGTCCTCGAAGAGGTGATCCGGGAGCACCCGGTCCTCCTGAACCGGGCGCCCACGCTCCACCGCCTCGGGATCCAGGCCTTCGAGCCGGTCCTGGTCGAGGGGAAGGCGATCCAGATCCACCCCCTGGTCTGCACCGCGTTCAACGCGGACTTCGACGGCGATCAGATGGCCGTCCACGTCCCGCTGTCGGCGGAGGCGCAGGCCGAGGCCCGGATCCTGATGCTCTCCACCAACAACATCCTCTCGCCGGCCCACGGGCGGCCGATCGCCGTCCCCACCCAGGACATGGTCCTCGGGATCTACTACCTGACCTACGCGAAGGAGCGACCGGCGAAGGAGGAGGACATCCCGCGGTTCGCCTCGCCGGCGGAGGCGCTGCTCGCGCTCGACGCGGGGGCCGTGGGCCTGCACGACGTGGTCAAGGTCCGGCTGCCGGGGAAGGCGCTCCCGCCCGAGCTGCTCCCGGAGGCCGGCGACGGGGAGGCCGACCGCCGGGTCCCGCTGGTCGAGACCACGGTCGGGCGGCTGATCTTCAACGAGGCCTTCCCGCCGGACTTCGAGTACCGGAACCAGCACGTCGGCGGCCGCGACCTCGGCCGGTTCGTCGACGAGTGCGTGCACCGGTACGACCGGGCCCAGGTCGAGCGGGTCCTCGACAACCTGAAGGAGCTCGGGTTCCACTACGCGACCCGGGCGGGGGTGACGCTCGGCGTCGAGGACGTCACCACGCCGCCGGAGAAGCAGCGGATCCTCGAGGAGCACGAGAAGCGGGCCCAGCGCGTCGAGCAGCAGTACCGCCGGGGGATCATCACCGACGACGAGCGGCGCCAGGAGCTGATCGAGATCTGGACCCAGGCGACCGACGAGGTGAAGGAGGCCATGGAGGCCCGGTTCTCCCCGACGAACCCGATCTTCATGATGGCGGACTCGGGGGCCCGGGGGAACATCATGCAGATCCGGCAGATCGCCGGGATGCGGGGCCTGGTGGCCAACCCCAAGGGCGAGATCATCCCCCGCCCGATCAAGTCGAACTTCCGGGAGGGGCTCTCGGTCCTCGAGTACTTCATCTCGACGCACGGCGCCCGGAAGGGGCTCGCCGACACCGCCCTGCGGACCGCCGACTCGGGCTACCTCACCCGGCGCCTGGTCGACGTGGCCCAGGAGATCATCGTCCGGGAGGAGGACTGCGGCACCGACCGCGGGATCCCGGTCCGGGTGAACGTGGTCCGGCCCGACGGGACCAAGGTCCGCCACGCCCACGTCGAGACCAGCCTGTTCGGCCGGGTCCTGGCCGAGGACGTGAAGGATCCCGCGAACGGCCGGCGGAAGCTCGCCTCCCGCGGGGACCAGGTGGACGACGTCCTGATGGAGGCGCTCGTGGAGGCGGGGGTGGAGACCGTCTCGGTCCGCTCCGTCCTCACCTGCGAGGCCGAGGTCGGGGTCTGCCGGCTCTGCTACGGGCGGAACCTGGCCACCGGGCTCCTGGTGGACATCGGCGAGGCGGTGGGCATCATCGCCGCCCAGTCGATCGGGGAGCCGGGCACGCAGCTCACGATGCGGACCTTCCACACCGGGGGGGTCGCCGGGGAGGACATCACCCACGGCCTGCCGCGGGTCGTGGAGCTGTTCGAGGCCCGGCGCCCGAAGGGCGAGGCCCAGATCACCGAGCTCTCGGGGACGGTCCGGATCGAGGACGACGAGGAGAAGAAGGTCCGCCGCATCACGATCACCTCGGAGGACGGGGAGCAGGTCCAGTACGCCGTGTCGTTCCGGGCCCGGCTCCTGGTCTCCGACGGCGACCAGGTCGAGGTCGGCCAGCAGCTCACCGAGGGGTCGGTGAACCCCCACGAGAAGCTGCGGGTCGAGGGGGTCCAGGCGCTCATGCTGCACCTGGTGGAGGAGGTCCAGCAGGTGTACCGGAGCCAGGGCGTGACGATCCACGACAAGCACATCGAGCTGATCGTCCGGCAGATGCTCCGGAAGGTGCACATCATCGAGCCCGGCGACACCGACTTCCTGCCCGGCGACATGGTGGACCGGCGCCGGTTCGAGGAGGTGAACGGCGAGGTCGTGAGCCGCGGCGGGCAGCCCGCCTCGGCCCGGCCGATCCTCCTCGGGATCACGAAGGCCTCGCTGGCCACGGACTCGTGGCTGGCGGCCGCCTCGTTCCAGGAGACGACCCGGGTGCTGACCGATGCGGCGATCAGCGCCAGGTCGGACCCGCTCCTGGGCCTGAAGGAGAACGTGATCATCGGCAAGCTGATCCCCGCCGGGACCGGGATGGGCCGGTACCGGAACATCCAGGTGCGGATCGACCCCGCGGCCATCCCGGAGTACTGGCTGGCCCGCCAGCGGGAGCTGGCCGAGTCCGGGGAGCCCGGCCGGCAGGAGCCGACCCTCACCGGGCTCACCCGGGAGCAGGCCGAGCAGATGCTCGGCGGCCCCTCG
>DATMBJ010000077.1:0-14846 GCA_035559315.1 Actinomycetota bacterium
CGCACGCCGCCCACGGGCCGCACGAACATCGGGCCCGGGTCGGCGCGGCGCGCCGCCCGGAGGGCCGCCCGCGCCCCGCGGATCAGGCTGCCGTGGTCCCGCTCCCAGGCCGCGAGCTCGGGGAACGTGGCCCGCGCCGAGAGCCGGTCGGCGTCGCCCGCGAAGAGCCCGGCCAGGAGCGGCTCGACCAGGGCCTCCGCCACCCCGTCCCCGAGCCGCCGGCGCACGAGGCCGCCCAGGGACTCGTCCCCCGGGGGCGGCGCCGCCCGCGCCCACAGGTCCCGCACCGCGCGGACCCGGGCCCCGAAGGGGAGCCCCGGCCACCGGAGCAGTTCCGCCGGGGAGGCCGGTACGCCGAACGCGTTCGCCGGGAACGGGAGGAGGCCACGGTCGGTCCAGACCAGCGAGCGCGAGGTCGCCGGGGCCTCGAGCGGCACCCCGAGCTCCCGGCACAGGTCGGCCGCCCAGGGCTTCCTCGCGACGAACGCGTCGGGGCCGGCCTCGACCTCGAGGCCGGCGACCCGGACCGTCCGGAGCTTGCCCCCCGGGCGACGGTCGGCCTCGAGCACCGTGACCTCGAGCGAGGCGTCCGCCCGGAGCAGGCGGTGGGCGGCGGCGAGCCCGCCGACCCCGCCCCCCACGACCACGACCCGGCCGCTCACCCGGGCTCCGCGAGCCGACGCCGGACGACGTCCGCGAGCGCGGCCAGGAACGCCGGATCGGCGTTGGGCATCTCGGTCCGCTCGAACCCGAGCCCCAGCGCCTCGGCGAGGCCGCGAGCCTCGAGGTCCAGGTCGTAGAGGACCTCGAGGTGGTCCGAGACGAACCCGGCCGGACAGACCACCACCGCCCGCCGGCCCTCCGCGGCGATCCTCCGGATCACGTCCTCCAGGGGCGGCCCCCACCAGGGGTCGGCGGTCCGCCCCGCGCTCTGCCAGGCGACCTCGAACCCGTCGAGCCCGGCCTCGGCCGCCACCAGCTCGGCGGTCTCCCGGAGCTGCGCGGCGTAGGTGCACCCGCCCGGGCAGGCCTGGCAGGTCTTGCAGCGGAGCGAGCCGTCCGGGAGCGTCCGCACCGGGAGGCTGTGGGCGGTGAACACGACCGCCGCCCCCTCCCGGTGCGCCGGCCCGAGCCGCTCCAGGGCGTCCGCCACCCTCGACGCCAGGAACGAGACGAACCCCGGGTGGTCGTGCCAGCTCCGGACGAACGAGAAGTCGGGCCCGCCCTCCTCGGCGAGGGCCCGTTCCACCCGCTCGACGTAGGTCTCCACCGACATCGCCGACCAGTGGGGCGCCATCACGAGCCCCACCGCCCGCCGGATCCCGTCCTCCCGCATCGCCCGGACCGCCTCGTGGATCCAGGGCGGGGAGTGCTTCATCCCCAGGTAGGCGCGGAACCTCCCGCCGGCGTCCAGGGCCCGCTCGAGGCCCTCGGCCTGGGCCCGGGTGATGTCGAGCAGCGGGAACCGGTCCCCGATCGCGCGGTAGCGCTCCCGGAGCTCGGCCAGGTGCTCGGGCGAGGGGGGCCGGCCGCCGCGGATGTCGGTGTAGTAGCGCTCGATGTCCTCCGGGCCCGAGGCCGAGCCGTAGGCCATGACCAGGACGCCGACGGGTTCGGTCACGACCTCCCCTCCGAGGTCCGCTCGTGGACCAGGTCCACCAGCCGGGCCAGCGTGTCCGGCGGCGTCTCGGGCAGGACCCCGTGGCCCAGGTTGAAGACGTGGCCCGGCCGCCCGCCGGCCCGGGACAGCACGCCCAGGGCCTTCCGCTCCACCGCTTCCCACGGGGCGAGGCAGACCGCGGGGTCCAGGTTCCCCTGGATCGCGCGGTCGTGGCCGATCCGCTCCCACGCCCGGTCGAGCGGCACGGTCCAGTCCACCCCCACGGCCTCGCCCCCCGCGCGCCGCAGGAGGGGGAGGAGCTCCCCGGTCCCGACGCCGAAGTGGATGGCCGGGACGCCGAGGGCCCGCACCTCGTCGAACACCCGCCGCACCGAGGGGAGGACCGCCCGCTCGTAGTCCTCGGGGTCGAGCGCCCCCACCCAGGAGTCGAAGACCTGGACCACCTGGGCCCCGGCCTCCACCTGGGCCCGCAGGTGGGCGGCGGAGATACCGGCCAGGGCCTCCACGAGCCGCTCCCACGTCGCGGGCTCGGCGTGGAGCAGGGCCCTGGCCCGCTCGTGCCCGCGGGACGGCCCGCCCTCCACGAGGTAGCTCGCGAGCGTGAACGGCCCGCCGGCGAACCCGATCAGCGGCACGTCCAGCTCCTTCCGCAGGAGCCTCACGGCCTCGGCGACGTGGGGCTCGTCCTCCTCGGGCACGAGCGGGCGGAGCCGCGCCACGTCCCGCGCCGAGCGGACCGGCTCGTCGACCACCGGTCCCACGCCCGGGACCACCCGCACCGGGATCCCGACCGCCGCGAGGGGGGCCATGAGGTCCGAGAACAGGATCGCCGCATCGAGCTCCATCCGCCGGAGCGGCTGCAGCGTGAGCTCGCAGACGAGCGCCGGGTCCCGCACCGCCTCCAGCACGTCGCGACCGCCCCGGAGCGCGCGGTACTCGGGCAGGTAGCGCCCCGCCTGGCGCATGAACCACACCGGGGTCGCGTCCACCGGTTCGCGGCGGAGGGCGCGGAGCAGTCGGTCGTTCCTGGGAGGTCGTTCCACCGGGAAGAGCATACGGAGGGCCCGGCGGAGCGCCCCGGGGGGCCCGGCCGAGCGCCTGCTAGGCCAGACCGAGCCGCCCGCGGTCGACGAGCACGTCCGGGATGGCCGGCGCACCCACCTGGCGCGGGGCCCGGCGGCCCTCGAGGGCCTCCCGGAGGACCCGGACCAGGTCCTCGACCTCGAAGGGCTTGGAGACGAACGCCACGGCGCCGAGCTCGGCGGCCCGGGTCCGCTCCCGCCGCCCGTCCGTGGCCGAGCAGATCACGACCGGGGGCCCCGCGGTGCGGGTGGCGAGCTCGGCGAGCACGCCCCAGCCGTCGAGGACCGGGAGCATGAGGTCGAGCAGCACCACGTCCGGCCGCTCGGCGTCGATCCGACGGAGCGCGGTCTCGCCGTCGGCCGCGAGGCAGGTTTCGAACCCCGCGTGTTCGAGCGTGAGCCGGAGCAGGAGGAGCATGTCGGGCTCGTCCTCCACGATCAGCGCGAGCGGGCGAGGCGGCACCTAGACCGCCTCCCGCGCCGGCACCCGCGCCGCGGGGAGGTCCACCCGGAAGGCGGCGCCGCCGCCCGGGGCGTCCTCCACCCATACCCGCCCGCCGCAGACCTCCGCGAGGCCGCGCACGATCGGCAGGCCCAGGCCGAGCCCGGGCTTCGACCGATGGTCGTCGAGGCGGGCGAACCGCTCGAAGATCCGCTCGCGGGCCTCCTCGGGGACGCCCGCGCCCGCATCGAGGACCGAGAGCAGGATCCGCTCCCCCCGGGGCTCGACGACCAGGCGGACGGGGGGCGCGCCGTACTTGTGCGCGTTGTCCAGGAGGTTGTCGAGGATCCTCCGGAGGAGGAGCGCGTCCCCCACCACCGGGGCGTGCTCCGGCGCCTCCAGCTCCACGGGTCGCCCGGCGATCCCGAGATCCCGGACCGCGAGCCGGGCCAGCGCGGCGAGGTCGATCTCCTCGAGGGTCGGCGCCTCTTCCTTCCGCTCGAAGCGGGCGGCGGCCAGGAGGTCCTCCACCATCCCCGCCAGGCGCTTGGACTGTTCGGCGATGATCCCGAGGAGCTCGTCGGTCGCGCCCTGCTCCCGGACCGCCGGACGGCGTGCGGTCTCCGCCGCCGCGAGGATCGTGGTGAGCGGGGTCCGGAGCTCGTGGGTGACGAGCGCCACGAACTCCGACTTCATCCGGTCCAGCTCGAGGAGCTCCGCGACGTGGCTGCGCTCCGCCTGGTAGAGGCGGGCGTTCGCGATCGCCGCGGCGGCCTGCTCGGCGAAGGTGGCGAGGGCCCGGAGGTCGTACTCGCCGAACGAGCCGCTCCGCTCCGACCGGACCGCGAGGACGCCGAGCAGCTCGTCGCGGTGAAGGAGCGGGACGCAGAGCTCCGTGCCGGCGCCGCCCTCGCCCTCGGCGAGGAGCGGCTCCCGCATGAGCGCGACCCTCCCCGCTGTGCCCTGCCCCAGGCGGAGGCGGTGTCCCGGCGCGACCCCGTCGCCCACGGCGGCGGCGGCCACGAGCTCCTCGCCCTCGACCAGCGAGAGCGCCCCGGCGCTCGCCCCGAGGAGCTGGAGCGAGCCCCGGAGGATCACGCCGAGCACGGCGTCCAGGTCGAGGACCGAGTTCATCGCCTTCCCCACCTCGAGCAGGAGCGACACCTCGCGGAGACGGTTCGCGAGCGCCGTGTTCAGCACCTGCTCGTCGGTGAGGAGCCGGGTGAGCCGGCGCAGGTGCAGCTCCTTCTCGATCGCGTAGGCGCAGAAGGCCAGCGAGAGCAGGACGATCCCCAGCCGGAGCACCGCGGGCGAGGCGAGGTCCGGGGCCCGGCCCGGCCACATCGAGAGGACGACGGCGCCCGAGGAGAGGGCGACGACCAGGACCACCGTGAGGATCCAGAGCTGCATCCGGCGCCGCTCCACGGCCTCCAGGGAGGGCGTGCGCGCGTCGCGCAGGCCGGCCACGCGCGCCTCGCGCCGGATCCGCTCCGAGATCTCCGTCCGGTCCACCTCGGGCTCCTCGGAGGAACCATCGGCGCTGGCCGCGCCGCGCTTGAACCGGCCGGACGGCTCCGGGACGGCGGGAGGGCTGGGATTCGAACCCAGGAGCGGGTCGCCCCGCTAGCGGTTTTCAAGACCGCCGCCTTCGTCCGCTCGGCCACCCTCCCTACCGGTGAGGATACGCCGGGACCCGCGGCGGCCCCGCGCTCGGTGCGCGGACGGGTCGGGTGGAACGGAGCGCCGCGGGTCGGGCGGGACGGGGCCGCGCGGGTCGGGTCCCCCGCCGTCAGCTCAGGGTGCCGTCGGAGCGGGCACCCCCGTTGGCGCTGCTGTCCTCGAGGACCACGACCTCGCCCGAAGCCTCGGGCTCCGCGGATCCGAGGACGCGGTCGAGGGCCTCCCTCACCGAGCGAAGCTCGGCCCGGATCTCCTCACGCCGCTCCCGGGCCGCCGCCGCCGCCGCCTCGGCCTCTCGGACGATCCGCTCGGCCTGGGCCCGCGCATCGCGCAGGACGATCGAGGCCTCCGCGCGCGCCTCGCCCGCCGCCGCGTCGGCGTCCAGGCGGACCCGCTCGGCCTCCGCCCGGGCCTCCGCGAGGATCCGGGAGGCCTCCTCGTGCGCCTCCGCCACGGCCCGGCCGGCCTCCGCCTCGGCCTCGGACCGCAACCGCTCGGCCTCCCGCTCGAGGCTCCGCATGAGCTCGGCCAGCCGGCCGGCGACGCCCTCGTACGGGTCCGCGGGAGGCTGCTCCCTCAGGGCCCGCGCCGCGTCTCGCGTCCCCCGGCCCTGCCGGAGCTCCCGCAGCTCGTCCTCCAGCTCCCGGATCCTCGCCTCCCGGGCGTCGACCTGGTCCGCGAGCGCCCCGAGGTAGGCCTGGACCTGCTCGGGCACGTACCCCCGCCAGGTGGTCTGGAACGTGACGGCGCGGATCCGGTCGCCCGGCCCCCGGGCCTGCATCCCCGGGCCGGCGAGCTCCGGGCTCGCAAGCGCAGGGTCTGCTCCTTCCGCCGAGCCCATCGCCCAGGGGCCCGGTGTCCGGGTGTCCTCGCCCTCCCCGATCGGTTCGGCCGCCGGCTGCTCCCCCCACCGGTCCATGGCATCCCCCTTCCCCCAGGCGTACCCACCAGGCTACGCCGACCGGCCGAGGGCGCTGATGCGACATCCGACGTACGCGACGTACGGCGCACGCCCGGGGAGCTGGACGCGTCCCGCCGCCCCGGGCCGGCGCGCTAAGCTCCGCCCGTGCGCCACGACCCCCTGTCCGCGGCCGTCGGCGAGATCGCCCGCGTCGAGGAGCGCTACCGCCGGATCATCCACCAGCTCAGGATGGTGGCCTACGTGATGCCCCGGGGCGGCCCCCTCGCCTACATCGGCCCGGAGGTCGAGGAGCTCCTCGGCTACCCCCGGGAGGACTGGCTCGGCCGGCCCTCGTTCTGGCGGGACATCCTCCACCCGGAAGACCGGGAGCGGGTGCTGCGCGCCTCGGAACGGGCCGACCGGACCGGGGAGCCATGGAGCGCGGAGTACCGGCTCCTCACGGGGGACGGACGGACGGTCTGGCTCCGGGACGAGGCGGTCCTGGTCGAGGACGAGGCGACCGGCGCCCCGTACTGGCACGGGGTCCTCCTCGACGTCACGCAGCAGAAGGCCACCGAGCAGGCCCTCCGGGAGTCGGAGACCCGGTACCGGGCGCTGGTCGAGAGCATCCCGGCGATCGTCTACCTGGCCGCGCCCGACGACGACCGCAAGAGCCTGTACGTGAGCCCCCAGGTCGAGGAGATCCTCGGATACGCCCAGCAGGAGTGGCTGGAGCAGCCCGACATCTTCATGGAGGTGCTCCACCCCGACGACCGCGAGCCGACGCTCGCGGCCCACGACCTCCACAACGAGACCGGGGAGCCGTGGAGCATGGAGTACCGGCTGATCGCCGCCGACGGCCGGGTGGTGTGGTTCCACGACGAGGCGAGGTTGGTCCGGGACGAGGCCGGTCGTCCCCTGTTCTGGCAGGGGGTCCGCCTCGACATCACCCGACAGAAACGCGCCGAGGAGGAGCTCCGCCGGGCCCACGCCGAGCTCGAGCGCCGGGTGCGGCAGCGGACCGCCGAGCTCGAGGAGGCGAACGAGCTCCTGATGCTCGAGGTGCACGAGCGCCGACGCCTGGAGCGGGAGCTCCGGGAAGCGGAGCGCCGCTACCGGACCCTCGTCGAACAGCTCCCGGCCGTCGTCTACGTCTGGTCGGTCGACCCCGACCGCCCCGAGCTCGGCTACACGAGCCCCCAGATCGAGCAGCTCCTCGGCTACAGCCCCGAGGAGTGGGACGCGCCCCACGACGAGCTGTGGCTCGCGCGGCTCCACCCCGACGACCGCGACGCCGTCGTCGACGCCGCCCGCCGCAGCCGGGAGCTCGGGGACCCCTTCGACATGGAGTTCCGCTACCTCGCCCGGGACGGGCGCGTCGTCTGGGTCCACGAGCGGGCGGTCCTGATCGAGCGGGGTCCGGACGGGCGCCCCGCGCTGTTCCAGGGCGTGATGCTCGACATCACGGCCCGGAAGGAGGCGGAGGCGACCGCCCGTCGGGCCGAGGAGCGCTACCGGGCGCTCGCCGAGCAGCTCCCGGCGATCGCCTACGTCTGGGAGCCGCACCTGGGGCCCGGCCCGGTGGGGCTCGTGACCTACTCGAGCCCGCAGGTCGAGCGGATCCTCGGGTTCACCCAGGAGGAGTGGCTGCCGGAGCCGGGGCAGGGGCTCTGGGAGTCCCGGATCCACCCGGACGACCGCGCCAGGGTGCTGGCCGCGGTGGAGCGCTCGGCGACCACCGGGGCGCCGTTCGACGAGCGCTACCGGCTCCTCGCCAAGGACGGCCGGGTGGTCTGGATCCTGGACAAGGCCACGCTCCTCTCCCGGGACGAGCGGGGCCGGCCCGCGGTCTTCCACGGGGTGATGCTCGACGTCACCGAACAGGTGGAGGCCGAGGAGCGGGTGCGGCAGGCGGAGCAGCGCTACCGGACGCTGATCGAGCGGGTCCCCGCCATCACCTACCTCGAGGAGGTGGACCCGGCCGACCCCGGTCGGACCCGGGTGGTGTTCGTGAGCCCCCAGGTCCGGCAGATCCTCGGGTACGCGCCGGAGGAGTTCCAGGAGGACCCCGAGCTCGCGTACCGGATCGTCCACCCCGAGGACCGGGGGCGGGTCCTCGCCGAGGAGCGCCGCACGAACCGGACGGGCGAGCCCTTCAACCTCACCTACCGCGTCGTCGCCCGGGACGGGAGCGTGCGGTGGATCCAGACCCAGGCCACGTGCGTGCGGGACGAGGCCGGGCGGCCCCGGTACTGGCACGGCGTGGCCCTGGACGTCACCGCCCTGCGCGAGGGCCAGGAGGAGCTGGCCCGGTGAGCCCTCAGGGCTCGAGGGTCCAGAGGGACTCCGGCAGGTAGGGGCGGAGCGCCTCCGGGAGCGGCACCGAGCCGTCCGCCCGCTGCCGGTTCTCGAGCAGCGCGATCAGGGTGCGGGGGATAGCCAGGGCCGTCCCGTTCAGCGTGTGGACCGGCACGTTGCCCTCCGGCCGCCGCATCCGCACGCCGAGCCGCCGGGCCTGGTAGTCGGTGGTGTTCGAGCACGACATCAGCTCCCGGTACCGTCCCTGGCCCGGGAGCCACACCTCGAGGTCGATCTTCTTCGCCGCCGAGGCGCCGAGCTCGCCCACGCACACGTTCACCAGCCGGTAGGGGAGCTCCAGGCCCCGCACGAGCTCCTCCTCGATCGCGACCAGCCGGTCGTGCTCCTCCCAGGAGTCCTCGGGCCTCGTGAACACGAACATCTCGACCTTGTCGAACTGGTGGACCCGGAAGATCCCGCGGGTGTCCTTCCCGTACGTCCCCGCCTCCCGGCGGAAGCAGGTCGAGTACCCGGCGTAGCGGATCGGGAGCGTCTCGGGGTCGAGGATCTCGTCGGCGTGGAAGGCGGCCAGCGAGACCTCGGAGGTCCCCACCAGGAACAGGCCGTCCTCGGGGATCTCGTAGATCTGCTCCCGCCCGGAGGGGAGGAACCCGGTGCCGAAGAGCGCCGCCTCCCGCACCAGCACCGGGGGGATCACCGGCCGGAACCCCCGCGCGAGCAGGCGGTCGAGCGCGTAGCGGACCAGCGCGAACTGGACGAGCACCGCGGGGCCCAGGAGGTAGGCGAACCGCGACCCCGACACCTTCGCGGCCCGCTCCAGGTCGAGCAGGCCCAGCCGCTCGCCGAGCTCGACGTGGTCGAGCGGCGGGAAGTCGAAGGGGGGAGGCTCGCCCCACCGGGCGAGCTCCACGTTGTCCTCGTCGGTCTCGCCGTCGGGGACGCTCTCGTGGGGGAGGTTGGGCAGCTCGCCGAGGATCCGGTCCACCTCCGCCCGGGCCGCCTCGAGGAGCGGCTCCAGCCGCTCGAGCTCCGCCGAGACCTCGCGGACCTCGGCGATCAGCCGCTCGCGCTCCTCCGCCGACGCCCCGCCGATCCGCTTGGAGGCGCGGTTCTGCCGGGCCCGGAGCTCCTCCACCCGGACCGTCAGCTCCCGCCGCTCGGCGTCCTTCCTGAGCAGCAGCTCGAGGGCGGCCGCCGCGCCCCGGCGCGCCAGGCCGGCGCGGAACGGCTCGGGGTCCTCCCGGATCGCCCGGAGGTCGAGCATCCGGCGCTAGGAGACCTTCACGCCTTCCGGGCGCGCCTCGGCGGGCTTCGCCTGAGGCTGCGCCTGCGCCTGCTGGTCCATCACGCTCTGGCCCTGGAAGATCGCGCCCTCCTCGACCACGAGCGACTTCGAGGTGATGTCGCCGTCCACCCGCCCGCCGCGCGCGAGGTGGGCCCGGCCCTTCACCGTGATCGTCCCCTTGAACCGGCCGGCCACCGAGACGTTGTTCGCCCGGATGTCGGCCTCCACCTGGCTCTGCGGCGAGAGCGTGACGTCGCCCTCCGCGTTGATCTGCCCCTTCACCTGCCCGTCGATCCGGAGCGAGCCGGCGGAGACGATCGTGCCCTCCAGCCGGGCGCCCTGCCCCACGACGGTGACCTCGCCGCTGTCCTCTGCCATCCTCGCCCCCTCCCGGTGCTCGGTCCGTTCCTCCGCGTCCTCCCGCCGCCAGATCACGTGGCCCTCACCGCCTCGCTCCGACCCCCCGCCGGCCGCTCGGGCCGGGGTCCCCGCTCCTCCGGGGGCGCCTCCATCGCCTGCCGGATCGCCGCCTCCTCCTCCGCGGAGAGGTGGTACGAGCTCGCGCCCCGCAGGACGGGCTTGGCGTACACCCGGGTGTCCTGCCGCCCGTTGATCGAGGTCACGACGACCCCGTCCCCCAGGTCGTCGAGGAGCGCGCAGGAGAACGAGAGGCGGCCGCCGACGTCCTCGAAGGCGTCGTAGCGGACCAGCCCCACCCTGCGGATCGTCCGCCGCAGCAGCTCCTCCTGGCGGCGGTGGGAGCCGGTGAGCGAGCGCAGCGCCTGCTCCAGACGGCCGATCCGGTCGGACTGGCGATCCAGGACCGCGCGGAGCGCTTCGTCCAGCCGCAGGGGGTCTCCCGGCTCGCGCCCGCGGCGCCCCCCGCGCAGCGCGAGCAGGAGCAGCGCGAACACGTTGAGCGCCAGGCTCACGATGACCAGGACCGTGAGCGTCTCGGTCGGAAGCGACATGGGCGGGCCTTCCTCGGAAATGGCCATCTACCTGCACTTCTGGCAGGCACCGGGATACTATACGATGCCCTCCGCGTGGACGAGCGCAGCGTGCGAGACCTCCTGGACCTGGTGGCGTCGGGCGCCACCTCGGTGGCTCAGGCCGTGGACCGGCTCCGCGACCTCCCCTACGAGGACCTGGGCCCGGCCCGGGTCGACCACCACCGGGAGCTCCGGACCGGCCTGGGGGAGGCCGTGTTCGCCCCCGGCAAGACGCCGGAGGAGGTGCGCGACGCCGCGGCAGCCCTCGCGGCCCGGACCCGCGGGGCGGTGCTCGTCACCCGGGCCGACGCCCGCCAGGCCGCGGCGGTGCGGGCCGCGGTGCCCGGGGCGTCATACGACGAGCGATCGAGGCTCGTCGTCGTGCGGCGGGCCGACCCCGAGGTGGCGGTCCACGGGAGCCTCGCCCTGGTCTCCGCCGGGACTTCCGACCTGCCCGTGGCCCTGGAGGCGACGGGCACCGCGGAGGCGCTGGGCCTCGAGGTGGGCCGGATCTTCGACGTCGGGGTGGCCGGCGTCCACCGCGTCCTCGACCGGCGGGCGGACCTGGAGGCCGCCGACTGCGTGGTGGTGGTGGCCGGGATGGAGGGGGCGCTCCCCTCGGTCGTGGCCGGGCTCACCTCGCGCCCCGTCGTGGCGGTCCCCACCTCGGTCGGCTACGGGGCCTCCTTCGAGGGCCTCGCCGCGCTCCTCGCGATGCTCTCGTCCTGCGCGCCGGGCGTCGCGGTCGTGAACATCGACAACGGGTTCGGCGCCGCGCAGGTCGCCGCCCGGATCGTGCGGGCCGCGCGCCCCCGGGGCTAGGGGTCGGCGTGCGGATCGCCTACTTCGACTGCATCGCCGGGATCTCCGGGGACATGGCGCTCGCGGCGCTGCTCGACGCCGGCGCCGACCTCGGCCTGGTCCGGGACCGGCTCGCCGCCCTCCCCATCGAGCCCTTCGACCTCTCGGTCGAGGAGGTGGACGCCTCCGGCATCCGCGCGCTCCGCGTGTCGGTGAAGGCCGCCTCGGCCGGCGTGATCCGGACGTACGCGAGCATCCGCTCGATGCTCGACGCCGCCGACCTCCCCGAGGACGCTCGGCGGACGGCCCAGCGGATCTTCCGCCGCCTGGCGGAGGCCGAGGCCAGGGTCCACCGGAAGGAGGTCGACCTCGTCACGTTCCACGAGCTGGGGGCGGTGGACTCCATCGTCGACATCGTGGGGACCGCCCTGGCCCTCACCTCGCTCGGCGTCGAGCGGGTCTTCGCCTCGGCCGTCCCCACCGGCCTGGGGATGACCCGGACCGAGCACGGCGCGCTGCCGATCCCGGCGCCGGCCGTGGTGGAGCTGCTCCGGGGCGCTCCCCTCTACTCCCGGGCCGTGCCGGTCGAGCTCGTGACCCCGACCGGCGCCGCGATCCTCTCCGCCCTGGTCGAGGGCTACGGGGACCTGCCCCCCATGCGGATCGGGGCCGTGGGGTACGGGGCCGGGACCCACCGCCTGGACTTCCCCGACGTGCTCCGGATCCTCCTCGGGGAGGAGGAGCGGGCCGCGGGCCCGGTGGCGATGCCGGCCGCCACCGAGGAGGTCGTGCTCGAGACCAATGTCGACGACCTCTCCCCCGAGCTCGCCGGCTACGCCGTGGAGCGGCTCCTCGCGGCCGGCGCCCAGGACGCCTGGGTCACGCCGATCGTGATGAAGAAGGGGAGGCCGGCGGTCACGATCTCCGTGCTGTGCTCGCCCGAGCGGGCCGACGCGCTGGCCCGGGTGCTGTTCCGGGAGACCGGCACCCTCGGCGTGCGCGTCACCCCCGTCTCCAAGCGAGCCCTGGAGCGCACGGAGCTCGAGGTGGAGACCCGCCACGGCCGGGTCGCGGTGAAGATCGGCTTCCTCGAGGGGCGCCCCGTGGTCGTGGCCCCGGAGTACGAGGACTGCGCGCGACGGGCGCGGGAGGCCGGGATCCCCGCGCGCGAGGTGTACGAGGAGGCCGTCCGGCTGGCCCGGGCCCGGCTCGGGGAGGCGTAGGGGGGCCGGTGCGGCTGATCCTCGCCACGCTCGGGCTGGCCCTCGCCGTCGGGCTCCTCACGGGCGGGCGGGCGGCCGGGCTCGCGGCGGCCCGGCTCCGGTGGTGGTGGCTCGCGTTCGCCGGGATCGCGCTCCAGTTCCTCCCGCTCTCCGGGACCCCCGGCTTCGTCGTCCTCCTGGCGTCGTTCGGCCTCCTCGTCGCCTTCTGCGCCGCGAACCTGCGGGCGCCCGGCTTCTGGCTCATCGCCGTCGGCCTCGCCGCGAACCTCGTGGTGATCGCCGCGAACCGGGGGATGCCGGTGACGCGCCAGGCGCTCGTGGCCTCGGGTCAGGCCGACACCATCCGCTCCCTCCGGGAGCACGGGGGCGCGAAGCACCACCTCGCCGACGCCGACGACGTGCTCCTGCCCCTCGCCGACGTGATCGGGATCGGCCCCCCGATCCGCCAGGCGATCTCGGTGGGGGACGTCTTCGTCCACGCCGGCGCGTTCTGGTTCGTGGTCCGGGGGATGCGCCGGCGCGGGATCCAGGTCGGAGCCGCTTCCGACCCCCGGGCCGAGGGGACCTGACGCCGTCCGCTCCCAGCACGCCGTCCCGGAGGGCGTCGCCGTGACGGACCGGGGTCGCCCGGTGGCCCGGATCATCCCGGCCGGCATCCCCGACCACATCGCGGAACCGCTGGCCCGGGGACGGGTGACCTGGTCGGGGAAGCCCTTCGCTCCCCCGCGCCGCCCGGTCCGCCCCACCGAGGGCCCACCCTTCTCCCGCTCCGTGAGCGAGGACCGGCCCTGAGCCTGTACCTGGATGCCAGCGCGCTCGTGAAGAACGGGCGTCTCAGCCAGCGCCGGTCCGCGGCCCTCTGCGCCGCGCTCGACGAGGGCTGGAGGGACCTGGTGATCGGTGGGCGAGGGGGGATTTGAACCCCCACGAGGTTGCCCTCACAGGAACCTGAATCCTGCGCGTCTGCCAAGTTCCGCCACTCGCCCGCGCACCCTCGATGGTAGCAAGGCCGCCGACGGCGAGGGCCCCGCCGGACGGGCCACCGAGGAGAGGACCCTAGGCGCGCGGCGCCGCCTCGATGGCCGCCACGAGCTCGCGGCAGAAGTCCGGGATGTCGTCGACGACCCGCCCCCACACGAGGTTCCCGTCCCGGAACGCCGGCTCGTCCACCCACGTCGCCCCGGCGTTCACCAGGTCGTCCTTGATCCCCAGCGAGCCCGTCGCCCGCCGGCCACGGACGATCCCCGCCGAGATCCCCACGAGCCCCGCGTGGCAGATCATGCCGACCACCTTCCCGGCGTCGTGGGCCTCGGCCACGAACGACGTGACCGCCTTGGAGCGGCGGAGCTTATCGGGCGCCCAGCCCCCCGGCACCACGACCGCGTCGAAGTCCCGGGCCGAGAGGGCGTCGACCGCCGCCTCGGTCCTCGCGGTGAGGCAGTGCTTGCCCCTCACCTCCTTCCCGGCCTCGGTCCCGGCCACCGTGACCGCGGCCCCCTCCTCCCGGAGGCGCATCACCGTGACCCAGAACTCGAGGTCCTCGAAGCCCTCCTCCACCAGGACCGCCACCTTCCGTCCTTCGAGGCGCATCGCGGTCACCTCCTCGCCCCCGATGCTACCTCGCCAGCGGGGGGAGGGCTCCTGGTACGATACGGCCGTCGTGCCGTCTACCTGCGGAAACGCACGCGCCGGTGTCGATCCTCCGTGAGTTCGAGCGCCGGCTGGGCGGCCTCGTGGAGGGGGTGTTCGCGAAGGCCTTCCGGAGCGGCCTGCAGCCGGTCGAGCTCGCCAAGCGCGTCCTCCGCGAGATGGACGCGGGGCGGACGCTCGGGGTGCGGGAGGTGTGGGCGCCGAACCGCTTCGTGTTCCGGATCTCCCCCCAGGACGCCGAGCGGGTCGGCCGCATGGAGGGGGCGCTCAAGCAGGAGCTCGAGCAGGTGGTGCGGGAGGCGGCCCTCGAGCGCGGGTGGGGGCTCCTGGGCCCGCCGGAGGTCTCGTTCGAGGTGGACGAGGGGCTCGGGGTCGGCGAGTTCCGCTGCGAGGCGAGCATCGCCGAGGGGGAGGAGCGCCTGGTGCCCGGGGAGGCGCCGGCGCCCCGGGGGCCC
Source organism: Actinomycetota bacterium (assembly GCA_035559315.1). GTDB lineage: Bacteria > Actinomycetota > UBA4738 > UBA4738 > HRBIN12 > DATLZM01. Next base: position 14,452 of record DATMBJ010000077.1, read on the forward strand.
GCCGCCGAGCTCGTCGTCCTGGAGGACGGCCGCCGGACCCGCGCGTTCCGCCTGGAGGCCGACGTCGTGACCGTGGGCCGCCTCCCCGAGTGCGACGTGGTGATCCCCGACCCCGGTGCCTCCCGGCGCCACGCCGAGATCCGCCGCGACGGCGACCGGTTCCGGATCGTCGACCTCGGCTCCACCAACGGCACGATGGTGAACGGGCGGTACGTGCAGGCCGCGGAGCTCAGGGACGGGGACCGCGTGACGATCGGCGGCACGACCCTCGAGTTCCGGAGGGGCTGAGCCGTGTCGCCCTTCGTCCTGTCGATCCTGAAGTACGCCCTGCTCGCCCTGGTCTACCTGTTCATCTGGCGGGCCCTCCGAATCGTGGCGCGGGAGTTGCGGGCCCC
>DATMBJ010000078.1:0-14609 GCA_035559315.1 Actinomycetota bacterium
CGGGGCCGCTGACCGGGAGCCCGGGGGCCCGGCCGCCGGCCACGGCATCGCGGACCGCGGGATCCCCGGCCGCGGCATCCGGGCGCGGCATCCCTCCGCTTGTCCACTTCGTACAAGTCGGTGGGGAGCCATGTCCGGGCCGTCGTCTGCGATCCGGCCGCTCCTGGGGGGATGATCGCGCATCGCCGTACCATGATGGGGCGGGAACGACCGGTGGGAGCCCCCGTGCCTGAGATCGACGTCCGACTGGAGCGGGTCACGAAGGTCTTCGGCGACACGATCGCCGTGGACGACCTGTCGCTGGAGATCGAGGAGGGCGAGTTCTTCAGCCTCCTCGGCCCGTCGGGCTGCGGCAAGACCACCACGCTCCGGATGATCGGGGGCTTCGAGGAGCCCACCCGGGGGACGATCTACCTCCGCGGGCGGGACGTCACGGACCTGCCCCCCTACAAGCGGGACGTGAACACGGTCTTCCAGTCCTACGCGCTCTTCCCCCACCTCGACGTGTTCGAGAACGTGGCGTTCGGGCTCCGGCGGCGGAAGGTGGACCGGGCCGAGATCCAGCGGCGGGTGGGGGAGGCCCTGGAGCTCGTCGACCTGGTGGGGTTCGAGCGCCGTCGGCCGACCCAGCTCTCCGGGGGCCAGCAGCAGCGGGTCGCGCTCGCCCGGGCCCTCGTGAACCGGCCGAAGGTCCTCCTGCTCGACGAACCCCTCGGGGCCCTCGACCTCAAGCTGCGCAAGCAGATGCAGCTCGAGCTCAAGCGGATCCAGGCCGAGGTCGGGATCACGTTCATCTACGTGACCCACGACCAGGAGGAGGCCATGACGATGTCCAACCGCATCGCCGTGATGCGCCACGGCCGGATCGAGCAGGTGGGGCCGCCGGAGGACGTCTACGAGCACCCGGCCACGGAGTTCGTCGCGGGGTTCCTGGGGGCCTCGAACCTCCTCGACGGCGAGGTGAAGGAGCGACGGGGCGGCGTGGCGACGATCCGCCTGGCGGCGGGCGGCACGGTGCGGGTCCCGGAGGACCGGATGCCGGCCGATCTGGACTCGGTGGTGAAGGTCGGGGTGCGACCGGAGAAGATCTCGATCCTCCCCGAGGGGGAGGAGCCGCCGCCCGACCGGAACCGGGTGCCGGGGCTCCTCCGGATGGCCACCTACATCGGGGTCTCCCACCAGTACAAGGTGGAGGGCCCGGCCGGCCAGGAGCTCACCGTCTACGTGCAGAACCTGGGCGCGACGCCGCCGCCCCGCCCCGGCGAGCGCGTCCAGCTGGTCTGGAAGCCCGAGCACACCTTCGTGGTCCGTCCGTCGGCGCCCCTGAGCGAGGAGGAGGAGGAGGTATGAGCGACGCGCGCGAGCGTCTCGACGAGGCACGGCTGCAGGCCGTGTGGCGGCGCCGGCTCACCCGGCGGGGGTTCCTCCGCGGGGCGGGCGCGGGGGCGGCCGGGCTCTCGCTCTCCGCCATCCTCGCGGCCTGTGCACGGGAGGCCGGCCCCGGCCCCGGGGGGGCGGGGGAGGAGGTCGAGCCCGCGGACATCTTCGCCACCCCCGACCCCGAACCCCACGTGGAGTTCGCGAACTGGCCCCTCTACATCGACAAGGCGAAGGACAAGGAGGGGAACGTCTACCGCCCGTCCCTGCGCAAGTTCGAGAAGGAGACGGGCATCACCGTGAACTACCAGGAGGTGATCCAGAGCAACGAGGAGTTCTTCGCCAAGATCCAGCCCCAGCTCGCGGCGGGGGACCCGACCGGCTACGACATCATCGTGATCACGAACGGGCGCTACCTGAAGGCCCTCATCAACAACGGCTGGCTCGTGCCGCTCGACCCCGCCCGCCGGCCGAACTTCGACGCCCACGCGGCGGACTGGGCGAAGGACCCGGTGTTCGACCCGGGGAACCGCTACACGATGGCCTGGCAGTCCGGGATCACGGGGTTCGCGGTGAACCACGACCTGGTGAAGGGCGAGGTCACGAGGCTCGAGGACCTGCTGGACGAGAGCAAGGTCCCCCCGGCCAGCGTGGGGATGATCCCGGGCGACGCCCCCGACTTCGTGATGATCAACCTGGGGATCGATCCCACGACCTCCGGCCCGGAGGAGTGGCGGGAGGCGGCCGACTGGATCCAGACGCTGCGGGACTCGCCCACGTTCCGCAAGTTCTACGACCAGGGCTACACCGACGACATGACCGCCGGGAACCTGTCGGTGACCATGGCGTGGTCGGGCGACGTCCTCTACTACGCGCAGTGGGCGGGTTACACGAACCTCGAGTTCGTGTTCCCCGAGGGCGGCGCGCTGCTCTGGATCGACAACATGATGATCCCGCAGGGCGCGGAGCACCCGGTCTCGGCGTACACGCTGATGGACTTCGTCTACCGGCCCGACATCGCCACGATGATCACCGAGTGGGTGCTCTACATGTCGCCGGTGCCGGAGACCCGGGAGCTGATCCTGGAGGACGCGGAGAAGGCCGAGGACCAGGGCTACAAGGGCTACGCGAACAAGCTCCGGGCCACGGCGAACAGCCCGTTCCTCTACCCCGACGAGGAGTTCCTCTCGCGGACCTCGTTCGGCTTCAGCGACTGGACCGACGAGGCCGCGGAGGAGTGGGACGCGATCTTCAACCCCGTCCTGTACGGCTGAGCCACCGGGATGGCGGCCACCGCGACGGCGCCACGGACCTCCCCCCTCCCCCCCGTGCCCGGGGAGCGGGGGAGGTCGCTCCGGAAGCGGCTCGTGCCCTACGGGCTCCTCGCCCCGGGCGGCGCCTGGCTCCTGGTGCTGTTCCTGTTCCCGGTGGGGATCATGGCCTACACGTCGCTCAAGAGCGGGGGGCTGCTCTCGGGCGGGTTCCGGTTCACCTGGGAGTGGGGCAACTACGCCGACGCCTTGACCCAGAACCGCGCGTACTTCCTCCGCTCCATCGGGTACTCGGCGATCGTGACCAGCGCCGCCCTGCTCCTCGCCTACCCCCTCGCGTACTGGATCGCGTTCCGCGGCGGGCGGTGGAAGTCGAGCCTCCTCCTGCTCGTGCTCCTGCCGTTCTTCGTCTCGTTCATCATCCGGACCATCCAGTGGAAGTTCATCCTGGCCGACGACGGGATCATCCTCGGGCCCCTCAAGGACCTGGGGATCCTGGGCCGGAACTTCCACGTCCTGGCCACCCCGTTCGCGGTGATCGCGGGGATCACGTACAACTTCCTCCCGTTCACCACGTTCCCGCTGTACGTGGCGCTCGAGCGGATCGACCGGTCGCTCGTGGAGGCGGCCAAGGACCTGTACGCGAGCTCCGCGACGGCCTTCTGGAAGGTCGTGTTCCCGCTCTCGCTCCCCGGCGTGTTCGCCGCGGTGATCCTCACGTTCGTCCCGGCCACCGGGGACTACATCAACGCCGAGATCCTCGGGAACCCCGACACCACGATGATCGGGAACATCATCCAGCGGAAGTTCCTCGTGACCCTGGACTACCCCGAGGCCGCCGCGCTCTCGATCGTGCTGATGATCGGGATGGTGATCCTGGCCTCGATCTACGCGCGGATCCTGGGGACCGAGGACGAGACGGTGGTGGCGGGGGTGGCGGCGTGAGCGCGACCACGGCGACCGCGCCGGCACGGGCCCGGGTCGAGGCCCGGGAGCTCCCGCCCCTCCACCGGGGGCCGCGCCGGCCCGCCCGGTTCGTGCTGCCCGCCTACGGGGTCCTCATGATCCTGTACCTCACGAGCCCTGTCTTCCTGATGATCCTCTACAGCTTCAACGACATCCCCCAGGAGCGCCAGACGCTCCGGTTCTGGGGGTTCACCCTGGACTGGTGGAAGAACCTCTTCGACATCCCCGGGCTCACCGCCGCGCTCCAGCACTCGCTCGCGGTCGCGATCCCGAGCGCGCTCGCCGCCACCGCCCTCGGGACCCTGCTCGGCCTGGCCCTCGGCCGGTACCGGTTCGCGGCCCGAGGCGTCACGAACTTCGTGATCTTCCTGGCCATCGCGGTGCCCGAGATCGTCCTCGGCTCCTCGCTGCTCAGCCTGTTCCTCACCACCCAGGCCGTGCCCCTCGGCTACTGGACGATCCTCCTCTCGCACATCAGCTTCAGCGTCCCGTTCGTCGCCGTCGTGGTCCGGGCCAGGGTCCAGGGGATGGACCGGGCGCTCGAGGACGCCGCCCAGGACCTGTTCGCCTCGCCGGTGACCGCGTTCTTCAAGGTGACGCTCCCGCTGATCATGCCGGGCGTCCTGGCCGGCGGGCTCCTGGCGTTCGTGCTGTCCCTCGACGACTTCGTCATCACGAACTTCGTGTTCGGGAGCTTCGAGACCTTCCCGATCTGGGTCTACGGGGCCACCAAGATCGGCCTCCCGCCCCAGGTCAACGTGATGGGGACGCTCCTGTTCGTGACCGGCCTCGTCCTGGCGCTGCTCGCCGCCGCCTTCCAGCGGAAGCGGACCTGAGCCCGGCCCCCCCGGGGCTCCTCGCATAGACTCGCCTCGACCGAGGGGAGGGACCGTGCGCCACGCTGCGCCCGACGGCTCCCCGCCCGTGCCGGGCGGGCTCACCCGCCGGCAGCTCCTCGTGGCCCTGGGCCGCGGCGCGGGGGCGGCCGCGGTGCTGTCCTGGCTCGCCGGGTGCGCGCCAGGGGAGCTCGACGGGGGCCCCACCCCGAGCGGCCCGACCACGATCCGGGTGGCCAGCCTCCCGCTCGCGATCGACGGGGGCGCGGAGGGTCCGACCCTCGCGCGGTTCCGGGCGGAGACGGGGATCGGCGTGGACCACCGGGAGGTGGTGGGCGACCCCGACGCGTTCGTCCGGGGGCTGCTGCCGCGCCTCGAGGCCGGCCAGCCGACCGGGTGGGACGTCGTCGTGCTCCCCACGGGCGACGCGCTCGCCACGCTGCTCGGCCGGGGGCTCCTCGAGGAGCTCCCCCCGGACCGGCCGAACTTCCGGGCCCACGCGGCGGGCTTCGTCCGGGACCCGAGCGTGGACCCCGGCAACCGGTACACGATGGCCCTCCGGGCCGAGGCCACGGGGATCGGCTCGAACCCCCGGCGGACCGGGGGCCGGCCGGTGCGGAGGCTCCGCGACCTGTTCGGGGGGGCGTTCGCGGGGGCCGTCGGGATGCCCGCGGACCCCCTGGAGCTCGGGAACGTCGGGCTGCTCGCGGCCGGGGCGGACCCCCCGACCGCGACCCCGGAGGAGTGGGGCGCGGCCGCGCGGCTGCTCCGGGGACAGCGGGACCGGGGGGTGGTCCGCGGGTACTACGGGCGGCGGGAGGCCGTGGCGGCGCTCGCCGCCGGGGAGGTGGCGGCGGCCGTGGTCCGCTCGGCGGACCTCTTCCAGGCCAACCCGACCGGGGACCCGGAGGGGCTCGGCTTCGCCTACCCCGAGGAGGGCGCGCTGCTCTGGATCGACGCGATGGCGATCCCGGCCGGCTCGCCCCACGTCGCCGAGGCCGCGCGGTTCATGGACTTCCTGTACCGGCCCGACGTGGCCGCCCTGCTGGCCGCCTCCGGGGGACACGTGAGCCCCGTGCCCGCCTCCCGGGAGGAGCTGCGGGCCCGGGCCGAGGCGACGGCCGACCCCGAGGAGCGGGCGGCGCTCGAGGCCGCGGCGGAGAGCCCGCTGGTCTACCCCGGGCCCGAGGCGGCCCGCGGGTTCGTGGACCCCGCCATCCCCCTCGAGCACCGGGAGACCTGGGAGGCGCTGTTCCGGTCCATCGCCACGGGCGGGGCCGGCGGCTGAACTCGTGAAAGGATTCACAAACCCAGCAGGAAATGGCCTTCTACCTGCGGAAACGATGGAGGTCGGCTTTGACGCCCCCCGGGCCCGCGTCTATACTGCCCTCGCTCATGGCCGGTGGACCCCGCTCGGGATGGAGCGCGGTCGGCACGGCCTGGGCGATCCTCGGAACGCTCGCGTCGGGGATCCTGGCCTGGGGAGGGCTCGGCTACCTGGCCGACCGCCTCGCCGGCTTCCGCTGGCTGTTCCTCCCGATCGGGATGCTGATCGGGGCGGGGACCGCCATCTACCTGGTGTACGTGCGGTATGGGAGGGACGGCGACGCGACCTGAGGTCGAGATGGTGCGGCGGGCGCTCGGGCCCGGCGCGCTCGCGCTGCCCGTGGCGCTGGGGGCCGGATGGGCCCTGGGCGGCCCGGCGGCCGGCGCCTCGGCCGCCCTCGGCGTGGCCGTGGTCCTCGCGAACTTCGCGGCCCACGGCCTCTCGCTCGCCTGGGCCTCCACGATCTCCCTCGCCGTCCTGCACGCCATGGCCCTGGCCGGCGTGGTCGTCCGCCTCGGGGCGATCGTCGGCCTCCTGCTCGCGCTGCGCGGTACGGGCTGGTTCTCCCCGCTCGCCTTCGGCCTCGCCGTGGTGCCGGGGACCCTCGGGCTCCTCGCGTACGAGGCGAGGCTCCTCGCGGGCGGCCTCGGGCAGCTCCTGCAGGTCCCGGCCGACCCGGTGGCGGCCGCCGCCGCGAGGGAGGCGCGCTAGGTGGCGGCCCCGGGCCTCCTCGGCTCGTTCGTCCGGCCCCCCGCGGGGTTCGAGGCCCCGGGGACCGAGATCTTCCAGACCCACTGCGTGATCGGGAGCGGCGAGCCGTTCACGCTCCTCGGCTTCACCGGGCAGGCCTGCCTGAACCGGGTCTCGATCCTGATGATCGTGGCGGGGGCGATCGTGGTCGGCCTGTTCTTCGCCGCGTTCCGCCGGCCTCAGCTCGTCCCCCGTGGGCTCCAGAACGCGATGGAGTCGGTGGTCGAGTTCGTGCGCACCGGGATCGTGATCGAGGTGATGGGGCCCGAGGGCCTCCCCTGGGTCCCGTTCCTCACCACGATGTTCGTGTTCATCTTCGTGAACAACATCTTCTCGATCCTGCCGTTGATCAACTTCCCCACCACCTCGCGGATGGCGATCCCGCCGTTCCTCGCGATCCTGTCCTGGCTCCTGTTCGTGGGGGCGGGGATACGGGCCCAGGGGCTCGCCTACTTCAAGCACGCGCTGTTCCCGCCCGGCGTGCCGAAGGCGCTCTACGTGCTGGTCACGCCGATCGAGTTCGTCTCGACGTTCCTCGTGCGGCCGGTGACGCTCACCGTGCGTCTCCTGGCCAACATGGTGGCCGGCCACCTGATCCTCACGATCTTCTTCCTGGGCTCCGCGTACCTCGCGCTGCGGCCGGCGACGATCCCGTTCGCGATCCCCGCGTTCGCGCTCGCGGTCTTCCTGATGACGTTCGAGATCCTCGTGGCCGTCCTGCAGGCCTACATCTTCACGATCCTGACCGCCGTGTACATCGCGGGTGCGGTGCACCCGGAGCACTAGAGGAGGCGACGGATGACGCAGTTCCTGGGGGTCCTCGCGCAGGTCGAGGGCGACGTGGGTGCGATCGGGAAGGGCCTGGTCTACGGGCTGGGCGCGATCGGCCCGGGCATCGGCATCGGGTTCCTGGTGGGGAAGGCCGTGGAGGCGATGGCGCGGCAGCCCGAGGCCGCCGGCATGGTCCGCACGACGATGTTCCTGGGCATCGCGTTCGTCGAGGCGCTCGCGCTGTTCGGGTTCGTCCTGTCGTTCATCATCTGAGGGGGAAGGCGATGCTGGTGGCGTCCGTCCTGCTCGCCGAGGCCGCGGCGGAGGAAGCGGCCCCTCCCAACCCGCTCCTGCCGGAGCCGGTCGAGCTCATCGTCGGCGCGATCACGTTCCTCATCGTGTTCGCGCTGCTCGCGAAGTTCGCGTTCCCCGCGATCAACCAGATGCTCGAGGCCCGGACCCGGAAGATCCAGGGCGACCTGGAGCGGGCCGAGCAGGCGCGGCGGGAGGCCGAGCAGGAGCTCGCCCGCTACCGCGAGCAGCTCGCGAACGCGCGGGGCGAGGCGAACCGGATCATCGAGGAGGCCCGCCGCCAGGCGGAGGAGCTCCGCCGGAGCCTCCAGGCCCGGGCCGAGCAGGAGGCGCAGCAGATCGTGGCCCGGGCGCAGGAGGAGATCCGGGCCGAGCGGGACCGGGTGTTCCAGGAGCTCAAGGGCCAGGTGGCCGAGATCGCGGTGGACCTCGCCGGCCGCGTGGTCGGCCAGGTGCTGGACGCGCAGGCGCACCGTCGGCTGATCGACGAGTACATCGAGCAGGTCGCGGCCTCGGGCGACGGGTCCCGGGGCCGGAGGGGCGCGGGTGGCTGAGCGGAAGGACGCGCTGGTCAAGGGCTACGCCCAGGCCGTGCTGGCCGTCGCCGAGGCGGAGGGCGTGCTCGACGTGGTCGAGGACGAGCTGTTCCGGTTCGCCAAGGCCGTGGAGCAGAACCCGCCGCTGCGGGAGGCGCTCACCGACCAGTCCCTGCCGGCCGAGCGGAAGAAGGCGGTGATCGCCGACCTCCTGGGGGGCCGCGCGATCCCCCACACCGTGAACGTGCTCGGCTTCATCGTGGAGTCGGGGCGGGCCCGGGAGCTCGAGCGGATCGTCCGGGGGGTGGCCGAGCTGGCCGCCGAGCGCCGCCGCCGGGTCCTGGCCGAGGTCCGCACCGCGGTCCCCCTCACCGACGAGCAGCGGACGCGCCTGGAGGAGGCCCTGTCGCGGGCCACCGGACGCCAGGTCGCGGCCAAGGTGGTGGTGGACCCCTCGGTGATCGGCGGGGTCGTGGCTCGGGTCGGGGACGAGGTGTTCGACGGCACGGTCCGGAGCCGGCTGGAGCGGGCCAGGGAGCTGCTCGCGGGGGCCTGACCGCGGGCGGAGGAGCGTGGGAGCGAGATGGCAGAGCTGGTGATCGACCCGATGCAGATCGCGGAGGCCCTCCGCCGCCACGTCGAGGGCTTCCGCCCGGAGGTGGAGCGCGAGGAGGTCGGCCGGGTGCTCGAGGCCGGGGACGGCATCGCGCGGGTGGCCGGGCTCCCCCGGGCCATGGCCAACGAGCTGCTCGAGTTCCCCGGCGGCAAGCTCGGCCTCGCCTTCAACCTCGACGAGGACGAGATCGGCGTGGTGATCCTGGACGAGGACTTCTCCGACATCGAGGAGGGGGACCCGGTGAAGCAGACCGGGCGGATCCTCTCGGTGCCCGTCGGGGACGGCCTGCTGGGGCGGGTGGTGGACCCGCTGGGGCGGCCGATGGACGGGAAGGGGCCGATCCAGGCCGAGACCACCCGGCCCCTCGAGGTCCAGGCGCCGTCGGTCGTGGCCCGGCAGCCGGTGAAGGAGCCCCTCCAGACCGGGATCAAGGCGATCGACGCCATGACCCCGATCGGCCGGGGCCAGCGGGAGCTGATCATCGGCGATCGCCAGACCGGGAAGACCGCGATCGCCGTCGACACCATCATCAACCAGCGCGAGAACTGGGAGTCCGGGGACCCCAAGCGGCGGGTGAAGTGCATCTACGTCGCCGTGGGGCAGAAGGGGTCCACGGTCCGGGAGGTGGTCGAGGCCCTCATCGAGCACGGCGCGATGGAGTACACGGTGGTCGTGAACGCCCCCGCCGCCTTCCCCGCCTCGTTCAAGTACATCGCGCCCTACGCCGGTTCGGCCATGGGCCAGCACTGGATGTACAAGGGGGAGCACGCCCTGGTCGTGTTCGACGACCTGTCGAAGCAGGCCGAGGCGTACCGCGAGCTCTCGCTGCTGCTCCGCCGGCCCGCGGGCCGCGAGGCCTATCCGGGCGACGTGTTCTACCTCCACTCCCGGCTCCTCGAGCGGTGCGCCAAGCTCTCCGACGACCGCGGAGGGGGGTCGCTCACCGGGCTCCCGATCGTCGAGACCAAGGGCGGGGACGTCTCCGCCTACATCCCGACCAACGTCATCTCCATCACCGACGGGCAGATCTACCTCGAGAGCGACCTGTTCTACGCCGGGGTCCGCCCGGCGATGAACGTCGGGATCTCCGTGTCGCGGGTCGGGGGCAACGCGCAGATCAAGGCGATGAAGCAGGTCGCGGGCCGCCTCCGCCTGGACCTCGCCCAGTACCGGGAGCTCGAGGCGTTCGCCGAGTTCGGCTCCGAGCTCGACAAGGCCTCCCAGCAGCAGCTGGCCCGGGGGGCGCGGGTCGTGGAGGTGCTCAAGCAGCCCCAGTACCGGCCGATGCCGGTCGAGCAGCAGGTGATCTCGATCTGGGCGGTCACCGGCGGGTACATGGACGACGTCCCGCTCGAGGACGTCAAGCGCTTCGAGGAGGGGTTCCTCTCGTTCGTGGCCACCCGCCACCCCGAGGTGGGCCAGCACATCCGGGAGCGCGGGGACCTGCCGGAGGAGATCGAGGCCGTGCTGAAGGAGGCGGTCCTCGCGTTCAAGGAGACCTTCGTCCCGAGCGGCGGGGCCCCGGGGAGCGTCGCCGCGCTGGGCGCGACCACGCCCCCCGACGCGGTCCGGCCCGACGTGGGCTGGGACCGGATGTCCTCGGTCGAGGAGGACGAGGAGGGGGCCGGCTCGCCCTCGGAGGCCGGCGGGGCCGACGCCGAGCGGTCGGGCTAGGCGGGAGGCGATGGGCGCGAAGCTCCGGGTCGTCCGGCGGCGGATCCGCTCCGTCCAGTCCACGATGAAGATCACGCGGGCGATGGAGCTGATCGCCGCGTCCCGGATCCTCCGGGCCCAGGCCCGGGTGGTCGCCGCCCGCCCCTACGCGGAGCTGCTCACCCGGGCCATGGAGGACGTGGCCCGCCAGACCGGCCCGCTCGTCCACCCGCTCCTCGAGGAGCGGCCGGAGCCGCGGGCCGCCGGGGTCCTGGTGATGACCTCGGACCGGGGGCTCGCCGGCGCCTACAACGCGAACGTGCTGAAGCGGGCGGAGGACCTCATGGGCCGGCTCCGGGGGAGGGGGCTGGAGCTCGTCCTGTACGTCTCGGGCCGCAAGGGCGTCTCCTACTTCCGGTTCCGCGGCCTGCCCGTCGAGCGGTCCTGGACCGGCCACAGCGAGGTGCCCCCCTACCGGGTGGCGGAGGAGATCGGCGCGGAGGTGGTGCGGGCGTTCTCCGAGCGGCGGATCGACGAGCTCCACGCCGTCTACACGGACTTCCGCTCCGCGTTCACGATCCGGCCCACCGACAAGCGGTTCCTGCCGATCGCGCCGGAGGAGGTGGTGGCCCGGGAGCCCGGCCGACCGCACCCCGAGTACCTCTTCGAGCCGGCGCCGGCGGCGATCCTCGACGACCTCCTGCCCCAGTACGTCACGACCAAGATCTACGCCGCCCTGCTCGAGTCGGCGGCGTCCGAGCACGCCGCACGGCAGCGGGCGATGAAGAGCGCCACGGAGAACGCGGAGGACCTGATCAAGGTGCTCACGCGGGTGGCGAACCAGGCCCGGCAGGCCGAGATCACGACCGAGATCATGGAGGTCGTGGGCGGCGCCGAGGCGATCCGGCAGGCCGCGGGAGAGTGAGGAGCAGATGGAGGAGCGCAAGGTCCAGCACGCGACGGGACGGGTGGTCCGGGTGATCGGCCCGGTGGTCGACGCGGAGTTCCCCCCCGACGAGCTGCCCGAGCTGAACACCGCGATCCGCGTGGAGCGGACGCTCGAGGGGCAGACCGACGTGATCACCTGCGAGGTGGCCCAGCACATCGGGGAGTCCGTGGTCCGGGCCATCGCGCTCAAGCCCACGGACGGCCTGGTCCGGGGGGCGCCGGTCGAGAACACCGGCTCCCCGATTACGGTCCCGGTGGGGCCGAAGGTCCTGGGCCACGTCTACAACGTGCTCGGTGAGCCGCTCGACTGCGACCCGAGCGAGATCGAGTACGAGGACCGATGGCCGATCCACCGCGACCCGCCGCCGTTCGAGGACCTCGAGCCCAAGACCCAGATGTTCGAGACCGGGATCAAGGTCATCGACCTGCTCGAGCCCTACGTGCAGGGCGGGAAGATCGGGATGTTCGGGGGCGCGGGCGTCGGGAAGACCGTGATCATCCAGGAGATGATCTACCGGGTCGCCGAGCAGCACGGCGGGGTCTCGGTGTTCGCCGGGGTGGGGGAGCGCACCCGCGAGGGCAACGACCTGTTCCTCGAGATGAAGGAGACCGGGGTGATCTCCAAGACCGCCCTGGTCTTCGGGCAGATGGACGAGCCGCCGGGCGTCCGGCTCCGGGTCGGGCTCTCGGCGCTCACCATCGCCGAGTACTTCCGCGACGTCCAGCGCCAGGACGTGCTGCTGTTCATCGACAACATCTTCCGCTTCGTGCAGGCCGGCTCGGAGGTCTCGACGCTCCTGGGGCGGATGCCGTCGGCCGTGGGCTACCAGCCGACCCTGGCGGACGAGATGGGGGAGCTCCAGGAGCGGATCACCTCGACCCGGGGGCGCTCGATCACCTCGCTCCAGGCCATCTACGTCCCCGCCGACGACATCACGGACCCCGCGCCCCACACCACGTTCGCGCACCTGGACGCCACGACGGTGCTCACGCGGGCCCTCGTGGAGCAGGGGATCTACCCCGCCGTCGACCCCCTGGACTCGACCTCGCGGATCCTGGACCCGCGGTACGTCGGCGAGGAGCACTACCGGGTGGCCCGGCGGGTCCAGGAGATCCTCCAGCGCTACAAGAACCTCCAGGACATCATCGCGATCCTCGGGGTCGACGAGCTGTCGGAGGAGGACAAGGTGATCGTGGCCCGGGCCCGGAAGATCCAGAAGTTCCTCTCGCAGCCGTTCTTCGTGGCCGAGCAGTTCACCGGGATCCCCGGGAAGTACGTCCCGGTCGACGAGACGATCGCCTCGTTCAAGGCGATCGTCGAGGGCGAGTACGACCACCTGCCCGAGCAGGCCTTCTACATGGTCGGGGGGATCGAGGAGGCCGTCGAGCAGGCGCGGAAGCTCGAGCGGGCGGCCTAGGGTGGCGCTCGAGCTGCACCTCGTCACCCCCGAGCGGGAGGTGTGGACCGGGGAGGCCGAGATGGTGGTGGCCCGGGGGACCGAGGGCGAGGTCGGGATCCTCGCCGGCCACGCCCCGATGCTGATCCGGCTCGCGATCGGCGCCCTGCGGTGGCGGACGGCGGACCGCTGGCAGGCCGCGGTCGTGGACGGGGGGTTCCTCCACGTGACCTCGGAGGGGGGGCGGACCCGGGTCGACGTCCTCGCGGCCCACGCGCAGCTCGCCGACGAGATCGACCTGGCCGCCGCCGAGGCCCGCGCCGAGGAGGCCCGGCGCCGGCTCGAGGGACGGGAGGACGCCGAGGCCCGGGCCGAGCTGGCCAAGGCGCTGGCCCGGATCTCGGTGGCCAGGGGCTGAGGCTCGACCGGGCCCGGGCGGGGGGCCCTGCGGACGGCCTGCGCGCCCGGCGCCCCGGCCCGCGGTAGCATCGTCGGACGACCCATGGACCGTCTGGTGGTCACCGGCGGCGCCCGCCTCTCGGGGGCGGTGCGCATCTCGGGGGCGAAGAACTCCGCGCTCAAGCTGATGGCGGCGTCGCTGCTCGCCCCGGGTCGCACCGTGCTCGAGAACGTCCCCCGGATCCAGGACTGCCGGACGATGGGCGAGGTCCTGGAGCACCTGGGGGCCGGGGTGGCCTGGACCGGCGGCTCGGTCACGATCGACGCCGAGCGGATCGGCTCGCCCGAGGCCCCCTACGAGCTGGTCCGGCGGATGCGGGCCTCGATCCTCGTGCTGGGCCCGCTCCTGGCCCGCGTCGGCCGGGCCCGGGTCGCGATGCCGGGGGGCTGCAACATCGGCTCCCGCTCGATCGACCTGCACGTCCGGGGGCTCGAGCGGATGGGGGCGCGGTTCGCCTTCGAGCACGGGTTCCTCGAGGCGGAAGCTCGGGAGCTCCGGGGGGCGCTGATCACGCTGGACTTCCCGAGCGTGGGGGCCACCGAGAACATCCTGATGGCGGCGGTGGCGGCGCGGGGCACGACCGTGATCGAGAACGCGGCGCGGGAGCCCGAGATCGTGGACCTGGCGTCGTTCCTGGTCGAGATGGGGGCGCGGATCGGCGGCGCCGGGACGACCACGATCGTCGTGGACGGGGTCGACTCGTTCCGGCCCGTGCGCCACCGGGTGATCCCGGACCGGATCGAGGCCGGGACCTTCGCCATCGCGGCCTGCGCCACCCGGGGCTCGGTCGTGCTGGAGGGCGCCCGCCCGGACCACCTCGAGCTCGTGCTCTCCAAGCTCGCCGAGGCCGGGGCCGACGTGCTGGTCACGGAGGCCGGCATCTCGGTGGGGATGGCCGAGCGTCCGCGGGCCGTGGACTTCGTCACGCTTCCCTACCCCGGCTTCCCGACCGACCTCCAGCCCCAGATGATGGCGCTCCTCGCCATCGCGGAGGGGACGTCGATCGCCACGGAGAACGTGTTCGAGAGCCGGTTCATGTTCGTCGACGAGCTGCGGCGCATGGGGGCCGACATCCGGACCGAGGGGCACCACGCGGTGATCCGGGGCGTGGAGCGGCTCCAGGCGGCGCCGGTGCGGGCGCTCGACATCCGGGCCGGGGCCGCGATGGCGATCGCGGCGCTCGCGGCCGAGGGGGTGACGGAGGTCGCCGACATGTACCACGTGGACCGGGGGTACGAGGACTTCGAGCTGAAGCTCGCGGCGCTCGGCGCGGAGGTCCGTCGCGAGCGTCTCCCCTCGCCGGTCCCCTCGTGAGCCCCGGGCCTCGCCGGGCCGCCCGCCGCGGGGCCGCCGTCCTCCTCGCGGTCGCCGCCGGGCTCGCCCTCCCCG
>DATMBJ010000079.1:0-3202 GCA_035559315.1 Actinomycetota bacterium
CTCCGTCGCGCGCGCGCCGACGCCGCCCGCGTCGCCCTCCAGGCCGGCCGGGCCTGGGGGCGGGAGGCGGCCCTCGCGGCCGGGGAGCGGCCCCGGTCCCCGGGGGAGGCGGTCCGGGCGCTCGTGGGGCTCCTGGACGAGCTGGGCTTCGCCCCCGAGGCGGTGGGCGGCGAGGGATCGGTGACCGTGCGGCTCCGCCGCTGCCCGTTCCTCGAGGTGGCCCGCGCGGCCCCCGAGGTGGTCTGCCCGGTGCACCTGGGGATCATGCGGGGGGCGCTGTCCGCGTGGGGATCCGGTGTGCGTGCCACCGATCTGCGGCCCTTCGTCGAGCCCGATCTGTGCGTGGCCCGGCTGTCGCTCGCGCGACGGGAGGTGGGGAGCGGTGCGTGACTTCTGCGGCTGCCCGGCGATCGAGCCCTTCGCGACCCTCACCGACCAGCACGTGACGCTCGTGGTGCTCGCCGAGGTGCTGGCGGAGGGGGGCGGACCGGCGGGCCTGGAGACGCTCCGGGTGAGCTGGGACGACCACCGCGCGCAGGAGGCGGCGCTGGGGCCGCTCGCCGCCCAGGGGTTCGAGGCGTTCCCCCAGCTCGTCCTGGCCGCGGACCCCGACGACCTGGCGGGGGCGGCGCTCGGGGGGTCGCCGTGACCGGGCCGGCCGGCCTCCTGGACCTCGCCCCTCGCTCGTTCGAGGAGTACGCGGCGGCGGGCGGCGGCCGCGGGCTCGAGCGGGCGCTCGGCATGGATCCGCAGGAGGTCATCGCCGAGGTGACCCGGAGCGGGCTGCGCGGGCGGGGCGGCGGCGGGTTCCCCACCGGCGAGAAGTGGGCGGCGATCGCCGGGGCGGGCGCGGGCGAGCGCTTCGCCGTCGCCAACGGGGCGGAGGGGGAGCCCGCGACGTTCAAGGACCGGGCGCTCCTGCGCCGCAACCCCTACCAGGTGCTCGAGGGGCTCGCGATCGCGGCCCACGCGACCCGGGCCCGCGCCGCCTTCGTCGGCCTGAAGGGGGTCTTCCACCAGGAGATCGCGAGGCTCCGCACGGCGATCGAGGAGATGCGGGCGGCCGGGGCGCTGGGCCCGGTGGAGGTCGAGGTGGTGCTGGGGCCGGACCATTACCTGCTCGGCGAGGAGACGGGCCTGCTCGAGGCGATCGAGGGGCGCGATCCTCTCCCCCGGATCC
Organism: Actinomycetota bacterium; assembly: GCA_035559315.1. Classification (GTDB taxonomy): domain Bacteria; phylum Actinomycetota; class UBA4738; order UBA4738; family HRBIN12; genus DATLZM01. Next base: position 1,181 of record DATMBJ010000079.1, read on the forward strand.
TCCGTCCGTTCGCCCAGGGCCTGTACGGGACCGCGGCGGGGGAGAACCCGACGCTCGTGAACAACGTGGAGACGCTCGCGAACGTCCCGCACATCCTCCGCGAGGGGCCGGGGTGGCTGGCCCGCGCGGGCACGGAGCGCTCGCCGGGGACGATGGTGTTCACGGTCTGCGGCGACGTGGTGCGGGAGGGGGTCGTCGAGCTGCCCCTCGGGACGCCGCTGCGCGCGCTGGTCGAGGGCTTCGGGGGTGGGGTCCGGGAGGGCCGGCTGAAGGCCATCGTGCCGGGGGCGTCGAACACGGTGCTGCTCCCCGAGGAGCTCGACGTTCCGCTCGACTTCGACTCGATGCGCCGGGTGGGCTCGGGGCTCGGCTCCGGGGGGTTCGCGGTGTACGGCGACGGCGCCTGCGTCGTGCAGCTCGCGCTCCGGTACTCGCGGTTCCTCTGGGTGGAGTCCTGCGGCCAGTGCCCGCCGTGCAAGCTGGGGACCGGCGCCGTGACGCAGGAGCTCGAGGCGATCGAGGCGGGGGGCGGCGACGAGGGGAGCCTGTCCCGGATCCTGGCCCGGGCCCGGACCTGCACCGACGGCCAGCGCTGCGCCCTCCCGACCGGCGAGAGCCTGCTGATCCAGAGCCTCGTGCAGTCGTTCGGCGAGGAGTTCCGGGAGCACGTGGGGAGGCCCTGCCCGCGGCCCGGGAGCGTGCGGTTCCCCAAGCTCGAGGACCTGGACGAGGACGCGGGGCGGTTCCGCTACGACGAGGGCTACGAGCGGAAGCGGCCGGACTGGACGTACGAGGAGGGGTGAGGGGTGGCGGTGGTGCTGGAGCCGATCGGGGTGGTGCGGACCGGGGCCCCCGACGAGGAGGTGCGGCGCGAGCCGCGGGAGGTGCGGGGCGAGGTGGAGGTGTTCGACCCCTACGCCCCGGGCCTCGAGGGGATCGACGGCTTCTCCCACCTGTTCCTCCTCACGTTCCTCGACCGGGTGGGGCCGGAGCGGCGGGGGACGCTCCGCGTCCGGCCCCGGGGGCTCCTCCGGTTCGGCCTGTCCGAGGAGGAGCTCCCCGAGATCGGGGTCTTCGCCTCGGACTCCCCGGTGCGCCCGAACCCCATCGGCCTGTCCGTCGTGGAGCTGCTGGGGCGGCGCGGCCCGAGGCTCGAGGTGCGGGGGCTCGACGTGTTCGACGGCACGCCCGTGCTCGACCTCAAGCCCTACACGCCGGACCGGGTCGTGGCGGAGCCGCGCACCCCGGGCTGGCACCGCGAGCTGCTGCGACGGGCGGGGGTGGACCGGGTGTGAGCGAGACGGCCGCCGGCTGAGGTCCTCGACGTGCGCCCCCGCGTGACCAACCGCCTCTACCAGACCGCGGCGCGCCTGTGGCTCACCGCGGCCGGGGCGGCGCTCCTGCTCCCGCCGCGGGCGAGGCTGGGGTGGTGGCTGCCGCTCCACCTCGCGATGGCGGGCGCGGTGGCGACCGCGATCTCGGGCGCGATGCAGACGTTCGCGGGGGCCCTCACCGCGACCCCGCCGCCCCCCGCGGGCCTCGTCCTCGCCCAGTTCGCGCTGGTGAACGGCGGGGCGCTCGGCGTGACCGCGGGGATGGCGCTCGGCGCCCGGTGGCTCGTGGCGGTGGGCGGCGCCGCGTTCGTCGTCGCCATGGGGCTCCTGGGCTGGTTCGTCGCCCGGGCCCGGCGGAGGGCGCTCCACCTGCGCCACCGGCTCCCGGTGGCGGGCTACCTGTTCGCCTGCGCGTCGGTCGTGGCGGGAGGGACCCTGGGCGCGCTCGTCGGGAGCGGCCTGGCGGGGCCCGGGCTCCGGGGCGCGCTGGCCCGGGCCCACCCGGTGCTGAACGTCCTGGGGTTCGCCGGCGGGACCATCCTCGCCACGCTCGTCACGCTGCTCCCCACGGTGCTCCGGGTCCGGATGCCGCGCTGGCACGGGGGCACGACCGCCGTCCTGTACGCGACGGGGGTGGCGGCGGCGGCGGCCGGGGCGGCGCTCGGGTCGCGGCCGGTCGCGGCGGCGG
>DATMBJ010000080.1:0-4552 GCA_035559315.1 Actinomycetota bacterium
CGGATCGACCCCGCGGCCATCCCGGAGTACTGGCTGGCCCGCCAGCGGGAGCTGGCCGAGTCCGGGGAGCCCGGCCGGCAGGAGCCGACCCTCACCGGGCTCACCCGGGAGCAGGCCGAGCAGATGCTCGGCGGCCCCTCGGGCCAGGAGGAGTAGGCGCGACGGGAGGCCCGGGCCGGACCCGGGCCTCCCGCGCCCGCGGGCCTCCCGCGCCCGCCGGCCTCAGCCCTGCGTCGACCGTGCGAGCTCGAGGAGCGCGCGGTGGACGGCGGGCGGGCCCGCGAGGATGTCGCCCGAGAGGTACCCGGGCCCCCCGTCCCAGTCCGTGACCACGCCCCCGGCCTCCTCCACGAGCAGCCCGCCGGCGGCCACGTCCCACGGGGCCAGGGCGAGCTCGAAGAACCCGTCGAACACGCCGGCCGCTACCCAGGCCAGGTCGAGGGAGGCGGCGCCGGGGCGCCGGAGGTCCTCGAACCGCTCGAGGGCCGCCGCGAACATCCGCAGGTAGCGGTGGAGGATCTCCTTCCGTCGGAACGGGAAACCCGTCCCGACCACGGCCTGGTCGGGCGGCCGGTCGGAGACCCTGAGCGCGAGGGGCGGCTGCCCCCGGCGCCGCAGGCGGGCGCCCCGCCCGCGGACGGCGACGTAGGTCTCGCCGAGGAACGGGGCGTGGACGGCCCCCACCACCGGGCGGCCCCCCTCGACCAGGGCCACCGAGACCCCGACCGCGGGGAAGCCGTGGAGGAAGTTGGTGGTGCCGTCGAGGGGGTCGACCAGCCAGTAGCGCTCGCCGCCCTCCCCGCCGCCCTCCTCCCCGCGGACGGGGATCCCGGGGGTCGCCCGGGAGAGCATCCGTCCGACGGCGGCCTCGCTCGCCCGGTCCACCTCCGTCACGTAGTCGCCGGCGCCCTTCCGCTCCGCCCGGCGAGCCCGGCCGGACAGGACGACCCGGCCGCCCCGGCGGGCGGCCCGCTCGGCCAGGTCGGCCAGATCGTCGAGGTCCTGCGGCGCTCCGCGCACGTGGGCCCGTCACCCTAGCAGGGCGTCCGGTATCATGGAGGCGTGACGCGCGGGCCGGCGACGGCCCGACCGGCGGGTCCGTTTGACGCCGAACGGCGGCGGAAGTAGCCTATATCGCTGTCTGCGGCCCGGGTTCCGGGCCACGCGTCGGAGCGCAGGGGGATCCGAAGGGACAACCGGCGGTCGTGTGTCCCTGGAGGCCGGGCCCGCGGGTCCGGCTTCTTCACGGGAGAACCCTGGAGAAGGCAGAGAGAAGCGTGCGGACGAGACGACCATGCCCACGATCCAGCAGCTCGTCAGGAACGGGCGCGAGCGCCCGCGGAAGAAGACGAAGAGCCCGGCGCTCAAGGGCTCTCCGCAGCGGCGTGGCGTCTGCACGCGCGTCTACACCGTAACCCCGAAGAAGCCGAACTCGGCCCTCCGGAAGGTGGCCCGGGTGCGGCTGACCTCGGGGGTCGAGGTCACGGCCTACATCCCCGGGATCGGGCACAACCTCCAGGAGCACTCGATCGTCCTGGTCCGGGCCGGGCGGGTGAAGGACCTGCCGGGCGTCCGCTACAAGGTGATCCGGGGGACGCTCGACGCGGCCGGGGTGCGGGACCGCAAGCAGGCCCGGTCCCGGTACGGCGCGAAGAGGGAGGGGTAGGCCGTGCCGCGGAAGGGCCCTGCCCCGAGGCGCGAGGTCCCGCCGGACCCCGTGTACCAGAACCAGCTCGTCACGCAGCTCATCAACAAGGTGATGCGGGACGGCAAGAAGAGCCTCGCCGAGCGGATCGTCTACGAGGCGCTCGAGCAGATCAGCCAGCGGACGGCGAACGACCCGGTCCTCACGCTGAAGAAGGCGGTGGAGAACGTCCGCCCGCTGCTCGAGGTGCGCTCGCGCCGGGTCGGCGGGGCGACCTACCAGGTGCCGGTCGAGGTGCGCCCCCACCGGGGGACGACGCTCGCGCTCCGCTGGATCGTGAACTACGCGCGCCAGCGGCGGGAGCACACGATGGCCGAGCGCCTGGTGGGCGAGATCATGGACGCCGCCCAGGGCACCGGGGCGTCGGTGAAGCGGCGCGAGGACGTCCACAAGATGGCGGAGGCGAACAAGGCCTTCGCCCACTACCGGTGGTGAGCATGGACCGGGCGGTGATCGAGGCGAACGTGCTGCGCCGGGCGTCGCGCCCGGCGACGGAAGGAGGGGTCGGCTGATGGCGACCCCGGCGGAGAGGATGCAGGTGGCCGAAGCGGTACGAGAGGTGAGCAAGCGACAGCCCGGAGGGTCCGGCAAGGGCCTGGTGATCCGGGAGTATCCGCTCGCCCGCACGCGGAACATCGGCATCATGGCCCACATCGACGCGGGCAAGACCACCACCACCGAGCGGATCCTCTACTACACCGGGAAGGCCTACAAGATCGGTGAGGTGCACGAGGGCACCGCGCAGATGGACTGGATGGTCCAGGAGCGCGAGCGCGGCATCACCATCACCTCGGCCGCCACCACCTGCCAGTGGAAGGGGCACTGGATCAACATCATCGACACCCCCGGCCACGTGGACTTCACGGTCGAGGTCGAGCGGTCGCTGCGCGTCCTCGACGGCGCGATCGCGGTGTTCGACGCCGTGGCCGGCGTGGAGCCCCAGACCGAGACCGTGTGGCGGCAGGCCGACCGGTACCGGGTGCCGCGGATCTGCTTCGTGAACAAGATGGACCGGATCGGGGCGGACTTCGAGCGCACGGTGGCGATGATCGAGGACCGCCTCCGCGCCAACCCCCTCGTGGTCCAGCTCCCGTGGGGCCGCGAGGCCGACTTCGTCGGGGTCGTGGACCTGGTCGAGATGAAGGGCCGGCGGTGGGTCACCGAGATGGGCGAGGAGTGGGAGGACGTGGAGCTCGCCGCCCTCCCCGAGGAGCTGCGGGAGGCGGCGGAGCGGGCCCGCCACGACCTGTTCGAGGAACTCGCCGACGTGGACGAGCAGATCCTCGAGAAGTACGTCCACGGCGAGGAGCCCACCCCGGATGAGCTCCGGCGAGCCATCCGGACCGCCACGCTCTCCTCGCGGGGCGTGCCGGTCCTCTGCGGCTCGGCCTTCAAGAACAAGGCGATCCAGCCGCTGCTGGATGCGGTGATCTACTACCTGCCGTCGCCGCTCGACGTCCCCGCGATCCAGGGCCGAACCCCCTCCGGCGAGCCGGCCGAGCGGAAGGTATCCGACGACGAGCCCTTCGCGGCGCTCGCGTTCAAGATCATGTCCGACCCGTACGTCGGGCGGCTCACCTACATCCGGGTGTACTCAGGGATGGTCCGGGCCGGCGCCCACGTCTACAACTCGACGAAGGACCGGAAGGAGCGGATCGGGCGCATCCTCCAGATGCACGCGAACCACCGCGAGGACAAGGAGGCCGCGTTCACCGGCGACATCGTGGCCGTGGTGGGGCTCAAGCACACCACCACCGGCGACACGCTCTGCGACCCCTCCCAGCCGATCGTCCTCGAGTCGATCTCGTTCCCGACCCCGGTGATCTCGGTCGCGGTCGAGCCCAAGACCAAGGCCGACCAGGACAAGCTGACGGGCGCCCTGCAGAAGCTCGCCGACGAGGACCCGACGTTCGTCGTGAAGTTCGACGAGGAGACCGGGCAGACCATCCTCTCCGGCATGGGCGAGCTCCACCTCGAGGTGCTGGTCGACCGGCTGGTCCGGGAGTTCGGGGTGGGGGCGAACGTGGGCAAGCCCCAGGTCGCCTACCGGGAGACGATCCGGAAGGCCGTCCACGGGGTGGAGGGCCGGTTCGTGCGGCAGACCGGCGGCCGCGGCCAGTACGGGCACGTGGTCATCGACCTCGAGCCGACGGGGCCCGGCGGCGGGTACGAGTTCGTGAACAAGATCGTCGGGGGCGCCATTGCCCGGGAGTTCATCCCCGCCGTGGACCAGGGGATCCAGGAGGCGATGGAGTCCGGGGTCCTGGCCGGCTACCCGCTGGTGGACGTCCGGGCCACGCTGGTCGACGGCTCCTACCACGAGGTGGATTCCTCGGAGATGGCGTTCAAGATCGCCGGCTCCATCGCCCTCAAGGAGGCGGCCCGGCGGGCCGACCCGGTCCTCCTGGAGCCGGTGATGGAGTTCGAGGTCCTCACCCCCGAGGCGTTCCTCGGCGAGGTGATGGGCGACATCACGGCCCGGCGGGGACGGATCGAACGGATCGACGACCGGTCGGGGATGAAGGCCGTCCGGGTGCTGGTCCCGCTGGCCGAGCTGTTCGGGTACGCGACCGACCTGCGGTCCCGGACCCAGGGGCGGGCATCGCACACGCCGATGCAGCTCCATTCGTACCAGGAGGTGCCCGCGCAGATCGCCAGGGAGATCGTGGCGCGGGTGCGAGGAGAGTAGGGGTCGGGCGGGCCCGACCGAACGGGAGGACGGAGATGGCGAAGCAGCGGTTCGAGCGGACCAAGCCGCACGTGAACATCGGCACGATCGGCCACATCGACCACGGCAAGACCACGCTCACGGCGGCGATCACCAAGGTGCTCTCCGAGAAGGGCCTG
>DATMBJ010000081.1:0-11744 GCA_035559315.1 Actinomycetota bacterium
GGTGGAGGAGGTGAACCGGAGGTCCGCGTCGACCGACCAGATCACCGCCGGGACCTCCTCGAGCAGCAGCCGGAGGTGGGCCTCGCGCTCCGCGAGCTCCTCCTCGACCGCCCTGCGCGCGGTGACGTCCAGCATGACGCCCATCCACCGCCTCCCCCCGCCGGTGTCTTCCAGGGGAACCGCGACGTCGTGGAACCACACGGCCCGGCCGTCCCGGGCCAGGGCGCGGTACTCCACGTCGAAGGGCTCGCCGGTCTCCTCGGTCCGGAGATCCGCCTCCTCGACGCGCCCCCGGTCCTCGGGGTGCACCACCCGGAGCCACAGGTCGGGGTCGGCGAGCCACTCCTCGGGCGAGTAGCCGAGGATCGTCTCGACCTGGGGGCTCACGTAGACGGGACGCGCGCGGCCTCCCCGGCTCGCGTCGGGCTCGTCGATGTAGACGATCGCCGGGAGGTTCTCGACGAGGGTCCGGAACCGCTCCTCGGCCCGCCGCCGCTCCTCCTCGGCCCGTCTCCGCTCCTCCTCCGCCCGGGCGATCTCGGTGGCGTCGGTGGCGAGGACCAGCCGGGCCGGCCGCCCGTCGAAGTCCACGGCGAAGGAGACGATGTCCACGGGCAACGGGCTCCCGTCCTTCCGCCGGTGGATCCGCCTCCCGACCCGGTGCACCTCGGGCCGGCGGCCCCGGACCAGCGCCCGCACGCGGGGGACATCCTCGGGCGGGCGGATGTCCTCGATCGTCATCGCGAGGAACTCCTCCCGGCTGTACCCGTACAGGCGGACCGCGGCGTCGTTCACCGCGAGGAACCGGAGGCTCTCGGTGTCGAAGATCCACATCGGCTGGGGATTCCGCTCGAAGAGGAGGCGGTACCGCTCCTCGGAGCGGCGCAGCTCGTCCTCGGCGCGGCGGCGGTCGGTCACGTCCACCATCACGCCGCGGAGCGCCACGGGCCGCCCCGCGCCGTCCGTCACCACCCGCACGGCGTCCCGGAGCCAGACCGCGCGCCCGTCGGCGGCCACCATCCGGTACTCGAGGGCGTGGTCCCGGCCGGCCTCGGTGGCGGCCAGGCAGGCGGCCACCGTCCGCTCCCGGTCCTCGGGGTGGAGGTGGGCGACCCAGAAGTCCGGTTGCTCGAGCCAGCGGGCCACGGGGTAGCCGAGGATGGCCTCGGCCCGGTCGCTCACGAACCGGAACCGCAGCGTGGCCGGGTCCGCCTCCCAGACGATCGCGTCCAACCCCTGGAGCAGATCGAGGGCCGGGAGGATCTCGGGCGCGGGCACGGGGCCCGCGCCCACCGTCCGGGACGCGGACCGGCCCGCCCGTCGCGCGTTCGCCGTCACGGGTCGCTCCATCGGCGTGCCTGAACCGTCTTCCCCTTGGGTATCGGCGGTCCGTCGCACTCCTTGACCGCGACGAAGGACGCGACGAAGCCCTTCTCCCCCGGGAGCTGGCCACCCGGGTCAAGGCGATCCTCCGCCGGGCCGGGAGCTCGCCGACGGCTCGCTCGTCGCCCGCGCGATCCGCTGCGTGGTGCCGATGCCCGGGGGCGCGGGCTGAACGACACCGGCGGCCGGCCTCGGCCGCCCCGGACGGGACGCCGTCCCACCCCAGCCGGGTCGCGGTCGGGAGCCTCCGGCCGCGACCCACGGGGCGTCCGACCGCCGTCTTCAGCGATGGAACGCCGAGGCCGTCGTGACCAGCGCGTAGAGGACGAACCCGTTGATCGCGAGCCCGATGATGGCGCTCCCGGGCGCGGCCCCGATCTGAAGGAGCGACAGCAGCGCCCCGATCGCCGCCAGGGCCAGACCGATCACGCGCCCCTGCTCCCTGAGCGCCAGCACCTGCACCCCGGCGTAGATCTCGAGCGCGCCGACGGCGAGCATCACGAGCCCGAGGACGATGGCGATCCCTCCGAAGGCCCCGCCCAGGAAGCCGCCCCCGGTCACCGCGAGCAGCCCCCCGAGCGCCCCCAGCCCCCCGCCGACGAACAGGAGCACGGCGGCGGCCGTCACGATCCCCGGCCGGGCCGGGCTGCCCGAGGGCCCCGCCGGCGTCCCGCCGGTTCCGGGTCCCTGCTCCATCGCGAACCCCTCCCTTCCGCCCCCGGTGGGGCCGGGGCGCACGCTACCGGCGGCCGGCCGCGCCTGCAAGCACCGCCCGGCGGCGGGAGAGCCGTGGGTCCGACCGCGCGGCGGGGCTCTCGGGTCCCGCGCCCGGACGCCAGGCGTGGCCGACGTCCCTCACCCCGTCCCCAGGCCCTCGGCCCGCCGGACGAGCTCCCGGGCGATCACGATCCGCTGCACCTCGGTGGTCCCGTCCACGACCTGGAGCATCTTGGCGAGCGCGATGAACCGGGCCAGGGGGAAGTCGTGGAGCCATCCGTACGCCCCGAGCACCTCGCTCGCGGCGATCGCCCCCCGCAGCGCCGCGTCGGGGCAGAACCGCTTGGCGTGGGCCACGGCCACCGGCCCCGCGGGCGTCCCCAGGAGCTCCGCCGCCCGCCGGGTGAGGAGCCGCCCGGCCTCGAGGTCCGTCGCGAGGTCGGCCAGGGCCCACTGGATCCCCTGGAAGTCCAGGACCCGCTGGCCGAAGGCCCGCCGGTCCCGGGCGTAGCCGAGGGCCACGTCCAGCGACTCCGCGAGCAACCCGCACGCGATGGCGGCGATGTCGCAGCGGGCGACGTCGATCGCGCCGAGGGCCGCCCGCATCCCCGCGCCCGGCGGGGCCAGGATCCGCCCGGGCGCTCCGTCCAGCTCCATCTCCCCGATCGGGAGGAAGTCCGAGGCGGCCTTCCGGTAGAGGCGGGGGAAGGACACCCCGGGGGCCTCCCGCTCCACGGCGAGCATCGCGATGTCCCGGTGGCCGGGCTCCTCCCTCGTCTTGCAGACCACCAGGAACACGTCGGCCTCGCCCGCGAGCGAGACCCACGCCTTCCTGCCCGAGACCCGCCATCCCTCCGGGCTCTCGGCGGCGAGGGTGGTGATGGCCGTGGCGTCGGAGCCTGCGTGGGGCTCGGTGAGCGAGAACCCCCCGAGCGCCTCGCCCGCCGCGAGGCGTCGCCCCCACCGCTCCCGGAGCTCCTCGTCGCCGTGGCGGGTGACCGCCGAGGCCACCGCGTTATGCATCGAGAGCGAGAAGGCGAGGGCGGCGTCCCCCCGGCCGAGCTCCTCGAACACCTCCATCCCCTCGGGGAAGGGGAGGTCCAGGCCCCCGAACGCCTGGGGGCAGAAGAGCCCGGTGAGCCCCGAGGCGGCCACGGCCTCCCTGGGGTAGCGGGCCTCCTGGTCCCACCCGTCGAGGTTCGGCCGGACCTCCTCCCGGACGAAGCGGATCGCGCGTTCGACGGCCTCCGACACGTCGCGCGGATGATACCGGTCGGGTGAGATGCGGGCTCATCGACGAGGGCCTCCACACGAGCGCCTTCGTCGCCGCCCTCGGCAGGTGGCCCTCGTTCGTCGATCGCGTGAGCTTCGGGCTGGTGCCCGTGAACGGATCCGGCGCGCGTTCGCGTTCCATCCCGACTTCCTTCGCCCGCGAGGGTTCGGGTCCCTTCCGCGAGCATCGACGATCACATCCTCCGCGCAGACGGCGGACGAGCTCGCCGCCGCCGCCAGACGGTGACCGGGAGCGCGACCGGGTGGGCGGTCGACGATCCGACGAAGCCGGGCAAGCCGCACATGAGGAGCCGCGCCGCGATCGACCGTCCGATCGGGACGAACCGAGCCAGACCGTAGCGGTCCGTCCAGGTCCGTGCGAGCTCGGTCACCTTCGATCAGCTCGTCTCGCGGATGGGTAGTCCTACCGATGCGCCGCTCGGTTCCCGCATGACATCGTCTGCCTCGAAGGAGGTGGTGCCGATGTACGCGAGGGTCAGCACGTTCCTGGGACCGCCCGGGGATCTCGACCGCGGCGTGAAGGAGGCCCAGGAAGAGGTCGTGCCGAAGCTCCGCGAGCTGCAGGGCTGCAAGGGCATCTACCTGCTCGTGGATCGGGCGAGCGGCAGGCACGTGGCGATCACCCTGTGGGAGAGCGAAGAAGCGCTGCGAGCCACCGAGGAGCGGGCGACGCAACTCCGGCAGTCGGGTGGGCCGCAGGAGATCATCCTGTCGGTCGACCGCTACGAGGTCGCGGTCTCCGAGCTCATCGGTTGACGGCCTCGGTCGGCGAGCCCGGCCGCTCACCCGGCCCGGGACCGCCCACGGAGCGAGGGCTCGTCGCGGTCAGCGGCGAGCCCGGAGCGCCGCCTCGGCCTCGTCGAGGTGTTCGCCGTTCGCGGCGCCCCGCGCGTAGATCGGGCTGCCCGGGTCGGGTGGCGCCGGCGGTCGGGCAGGGTGAGCTGGGTCACGGCGGCCCGGCGGACGGGGACGGCGCCGATCAGCGCGCGGTGCGCACCACGCGGCCGGCGCGGACCACGAGGACCAGGTCCCCCAGCGCGCGGAGGTCCTCCAGGGGGTCGGCGCGGAACGCCACCAGGTCCGCGGGCGCGCCCGGGACCAGGGGGCCAGGGGTCATCGCCTCGAGCACCTCCTCCCGGCTCATCCGGACCGCCTCGTGGAGGAGGAGGGCCTCGCGGACGTGGATCCCCGGCGGGATCGGGCCGTTCCCGAGGTCGGTGCCGTAGACCACCCGTCCGCCGCCGGCGCGGAACCGGACCAGGTTCTCGCAGGCCGCCCGGAGCTCCGGGGTCACCTCGCCGTAGGAGTGGATGTCCAGGGTCGAGACCCAGCGCTGCGTGCGGGCGGCGGCCCGCACCACGTCCTCGGGCACCCGCTCGCTCCAGGGCGCGTGCGCGAGCTCGTCCACCCCGGCGCCCACCGCCCGGGCCACCTGCCCCTCCCCCTCGCAGTGGGCGGTGACCGGCAGGCCGAGCTCCCGAGCGGCCGCCACGACCGCGGCGAGCTCGGCGTCGGTGGGGGTGGGGCCCGCCGCCGCGTTCAGCGACACCTTGATCTGCGCGGCCCCCCGCCGGTGCAGCTCCCGGACCGCGCGCGCGGCGTCCTCGGGGCCGGCCAGCTCACGGCCGGTGCCGGGCGGCGCCCACCGTGCCCGCGTCGGGTAGCCGCCCGGGCCCGTGAGCATCGGCCCCGCTGCCCGGATCAGCGGGCCCCGGAACGTCGGGAGCTCGGAGGCGTCGGCCAGGGGGAAGATCGCATCCGGGGGCCAGGCCAGGTCGCGCACGGCCGTGACGCCCCCGAGGAGCACGGCCCCCGGGTCCGCCAGCCCGATGTGCACGTGGCGGTCGGCGACGGCGGCCATGAGGAACCCGTCCACGTCGTGCTCCTCGGGGGCCGGGGGCGCCTGCCGTCGGGGTCCGGCGTATGCCACCCGCGCCCCCTCCACGACCACCACCCCGTCCGGCACCCGCCGCCCCGGGCCGCACCACACCACGGAGGCGCGGAACGCGACGGCGCTCACGGGCGGGATCTGCCGGGCACGGGCAGGGTTGTATCAGATGATCCGAGGACCGGTGGAGAGCCTCACCGCCACCGAGGTCGCCCGCCGGCTCTCGGAGGTGCTCGACGCCGTCGAGCACGAGCACCCCTGGTTCGTCGTGCACCGGTACGGACGGCCGGTCGCCCGCCCGACGCGCCGGGCCCTTCCGGGGAGAGCGGGCGAGGGGCGGGCCACCGTCGCCCGCCCCTCGCGTTCCCCCCTCGACCTAGAGCGTGAACTCCTGGGTCTGCGGGTTCAGGTGGCCGAGCCGGAGCGCGCCGGCGGTCTGCCTCCCGCTGAACCGGAACACGTTCAGGCCCTCGGTGATGTTGGTCTCGTAGATGAAGCCGTTGTACCAGTACGAGGACCAGGCCCCGCCGATCTCGCAGCCCAGCCCCCCGCAGAACACGGGGAACTCGGGCACGACGGGGATCGGCGGCGGGTCGGTCCAGGCGACCTCCACCGGGTTCTCAGGGTCGGTGAAGTCGACCACGCCCGTACCGGCCTGGTAGCTCCCGTGGACCAGCACGTGCCGCCCGCGCAGCGGGACGATGTTGAAGTTGTGGACGGTGCAGTTCTCGATGTTCGACTGCGTCCGCTCGAGCGTCCACTGCCCGACCTGCGAGAACCCGCCGGCCGGGTCGGTCTCGAAGAAGAACACCGTCCGCTTCACCGGGTCGTCCGTCTCCTCGCACTCGGCCTGCACGCCGCCCCCGGGCTCGTGCCCGAACACGAGGATCTCGCCGTCCCAGGTGAACGCGGCCGAGTGGCCGATCGTCACGCCCGGCACGCTCTGGGTCCCGAGGAGCAGCGGGTCCTCGAGGCTGCCGCCCAGGGCGCCGCCGAGGCTCCACACCGCGAACCCGGTGCCCCCTGCGCACGCGGCCAGCATCGCGTCGCCCAGGATCACGCCGGTGTCGTGGCAGTTGATCCCGGAGCCGGCCGGCTCGAACCCCAGGAGACTGGCCTCCTCCGGCTCATCGAGGGGCACCTCGATCACGTCGATCCCCGGGCAGAGGCCGGACGACGGGCTGCTGTAGATGAGCAGCCTCCCGTTCGCCGGGTCGGGGACCGCGGTGAGGGTGTGCGAGCCGCACTCGGTCTCGACCCCCGCGACCAGGACGGGATCCGTCGGGTCGCTGATGTCGAAGACGTGGACCCCCTCGAACGCGCCCGCGATCACGGGGTCGTCGAAGGTCGCCACGTCCACGCCGTCGCACGTCGTCCCCGCGCCGAACGGGCCCGGCGCACCGGCCGGCGTGTTCCAGGCCCGCACCAGGAGGTTCTCCCAGACCGCGATGTCGCCCTGGTTCCCCGCGCACGACGTGAACGACACGTGCCGGGGCGCTCCCGGCGCGGAGATGTCGCGGATGTTGAACCCCAGCCACGAGCCCTGGAACGCGAGCCTCCCCCAGAACGCGATGTCCGAGTGGATGTTGATGTTGCCGATCTCGGGGTCGATCAGGCTGGCCGGCTCCACGATGTGGCCGAGGGGGTGCAGGTTCCTCGTCCGGGGGTCGGTGAGATGGCCCGCCGATGCCGCGGGCCCCGCCGCGACGAGCGCGCAGACGACCCCGAACGCGATGATCCACCGGGATGATCTCGACATGTGCCCCTCCTTCCCCTAGAGGTCGAGACCGAGCGGACCCCCGGCGGCGGCGCGCGCTGGGACGGGGCGTCGTCGGAGAACGTCGCGCGTCCGGAGGGAGCATCGCGAACGGACGCCGCGCGGGTGACGACACGAGCGCAGAGGACCCGGACCGACCGCACGTCCCCCCTCCCCAGACCTCGATCGGCCCCGTGGACGCTACACGAGGACGCGGAGCGGGTTCAAGAGCCGGGGGCCGAGCCCGTCGGGGGGGTCCACCCCCGAGCCCGCGCCTAGCCCACCCCCGCCTCGCGGAGGCCGCGGAGCTCCCTCCGGAGGTCCTGGATCTCGTCCCGGAGCCGGGCGGCGTACTCGAACCGGAGGTCCTTGGCGGCCTCGTGCATCTCCTCCTCCAGGGTGCGGATCAGCCGCTCCAGCTCCTCGGCGGGCATCTCCGGCTCGACCCGCCGGCGCCGACGCCGCTCGGGCGCGGTCCTCCGCTCGGGCTCGACCTCCATCGCGAGCAGGATGTCCGACACCTTCTTCCGGATGGTCTGGGGGTCGATCCCGTGCTCGCGGTTGTAGTCCATCTGGATCTTCCGCCGCCGCTGGGTCTCGGAGATCGCCCGGCGCATCGAGTCCGTGACGTCGTCGGCGTACATCAGGACCTTCCCCTCGACGTTCCGCGCGGCCCGCCCGATGGTCTGGATCAGCGAGGTCTCGGAGCGGAGGAACCCCTCCTTGTCGGCGTCGAGGATCGCCACCAGCGAGACCTCGGGGAGGTCCAGGCCCTCGCGGAGCAGGTTGATCCCGACCAGCACGTCGAACTCGCCCAGCCGGAGGTCCCGGAGGATCTCGATCCGCTGGAGCGTGTCGATCTCGGAGTGGAGGTAGCGCACCCGCACCCCCATCTCCAGGAGGTAGTCGGTGAGGTCCTCGGCCATCTTCTTGGTGAGCGTCGTGACCAGGACCCGCTGGCCGCGCTCGGCCCGGACCCGGATCTCCTCGATCAGGTCGTCCACCTGCCCCTTCGTGGGGCGGACCTCGACCTCGGGGTCGACCAGGCCCGTGGGGCGGACGATCTGCTCCACGACCCGGCTCGAGACCCGGAGCTCGTAGGGCCCGGGGGTCGCCGACATGTAGACGACCTGCTTGACCCGCTCGGCGAACTCCTCGAACCGCAGCGGGCGGTTGTCCAGGGCCGAGGGCAGCCGGAACCCGTACTCCACGAGCGTGCGCTTGCGGCTCATGTCGCCCTCGTACATCCCGTGGAGCTGGGGGACCGTCACGTGCGACTCGTCGATCACGCAGAGCCAGTCGCCCTGGAAGTAGTCGAGGAGCGTGTAGGGCGGCTCCCCCGGCGCCCGGCCGTCGATGTGGCGGGAGTAGTTCTCGATCCCCGAGCAGAACCCCACCTCGCGGAGCATCTCCAGGTCGTAGGTGGTGCGCATCCGCAGGCGCTCGGCCTCGAGGAGCTTGCCCTGGGACTCCAGCTCGGCCAGGCGCTCCTCGAGCTCCCGCTCGATCGAGGCGATGGCCCGCTGCATCCGGTCCTGGGAGGCGACGTAGTGCGTGGCGGGGTAGATCCAGACCTCCGAGAGCTCCCCCACCACCTCGCCGGTGAGCGGGTCGAACCGGGTGATCCGCTCGACCTCGTCGCCCCAGAACTCCACCCGGATCGCGGTCTCCTCGTAGGCCGGGTGGACCTCGAGGACGTCGCCGTGCACCCGGAACCGTCCCCGGGCCAGGTTGGCCTGGTTCCGCTGGTACTGGATGTCGACCAGGCGCTGGATCGCGAAGTCCCGGTCCAGCTCGACCCCGCGGTGGAGCCGGAGCACCTGGCCCATGTACTCCTCGGGCGTGCCCAGGCCGTAGATCGCCGAGACGCTCGCCACGATCAGGACGTCCTCGCGGGTGAGGAGGGCCGCGGTCGCCGAGTGGCGGAGCCGCTCGATCTCGTCGTTGATCGTGGCGTCCTTCTCGATGTAGGTGTCGGTCTGCGGGACGTAGGCCTCGGGCTGGTAGTAGTCGTAGTAGGAGACGAAGTACTCGACCGCGTTCTCCGGGAAGAACTCGCGGAACTCGTTCGCGAGCTGCGCGGCGAGCGACTTGTTGGGGGCCAGCACGAGGGTCGGCTTCTGGACCCGTTCGATCACGTTCGCGATCGTGAACGTCTTCCCGGTCCCCGTCGCGCCGAGCAGCGTGACGTGGCGCTCGCCGGCCAGGATGGCCTCGGCCAGCTCCTCGATGGCCTTGGGCTGGTCGCCGGCGGGGCGGAAGTCGGCGTGGACCTTGAACGGGGGCATCCCGAGGCCATGCTAGCGCGCGCCGCCGGCGCGGCGGGGGCTACGAGGCGCCGGGCGGACGGTGGAGCTCCAGCGCCGGCAGGACCTCCCGGATCCGCTCGAAGTCCCGGTCGAGGGTCCAGACCTCGGCCCCCTCGCGGACCGCGGCCGCCGCGATCGCGAGGTCCACGAGCGGCACGGAGATCCCGCGCCGGCGGAGCTCGCGGCCGGCCACCCCGGCCTCCCACCACGCGGCCTGGTCGAGGTCCACCCAGGGGAGGCTCCCCACGGTGGCGCGGATGGCCTCCCGCTCCTCGGCGGGGGTCCCCACGAGGAGCTCCGCGAGGACCGGCCCGCAGGCCACCAGCTCCCCGCGTTCGGCCAGCTCCAGGAGGTGGTCGGCGCCGGGGTCTTGCCCCGGGCGGAACAGCCGCACCCAGACCGACGTGTCGGCCAGGACCTTCACGTCCGGCGGTGGTCGGCTCGGCGGAGCTCCGCCGAGCGGTCCTCGAGGTGCAGCTTCCCCCGGAGCTCCCGGAGGCGGGCCGCGGCGTCCCTCGCCAGGTACTCGCGAATCGCGATCTCCACGGCCTCCCGCTTCGACCTCCCTGGGTGGCGGGCCAGGAGCGCCTCCATCAGCTCGTCGTCAAGCTCGAGCGTGGTTCTCATGCCACGAGTATGGCATAAACCCTCCTGGGGGGTCGAGGACGCCCCGCCGTGCCGCGGAGACACCCCGACCTACAGGCGGCCGGCCTCCACGATCCGGCGGAGGAACTCACGGGTCCGGGGTTCCCGGGGCTCCGAGAAGATCCGCTCGGGCGGCCCCTCCTCGAGGATCACGCCGCCGTCGAGGAAGCACACCCGGTCCGCGATCTCCCGGGCGAAGCCCATCTCGTGGGTGGCGATCACCATCGTCATCCCCTGGCGGGCCAGCTCGCGGATCACGTCCAGGACCTCCGCGATCAGCTCCGGGTCCAGGGCGCTCGTGACCTCGTCGAGCAGGAGGACGTCGGGCCGCATCGCCAGGGCCCGGATGATGGCCACCCGCTGCTGCTGCCCCCCGGAGAGACGGTCGGGGTACTCCTCCCGCTTGTCGGCCAGGCCGAACCGCTCGAGGAGCGCGAGGGCCTCGGCCTCCGCCTCCCGCGGGTCCTTCCGCAGGACCTTCTCGGGGGCGAGCGTCACGTTCCGCAGGACCGTCATGTGCGGGAACAGGTTGAAGGCCTGGAACACGATGCCGATCCGCCGCCGCACCCGGTCCACGTCCACGCCGGGGGCGGTGATCTCCTCGCCGTGGACGACGATCCGGCCGGCGTCGATCGGCTCCAGGAGGTCGATGCACCGCAGGAGCGTGGACTTCCCCGAGCCCGAGGCCCCGATCAGGCAGACCACCTCGTGCTCGGCGACCTCCAGGTCGATGCCCCGGAGCACCTCGAGCGGGCCGAAGGACTTCCGCACCCCCTCCAGGCGGAGCGCGACGGCGTCGCGGCGCCCATCCCCGCGCCCACCCCCGGCGCCCCCCGCCGCGGGCCCCCGGCCCCGGGCGCCCTCCGCCGCGCTCACAGCGCCGTCCCCGTCTGCCGCTGCGCCCGCTCCCGCGCCACGAGCCAGTCCACGAGGCGGGTCATGGGGATCGTGATCGCCACGTAGATCAGCGCGAGGACCACGTAGGGCGTGAAGTTGAACGTGGCCGCGACGATGATCTGCGCCTGCCGGAGCCCCTCGGTGACCCCGCCGAGGAACGCCACCAGCGCGGAGTCTTTCTGCAGGCCGATGAAGTCGTTGAGGAGCGGCGGCACGACCCGGCGGACGGCCTGGGGGAGGATCACGTAGCGCAGCGACTGGGTCCGCGAGAGGCCGAGCGCGCGCGCCGCCGCCGCCTGCGAGGGGTGGATCGACTCGATCCCCGCCCGGTACACCTCGGCCACGTAGGCCGAGTACACGAGGACGAGGGCCACGATGGCCCAGAACGTGTCCGAGCTCGGGACCCCGGAGAGCCGCAGGGCCGGCATCCCGAACCCGAGGAGCGCGATCACGAGGATGGTGGGCACCCCGCGGAACAGGTCCGCGTAGGCCGTGGCCAGGAGCCGCAGGGGGAAGAACACCGGGCCGGGGAGGGTCCGGAGCACCGCGACCACCAGGGCCAGGACCAGGACCAGGACCTCGGCCACGCTGAAGATGAAGACGTTCCGGCCGAAGCGCTCGAGCACCTTGGGGAAGCTCTCCACGAAGACGCCCCCGTGGAAGAAGGCGTCGCGGATCGCGGGCCAGCCGGGCGAGCGGGAGACCACGACCGCCGCCGCGGTGAAGAACACCACGGTGCTGGCCACGGCGATGGCGACCCCCCGCGCCCCCTCTCGCCGCCGGCGCCCGCCGCCCAGGAGGCGGGCGCGGCGGTCACCGGGCGGCGCCGGCAGGGGGCCCGGCTCGACCGGGGCGC
>DATMBJ010000082.1:0-30799 GCA_035559315.1 Actinomycetota bacterium
GACCCCGTCAACGCGTTGCTCTCGTTCTGCTACTCGCTCCTCGTGAAGGAGGGGATTCGCGCGCTGCTCGCGGCGGGGCTGGACCCCTACCGGGGCATCTACCACCGCCTGCGGGTCGCGAGGCCGTCCCTCGCGCTCGACCTGGTGGAGGAGTTCCGCCCCCTGATCGCTGATTCGGTCGTCCTGAACCTCGTGAACAACCGGATGGTCCGGCCTTCCCACTTCGTGGTCCGCGGTCCCGCGTGCGCCCTCACGAGCGACGCGCGGCGGCGCGTGATCCGGGCGTTCGAGGCTCGGATGGACGTCCTGGTGCGGCACCCGCTCTTCGGCTACCAGGTGAGCTACCGGCGGGTCCTAGAGATGCAGGCGCGGCTGCTCGCCCGGGTCATCGCCGGCGACCTCGCCGAGTACCGGCCCTTCGTCACTCGATGAGCAGGAACCGCTTCGTCGTCTGCTACGACGTCCGCGACCCCGCCAGGCTTCGTCGGACGCACCAGGCGATGCTGGGGTACGGGGACCCGCTCCAGTACTCCGTGTTCCTGTGCGAGCTGTCGAGGGCCGAGCGGGTCCTGATGGAGATGACGATCCGGCGCGTGGTCGCCCTCCGCGAGGACTCCGTCATCGTGATCGACCTGGGCCCCGCGCGCGGGGTGGCGGCCAAGCGCATCGTGGAGCTCGGCGTCGGGCGGGTGCCGCGACCGGAGCGCGGCCTGATCGTTTGACGGGTTCCCCACCGTCGCAGCTTGACAACTGAAGAGCGAGATCGAGGTTCGAGCGGCGGGGTGACGGGCCGGACCGGCGGAGGTGCTCGCGTGCCCGTCTCCGCTGGTCACATGCGCCGCGATTGGCTCGTTCGGGCGGGATGCGGGGTTCGTGGGGCCCCGGCCGGTACGGGCGCTCGCGCAGAGCCGGCCCGTGGCCGTCCTGACCAGGTAGGATCCGTGGCGCCGTTTCCCCGGCCGAAAGGTCGGGGCCTCATTGAGGGCGGCCCTCGAGCTCGCCGTGCGTACGCCGAGGTCGCGGGTTTCCCCGGCCGAAAGGTCGGGGCCTCATTGAGGGAAGATGCGCAAGGCCCTGGCCGAGCTGAAGGACGCCGTTTCCCCGGCCGAAAGGTCGGGGCCTCATTGAGGGCGTGACGTGACGGTGTACCGGCCCTCGAGTTCGCCGGTTTCCCCGGCCGAAAGGTCGGGGCCTCATTGAGGGCAGGGGACCCTGGCCCCGCCCGCGCGCACGGCCACGGTTTCCCCGGCCGAAAGGTCGGGGCCTCATTGAGGGGACCAGATCCTCGGTGACTCGATCACGAGGGCGATGCGTTTCCCCGGCCGAAAGGTCGGGGCCTCATTGAGGGTTCCCGGGGAAGCGCCGCCCGCCCTGCTCCCGGGGCGGTTTCCCCGGCCGAAAGGTCGGGGCCTCATTGAGGGATCGTCGAGCACTCGGTGCAGGCGCTCTACGTGGACGGTTTCCCCGGCCGAAAGGTCGGGGCCTCATTGAGGGGTGAGGAGGTGTTCCGCGCGCTCGCCGCAGGGGTGCAGTTTCCCCGGCCGAAAGGTCGGGGCCTCATTGAGGGCTCCGCGCCATCTGGATCCTGGTCGAGGGGTCCGGGGGGGTTTCCCCGGCCGAAAGGTCGGGGCCTCATTGAGGGGACGGCGTTCGCGCCGTCGCTCTCGGTGCAGTCGAGGTTTCCCCGGCCGAAAGGTCGGGGCCTCATTGAGGGAAGTTCCCGCATCACCGGACGCTCGGCGGGCCGGCGGTTTCCCCGGCCGAAAGGTCGGGGCCTCATTGAGGGCAGGCGGCCGTCGAGTGGTTCCGCCGGAACTACGAGGGTTTCCCCGGCCGAAAGGTCGGGGCCTCATTGAGGGCACCTCGGCTGGGACGGCGAGGCCGGGGGCGAGGTCGTTTCCCCGGCCGAAAGGTCGGGGCCTCATTGAGGGGGCAACGTCGACGAGGCCGGGGACCGCGTGCTCCCGGTTTCCCCGGCCGAAAGGTCGGGGCCTCATTGAGGGTGCAGCTCGTCCCTGAGCCGGACCAGTGAGGTCAGCGTTTCCCCGGCCGAAAGGTCGGGGCCTCATTGAGGGTTCCCGCACCTGGACGCGGTGACCTCCCGCGTGCGGGTTTCCCCGGCCGAAAGGTCGGGGCCTCATTGAGGGACGGCCTACCGCGGCGACCGGCCGGTGGCCTGCCACCGTTTCCCCGGCCGAAAGGTCGGGGCCTCATTGAGGGACACCGCCCGCTGCCGGTGGCATCATGGCGGTGACGGTTTCCCCGGCCGAAAGGTCGGGGCCTCATTGAGGGGGGTGGAGCGCCTGGGCCTGCGCTTGAGGGGCAGGGGTTTCCCCGGCCGAAAGGTCGGGGCCTCATTGAGGGCCCGACACCGGCCCGCCGTTCGTCCCCGACGACCGCGTTTCCCCGGCCGAAAGGTCGGGGCCTCATTGAGGGCGCTCCCGGATCTGCGCCTGCGGACACGTCCCCAGCGTTTCCCCGGCCGAAAGGTCGGGGCCTCATTGAGGGATGGACATGGGGCGTGAGGGCAGATGGCTGGTCGTGGTTTCCCCGGCCGAAAGGTCGGGGCCTCATTGAGGGCGGCGGACCGGCCGGCGGGGCCTCACCGGCCCGGGGTTTCCCCGGCCGAAAGGTCGGGGCCTCATTGAGGGCTGCTGGCCCTGGGCGATGAGCGCCTTCGGGGCGACCGGTTTCCCCGGCCGAAAGGTCGGGGCCTCATTGAGGGTTCCTGGTCCCGCCGCACCTCATCGGGAAGGTGGATGTTTCCCCGGCCGAAAGGTCGGGGCCTCATTGAGGGACGTCGTGGCCGTAGGCGTGATGTAGCTGACGGGCTGTTTCCCCGGCCGAAAGGTCGGGGCCTCATTGAGGGGACCTGATCCACGACGGCGAGGGCCACTCCGGCGAGGGTTTCCCCGGCCGAAAGGTCGGGGCCTCATTGAGGAGACATCCCCCTGCGGAAGATCGCGGGACCCGACCTCGGTTTCCCCGGCCGAAAGGTCGCGGCCTCATTGAGGGTCCCCAGCCCCCGCCCCGCTCGTTACCTCTACCGTGGTTTCCCCGGCCGAAAGGTCGGGGCCTCATTGACGGCGGCGGGCGGCACCCGGGACCCTCGTCGCCACCGAGGGTTTCCCCGGCCGAAAGGTCGGGGCCTCATTGAGGGGAGTGGGACGGTCCCAAGCTCCCGAACCGGGCCACCGTTTCCCCGGCCGAAAGGTCGGGGCCTCATTGAGGGGAGCAGCCGGCCCAGCAGCCCGACCCTGGCCTGCTGGGTTTCCCCGGCCGAAAGGTCGGGGCCTCATTGAGGGCATCGTGGTCGGGCCGACCCCTCGGGCCCGAGCCGCGTTTCCCCGGCCGAAAGGTCGGGGCCTCATTGAGGGGTCCTCACCGCCGAGATCGCCGGGGCCAACGCCACCGGTTTCCCCGGCCGAAAGGTCGGCGCCTCATTGAGGGCGGTCGGGACGCGCGCGCCCCGTGCGGACCAGCCACCGGTTTCCCCGGCCGAAAGGTCGGGGCCTCATTGAGGGTACCCGGACTGGACCGAGCAGGAGTTCAGCTACGGGGTTTCCCCGGCCGAGAGGTCGGGGCCTCATTGAGGGGTGCGGAGATAGACGCTTGGTCAAGTAAGTGAACGTTGCGCGAACGTTGCGCGATCTCTCGTCCACGGGCATCCACACCGTCCACTCCGTACACGCTCTGACCTGCGACGATGCTTCTGACCCGCGTCTCCGTTTCCCGAGTGCCTCTAGCTGGCAGCCAAGAGGTCGCCGGTTCGAATCCGGTCGGGTCCACGTAGAGCAAGACCGAGGTCAGGGGAATCACCTGGCTCGTAGTCGAGGTATGGGCCCGGACGCGGGCGTGCTTGGGCGCCGGTTGGGCGCAGCTCCTCGGGGAGGCGGCTGGGGCGACCACCTCGTTCAAGTCAGGGTTGAGCAGATCGACCTCATCCGATGCCCCGACTGGGCGAACCGTACATCCCGGGCTCCTCCTCCTGCGGCTACCATCAGCAGGGCATGCAGCTCGACGAAAGGAATCTCCCTGCGCTCGCGCGGGGATGCGCGATCCTCGGGGCCGGAGGTGGAGGGGACACAGCCGTTGGCCTCCTCATGGCGCTCCAGGCCGTCCAGGACCACGGGCCTGTGCCGGTCGTGGACCTCGACGATCTGCCCGATGAAGCTCTGATCATGCCGTGCGGGGGCATCGGCGCGCCGACCGTGTCGATCGAGAAGATCGAGAGCGGCGACGAGGTCTTCCGGCTGAAGGAGCAGGTCGAGCGCCTGTGGGACCAGCCGGTGGTGGCCCTGATGGCCGGAGAGATCGGCGGGTCCAATGGGCTTCTCCCCGTCGCCTGGGCCGCGCGTGCCGGACTGCCGCTCGTCGACGCCGACGGGATGGGGCGTGCCTTCCCCCAGGTGCCGCAGGTATCCATGGAGATCGCTGGCATCTCACCGAGCCCGGGGGTGATGACGGACGAGCGTGGCAATGTCGTGGTCTTCCGCGCGATCTCCGGGGAGTGGATGGAGCGGATGGAGCGAACGGTCTCGGTCGAGTTCGGCGGGATGGCGTCGTCCACCGAGTACCAGATGACCGCGGCCCAGGCTCGGGAGGCCACGGTCCGCGGGTCGGTGTCGTTGGCCGTCCGGATCGGCCGGGCGGTGCTCGAGGCCGCGGACGACCCGGTCCGTGCGCTCGTCGAAGAGGTCCGGGGCGTCGTCCTGATCGAAGGCAAGATCGCCGACGTCGAGCGACAGACCCGCGGGGGGTTCGTGTACGGCGCAGCCACGGTCGAGGGTCTGCGCGCCGACGCGGGTCGGCTCCTCCGGCTCGAGATCCAGAACGAGAACCTGGTGGCCATGGAGGAGGGGGAGCCCCTCGCGATGGTCCCCGACATCATCACCGTCCTCGATACGGAGACCGCGAACGCGATCTCCACCGAGCGGCTCCGTTACGGCCAGCGGGTATCCGTGACCGCGTTCCCGTGCGATCCGATCTGGCGGACCGAGCGCGGCCTCGAGATCGCCGGGCCAACGGCGTTCGGCTACGAGTTCGACTACGTGCCGGTGGAGGCGCTCCATGCCCGTCGGTGAGACCGCGCGCCGTGGTCGCCACCGGCTGGCGGTCGACGTCGGGGGGACCTTCATCGATTACGCGTTGCTCCATGAGGAGACGGGGGAGCTGATCCTCGAGAAGCATCCGGCGAACCCGGCGAGGCTCGCCGTCGAGGTGCTCCGGGGCCTGGAGCGGTTGCCCGTCGGGCCGACGGCGATCGCGCGGATCGCGCACGGCACGACCGTCGCGATCAACACGATCCTGGAGGAACGAGGCGCTCGGGTCGGGCTCATCACGACGGAGGGGTTCCGGGACGTACTCGGCCTCGGCCGGGGGGGCCGGCCGCGGATCTACGACTGGCTGTACCTCCCGCCGCCACCCCTCGTTCCCCGATCGCGCCGACGGGAAGTCCCGGAGCGGGTCGGGCCCGACGGCCGGGTGCTCACCCCGCTCGACCTCGAGGCCCTCGACGAAGAGGTGGATCGCCTCATCGAGGACGGGGTGGAGGCGGTCGCGATCTCCTTCCTGCATTCCTACGCGAACCCCGCTCACGAAGAGGAAGCGGCGAGCCGCATCCGCCGGCGCCACCCCGGGCGATGGGTATCCGTTTCCCACCGACTGGCGAGGGAGTGGAGGGAGTTCGAGCGGACCTCCACGACCGTGCTGAACGCCTACATCCAGCCCGTGTTCGCCTCGTACCTCTCGGAGCTACGGGCGCGGCTGTCCGCGGCGGGGCACCGGGCCCCGCTGGCGATCATGCGGTCCAACGGCGGGATGATGCCCGACGAGCGGGCCCTGGACGAGCCGATCCACACGATAGCGTCGGGACCTGCTGGCGGCGTTATCGGCGCCCAGGCCCTCGCCCGGACGCTCGGGATCTCCAACGTGATCTGCGCGGACGTGGGCGGGACGAGTTTCGACGTGGGCCTGATCGAGGGGGGCGAGATCCTGGAGCGGACCGAGACGACCCTCGGCGATCGACCGGTCCTCGGGCCAACCCTCGACGTGGTCTCCATCGGTGCGGGCGGCGGGTCCGTCGGCTGGGTGGACGAACGGGGGCTGATCAAGGTCGGGCCGCGGAGCGCGGGGGCCGAGCCCGGACCCGCCTGCTTCGGGCGCGGCGGGGAGGATCCCACCGTCACCGACTGCCACGTGCACCTCGGGCGCCTCGACCCCCGGCGCTTCCTCGGTGCTCGGATCGAGCTCGATACGGATCTCGCCCGGAAGGCCATCCGCGCGCGTCTCTGCGAGCCCACGGGCCTGGGCGTCGACGAGGCCGCGGACGGGATGCTCGCCATCGCCGAGGCGAACATGACGTATGCGATCCGAACCCTGACCGTGGAGCGAGGGCTCGATCCCCGAGACTTCGTCCTCCTCTCCTACGGGGGGGGTGGCGGGCTGTTCTGCGCCACGGTCGCCGAGGAGCTCGAGATCGGAACGGTGATCGTTCCCACGGCGCCGGCCAACTTCTCCGCCACCGGCATCCTCCGCTCGGACCACCGGCACGACCGCGCGCTCACGCAGGTGCGGCTGCTCGACGAAGGGACGGCCCCGGCGGTCGCGACGGACATCGGGAAGCTCGTCCATGAGGCGACCCGGGAGGTTCGGAGCTATGGGTTCCCCGCGTCGGCGGTGGCCGTGCTGCCGCGGGTCGACGCCCGCTACCTGGGGCAGGAGCACACCGTCACGGTGGACCTCGAGCCCAGCTGGATCGAGGACCCAGCCGCGCTGCTGGCGGGGACCCGGGAGCGGTTCATCCAGGCGCATCGCCGCCTGTACGGTCACGGGGCGGCCGACGTGCCGATCGAGATCGTGACGTGCCGCTGCCGCGCGATCGGACGCGTGGGGCCCCCGGCGTGGCCGCGGTGGCGGGAGGGCCACCCGGCTCTCGCTCGAGACACGCGGCAGGTCTACTTCCGGCAGGCGAGGGCGTGGCTCGACACGCCCGTGTTCGACCGGGACCAGCTCGTGGTGGACCAGCGGATCAACGGCCCCGCGATCATCGAGGAGTGGGCGAGCACCCTGGTCGTCCCTCCCGGATGGCGCGCCGTCGTGGACGGGATGGGGAACCTCGTCCTATCCGCGGGAGGCGAAGCATGAACGGCCGGGGCGACGTCGTCCGAGCCGAGATCGTCCGCAACGCCCTCACGGCGGCGGCGGTGGAGATGAGCAAGACGCTCGTGCGCACGGCCCACAACCCCCTGCTGTATGACGTTCAGGACTTCGGGCTGGGGATCGTCTCGGCGGAGGGGCTCTTGTGGGCGGAGGCCCCGGGGATTACCACGTTCCTGGGCTCGCTCCCCGACACGATCAAGGGCGGCCTCGCGATCCACGGGGAGGAGGGCTTCTCGGACGGGGACGTGGTCATCGTGAACGATCCGTACCTGACGGGCACCCACATCTCCGACGTTTGCGTCTACATGCCCGTGTTCCACGGCGACGAACTGGTCGCGTTCGCGGCGGCCTGCGCCCACTGGGCCGACGTCGGGGGGAAGACCCCGGGGGGCTTCGCGCCGGACTCGACCGACGTGTTCCAGGAGGGGCTCCGGCTCGGCCACCAGAAGCTGATCCACGCGGGGCGGCCGAACCGGGAACTCTGGGAGGTGATCGAGGCGAACGTCCGCTTCCCCTCGCTCGTGATCGGAGACCTCGAGGCTCAGATCGCGGCATGTCGGCAGGGCGTCGAGCGCGTGCGCGCGCTCTGTCGGAAGTACGGGGTCGCCGCGGTGCGGGAAGCCATGGACCTCACGGTTCGGCGGACGGAGGAAGCGATCCGCCGGCAGATCGCCGGCATCCCCGATGGCACCTACCGGGCCCGGGCCCAGCTCGACCCCGACCCACTCTCCGGCGAGCGGCCGACGATCGCTCTCACCTTCGAGGTCCTCGGGGACCGGATCCGCGTCTCGTTCGAGGGGACGAGCCCCGCGGTGCGGTCGCCGATCAACGAACCTGCCATCGGGGCACGGGCGGATCTCCGGGCAGCCCTCAAGGGCCTGCTGATGCCCACGGACCCCTCCAACGAGGGCCACTTCCTGCCCTTCGAGTTCGACCTTCCCCCAGGGCTGATCGTGAGCCCTGAACCCCCGGCACCGTGCGACTCCTACGGCTACGTCGGCGTTGCGCTCATGGATCTCACGTTCGCGGCGCTCGCACCCGCGATGCCGGACCGCTGTCCCGCGGGCGGGTACCAGCTCTTCGCGATCTACCTGTACCGGGTGGACCCCGGTCTCGGCCGGCCGTTCGTGTTCATCGAGCCGATCGACGGGGGGGACGGCGCCCGGCCGTTCGCCGACGGCCCGACCCTGGTGTTCCTGGGCGACGGCGACGTTCGCTGCACGCCGGTCGAGGTCCTGGAAGCGCGGTACCCGCTCCGCTGCCTCCGCTACGAGTTCCTCCCGGGCGTCGCCGGTCCTGGCCGGTTCCGAGGCGGGCTCGGGGTCCGGCGGGACTTCGAGGTCCTCGAGGAGGGCACGTACCTCCAGGTCGTGATCGACAGCACGGATGAACCGCTCGCCCGCGGTCTCGCGGGAGGCGGGGACGGCCGGCCCAGCGCCGTCGTCGTGCGTCCCGGGACGGCCGGAGAGCAGGTGCTCAGGCGGCGGGTGTCAGGCTTCGGCCCCCTGGGGCCGGGCGACGTCGTGAGCGTACGCAGCGGCGGCGGAGGCGGATGGGGTCCGGCGTCGGCCCGCGATCCGGAACTCGTAGCCCAGGACGTCAGGGACGGGTTCCTGACGGCCGAGGAGGCCCGCTCGATCTATCGGGTAGCCGTGGTGCGATCCGACGGCTCGTGGGACGTGGACCGTGGGGCGACGGACCGGCTCCGGTCGGCCGATGGGTGAGCGCTCAGGGGAGCAACCTCGCACGGCACGCGAGCTGCAGCGCCAGCCGCTGGTCGGGATCGGAAGGGTCGACCTCGAGGACCTCGAAGATCCGGCGGATCCGGTACAGCACCGCGTTGCGGTGCAGGTGGAGCCGGCGGGCGGTCCGGGTGACCGAGCCCTGTTCGTCGAGGTACGTCTGGAGGGTCTTGATCGCCTCCTCCGATCGGCGCGGACCGAGGCGCTCGAGCGGTGCGAGGAGGGTGCGAACCGACTCCCGGGCGCTGTCCGACGCGTACCACTCGACGAGCATGCGTCGGAGCCCGACCGCATCGAACCCCGCGACCGCGCCGGCTCGCCCACTCGCCCTGGCCGATCCGGCCGCGGCCCGAGCTTCGGCAGCCGATGCCCGGAGCCCGGCGAGGCCGGCGTGGACGCCTCCCACCCCGGCGACGGGGCCCAGGCCCGGGAAGCGGTCGCGGATGAGGCCGACCACTCGCTCCATGAGCTCGATCATGGTTCTCACCGCCGAGGCTCCGGGATCGCGGGGGAAGGTGCGCACCAACAGGAGGGCGGATCCGGAACGGGCCAAGTTCCAGGTTCCGCCGCTCGCGCGGGCCAGCCGGAGCGCGAGGTCCGCGACGGTCTCGGAGAGCTGGAATGCCGAGGGCTCGTCGGGCTGGCCGGAGAGCGGTTCGCCGAGATCGACGTGTCCGACCACGTGCCAGCCGTCCACGGGCAGGCCGATGACCCGGGCCCGGTCGAGCAGTCGCATGCTCCGGTCCGCGCTCGCCGCCAAGAGCTCGGTCAGTAGCTCCGCCCGCGAGCGTTCGGGCAGCTCCTCGGCGCGTCGCAGCGTCGCGAGGGAACCGGCGACCGCGTGCGCGGCCAGGGAGAGCACCAGCGTGGCCTCGGGGTCGCGCCCGCCGGAGGTGGGCGCGGAGAACCAGGCCACGCGCTCGCCGAGCACCACGACGGGGACGGAGATCTCGTCGGGCCCCGCGGGTCCGACGCGCACCGGCCTGCCGAGACACCGGCTGGCCGCGGTGGCCACCGCTTCGAGATCGGCCCCCTCAGCCGCCTCCAGGAGCTCTTCGAGCCCCGCCTCGATCCGGGCGAGGGCGGCCTGGGCCCCTCGGAGGATCTCGCGGCCCAGCGCGGCGGCGAGCCCGCCGAGATCGGTACCTTCGGGGACGGCGACGAGGGCGATGTGGGCTCGCTCAGCGAGGGCCGCGGCTGTCGTGGAGACCGATCTGGCCCAGGGCTCCAGGATCGCCAGGCACGCAGCCGCGCGTGCTGCAGCACGGCGCACCGCCACGTCGAACCGGTACGTCGGGGCTGCCCGGGAAGCGGTTCTCCCGATGATCACGAAGGAGCCGCGGCCCGCCCAGGCGAGGTCGTCGAGGTCCTCCGCCAGAGCCACGTCGCGCACCTCGCTGTCGAGCCCCGAGGGGCCGAGCGGCGAGATCCCCCGGAGGGAGGCGGTGGAGAGGAGGTCACGCACCGTCGGCACGGGATCATTGTGCGTCCTGCGTCATCAGGCGCACAACCTAGGGCTGTTTGCACCTCTCCCTGGCTACGGGGTCGCCCGTAGGCTTCGACGGGAGGCAATGGAGGCGGGGTGAGGCGCGTCCGGATCGTTACGCCGGTCATCGCCGAAGCGCTTCGTGTGCCTGACGACGTCGCGGGCCTCGCAGGGGCTGGGACCGACGTATCGATCGTGCACGTCGAGCGAGGGCCCGCGTCCATCGAGTCAGCTTTCGATGCGGCGCTCGCCGCTCCGGAGACCATCGCGAGGGTCCTCGAGGCCGAGCGGGATGGGATCGACGCCGTGGTCATCGACTGCATGGACGATCCCGCCCTGGAGGCGGCGAGGGAGGTGGCGTCCATCCCGGTGCTCGGCCCGGCGCAGACGTCGATGCACCTGGCGTGCCTGCTCGGGCATCGCTTCAGCGTGGTGACGGTCCTGGAGCGCTCGGTGCCCCCGTTCGAGGACCTCGCCCGGCGCTACGGCGTGGCGGAGCGACTGGCGTCCGTGCGGTGGGTCGACGTCCCGGTGTTAGAGCTCGGGCGGGAGCATGAGCGGGTCGTGGGGGATCTCGCCCGGGAGTCGCTGGCGGCGATCGAGCAGGACGGTGCGCATGTGATCGTGCTCGGATGCACGGGGATGCTCGGGTGCGCCGCCGATCTGCGTGAGGGACTGCGGCGCGCCGGCTACGGGGGCGTGCCGGTGATCGACCCCCTCCCGGCCACGGTCCGGGTGGCCGAGGCCCTCGTGGCTCTGGGCCTGGCCCACAGCAAGCGGACCTACCCCCGGCCCCCGGCGAAGGCGATCACCGGCTACGACTTCGTGGGGTGGCCAAGCGCGCGCGGGTGAGCGCCGTGCCAGCGCGGATGGGTCTCCGGATGGGCATCGACGTCGGCGGGACGAACACGGACGCCGTCGTCCTCGACGCCCAGGGCCGTCTCCTGGCGAAGGCGAAGGTCCCCACCACGCCCGACATCATCTCCGGCATCGTCGAGGCGATCCGAGCGGTCCTGGCGGCCGCAGGAGGGGTCGGAGATCAGATCACCCATGTGATGCTCGGGACGACCCACGCGACGAACGCCCTCCTCGAGCGTCGGAACCTGAACCGAGTGGCGGTGATCCGCATCGGGAGCCCCGCGACCCACGCCGTCCGGCCGCTGTTCATGTGGCCCGAGGACCTGCGGCGGGCGGTGTCAGCAGGAGAGGCCATCGTCGGTGGCGGGATCGAGTTCGACGGGAGGGAGCTGGCGCCGTTCGACCGGGACGCCACCGCGCGTTTCCTAGGGTCGCTCGCGGATGGAGTGGAGGCCGTGGCCATCACGAGCGTGTTCGCCCCGGTGTCACCGCGGCACGAGCTCGCCGCAGCCGAGGTGGTCGAGAAGGTCCTGCCGGACGCCCACGTCTCGCTGAGCCACGAGATCGGCTCGATCGGCCTGCTGGAGCGGGAGAACGCCACGGTCCTCAACGCGGCCCTCTTCGGCCTGGCCCGCGAGGTGGCCGCCGCGGTCAGGAGGGCGCTCGCGAGCGAGGGCCTCGACCCGGTCACCTTCTTCGCGCAGAACGACGGCACGCTGATGGCGCTGGACTTCGCGGTCCGCTACCCCGTCCTCACGATCGGTAGCGGCCCAGCGAACAGCATCCGGGGGGCCGCGTACCTCACGGGCGTCACCGATGCCATCGTGGCCGATGTGGGGGGCACGTCCACCGACATCGGGGTGCTGGTGAAGGGGTTCCCCCGCGAGTCCTCCGCGGGGATCGAGATCGGCGGGGTGGTCACGAACTTCCGGATGCCGGACCTCGTCACGATCGGCCTGGGTGGTGGCACCGAGGTCCGGGAGGAGGACGGCGAGGTCCGTCTCGGACCGGGGAGCGTTGGCTACCGGCTGACCCGGGAGGCGCTCGTGTTCGGCGGCGCTACGCCGACCCTCACGGACGCGGCGGTGGCGTGCGGACGGGCCACCCTCGGGAACCCCGCCGGTGTGGAGGCCCATCGACGGCTCCTGGAGGCCGCGATGGCCCGGAGCGATGCACTGCTCGCGGATGCGATCGATCGGATCAAGGTCGCGAAGGGGGATCGCCCGCTGGTCGTGGTGGGCGGGGGGAGCGTGCTCGTCCCCGACCGGCTCCCCGGCGTGAGCGAGATCCACCGGCCGGAGCACTACGAGGTCGCGAACGCGATCGGGGCGGCCATCGCCTCCGTGAGCGGCCAGGTGGACCGGGTGGTGCACCTCGGCCCCGGTGGCAGGGAGGAGGCGATCCGGGAGGCGTGCGATGAGGCCCGCGAGCGGGCGATCGAGGCGGGGGCCGACCCCGAGCGGGTGGAGATCGTCGAGATCGAGGAGATCCCTCTCACCTACATGGCCGCGCCCACCGTGCGGATCCGGGTGAAGGCGGCCGGACCCCTCGGATGGCCGTGAGGTGCACGACGGAGGAGGTCGAGATGCGGCTGGCACGACGGATCGGGTTCTTCGCCGTGTTCGCGCTCGTCGCGGCGGCGTGCGAAGCTCAGCCGCCGGCCGAAGAGCGACCGGCGAGGGAGGAGACGTTCGTCTACGCGACCACGTCGGAGGCGATCGTCGGTTGGGACCCAGCGACGGAGAACTCCAACTCCATACTGCCCCTGAGCAACGTCTACGAGACCCTGACCTTCTACGACCCCGAGACGCAGGACGTCGAGCCCCTCCTCGCCACCGAGTGGTCGACGTCCCCCGACGGCCTCACGTGGACGTTCAAGGTCCGCCGCGGGGTGAAGTTCCACACGGGCCGGGAGATGACGGCGCGGGATGTGGAGGCGTCGATCGAGCGGACCATCGAGCTCGGCCAGGGGGCCGCCTACATCTGGAGCGCGGTACGGTCCATCGAAGCCGTTGACGATGAGACCGTCGTGTTCCGCCTCAAGCACCCCGCGCCCATCGACCTGATCGCCTCGGCCGGCTACGCCGCCTATATCTACGACACGAAGGTGGAGGGCGTCGAGGACCTCAACGCGTGGTTCGAGGAAGGGAACGAGACCGGGACCGGCCCTTACCGAGTGGCGGAGTGGAACCCCGGCGAGGAGGTCGAGCTGCGGCTCGAGGCGTTCCCCGACTACTGGCAGGGCTGGGACGGGCCGCACTACCAGCGTGTCGTCTACCGCGTCGTGCCGGAGGCGACCACCTCCGCCCAGCTCCTCCGCGCCGGCGAGGTCACCTTCGTCCAGCGGATGACCCCGCAGCTCTTCCAGACCTTCGAGGGCGACCCCGGTTTCGAGACCGTGGAGGGTTCGTCCTGGCAGAACCTCCTGGCCCTCCTCAACACGCGGAAGGGTCCGCTGGCCGACGTGACCGTGCGTCGGGCCATCTCGTACGCGATCGACTACGAGGGCATCATCTCAGCGCTCCAGGGAGCCGCGGTTCCCTCGAGCGGCGTGGTCCCGCCCGGGTTGTGGGGCCACTTCGATGATCTGGGGCACGTGCACGATCCGGGTCGGGCGGCGGAGCTCCTGGCCGAGGCGGGATACGGGCCGGGCGGCGCACCCATGGAACTCGAACTCACCTACACGCAGGGGGACGCCGACGAACAGCTCGTGGCCACGATCATCAAGTCGAACCTCGCGGACCTCAACGTCGATGTCAAGGTGCGAGGCCTCCAGTGGCAGACACAGTGGGCGAAGGCGAAGTCGGCGGATCCCCCGGAACGCCAGGACATCTTCATCTTCTACTGGTGGCCGGACTACGCCGACCCGATCTCCTGGTTCGCGAATCTCTTCCACTGCGAGGACGAGCCGTTCTTCAACCTCTCGTACTACTGCAACCCTCGGCTCGACGAGATGATCGATGCGGTCCCGACCTACACGGCGACCGATCGAGAGCGTGCGCTCGCGATGTACCGCGAAATGCAGGAGATCCTGCTCGAGGACATGCCGGCCGTGTACCTGTACAACCAGAACTACCAGCACACGATGCTCTCCTCCGTGGGCGGTTACCGGATCAACCCGGCGTACCCGAACGTGGTGTTCGCCTACGAGGTGTTCCCCGAGGAGTGAGCCGCTACATCGCGCGACGGGTCGCCCAGGCCGTGCTGGTCGTCGTAGGGGTCGTGCTCCTCACGTTCGTCGTAGCCAGGGTGGTCCCGGGGGATCCCGCCGCCACCTGGGCGGGACCCCACGCGAAACCGGCACAGATCGAGGCTGCCAGACAGCGACTGGGGCTCGACAGGCCCCTGCCCGTGCAGGTCGCGCGGTACTTCGCTGGGATCCTCAGGGGCGACTGGGGGGTCTCGGTGCGGACGCGACGGCCGGTGCTCCAAGACCTCGCGGTGCGCGCCCCGTCCTCGATCCAGCTCGTCGCCGCGGCACTGCTCCTCGCCCTCGTCGTTGGGGTGCCCCTCGGCGTGGTCTCCGCCCGCTGGAGCGGCCGTGCGGTGGATCGCCTGGTGCGGGTGGGCGCCGTCCTCGGCGTCTCGATGCCGACGTTCTGGCTCGCGCTCATCCTGCAGCTCGTGTTCTTCCAGCGCCTCCGGCTGCTCCCCGCGGCCGGTCAGTACGACCCGGCGCTCGACTACACGAGCCCGCTCACCGAGTACACCCGGATGCCCGTGGTCGACGCGCTGATCACCGGGAACTGGCCGGTGCTCCGGAGCGCGCTCGCCCACCTCGTGCTCCCGGCCGTGGTCATCGCCTCCTACCCGATGGGGGTCGTGACCCGCATGGTTCGAGCCTCGGTCCTCGACACGGTGAGCGAGGACCACATCCGGATGGTGCGCGCGCTCGGCTTCGGGGAGCGGGCGGTCTACGGGCGGTTCGCGCTCCGGCCCGCCTGGAACCCGGTTGTCGCGGTGGCAGCCCTGGTCTTCGCGTACTCGCTCGCCAACACGTTCCTCGTCGAGGCGATCTTCAACTGGCCGGGGCTCGGGAGCTACGCCGCGGACGCGGTCGCCTCCCTCGACACCCCGGCGATCGTCGGAGTTACGCTGTTCGTCGCGTTCGCCTACGTCGTCGGTAACCTGGTGGTGGATTTGGTGCAGGCTGCGCTCGACCCGAGGATCCGGCTCCGCTGATGGAGACCGCCGCCGCTGAGCCCCAGGCCCTCGAGGCGCTCAGGCGGAACCCGCTCATCATGGGGGGCGCGGCGCTCTCGCTCCTCGTCCTCGTCATGGCGATCCTCGCGCCAGTCCTCTCCCCGGCGCCGGCCGACGCCGGGACCGCCACGCATCCCACGCAGGCGCTGCGGCCGCCCTCCTGGGAGCACCCCTTCGGCACCGACCAGGTGGGGCGCGACCTCCTGACCCGGGTCCTCTACGGGGCCCGGGTCTCACCTGCGATCGCCGTGCTCGTCCTCGGGCTCTCGTGCCTGATCGGCGTGCCGCTCGGACTCCTGGCGGGCTACCTCGGGGGTCTCGTCGACGACGCCATCATGCGGGTCACCGATGTGTTCCTGGCGTTCCCTCCGCTCCTCCTGGCCCTGGCGTTCGCCGCCTTCCTCCCGCCGTCGATGGCGAGCACCACGGTCGCTATCACCCTCACCTGGTGGCCGTGGTACGCGAGGCTCGCACGAGGGCAGGCCGCCTCGGTCGCCGGGCGGCTCTTCGTCGAGAGCGCGCGGGCCTTGGGGATCCCGTGGTGGCGGATCCTCCTTCGTCACGTCCTGCCGAACGCGCTTACCCCCGTGCTAGTCCAGGCGTCCCTGGACGTAGGGGCGGTGATCCTCACGGCCTCCGCCCTCTCCTTCCTCGGCCTCGGGGCCCAGGACCCGACCCCGGACTGGGGTCTCATGGTCCAGCAGGGCCAGGCCTCCTTCACGACGCAGTGGTGGCTGGTCACCTTCCCAGGCGCCGCGATCCTGCTCACGGCTGTGGCCTTCAACCTCCTCGGGGACGGGCTCCGCGACCTCCTCGACCCCCGGCGCGTCCTCACACGATGAGGGCGGGGGCACCGCGTCAGGCTTCGGGCAGGCCGAAGCTCTCTCTCCGGGATCTCCGGATCCGGTTCGGGCGGAGGGAGGTGGTGTGGATCGAGGCACTGGACCTCTGGCCGGGCGAGATCCTCGGCCTGGCCGGCGAGAGCGGCTCGGGTAAATCTATGACCGCCCTCTCGGTCCTGGGACTGGCCGGGATGCTCGGGGCGCAGGTCGAGGGAAGCATCAGACTCGACGGTCGCGAGCTGGTGAACCTTCCTGAGGAGGAGTGGCGATCGATCAGGGGCCGCCGCATCGCGATGATCTTCCAGAGCCCCGTGAGCTCCCTCCACCCGCTCTTGCGGGTGGGAACGCTCTTCGAGCGGACCCTACGGTTGCACGGGGTAGCCTCGAAGGTCGAGGCGCGGCGGATCGCCGCCCGCGCGATCGAGGCCGTGTTGCTGCCGGAGGACCTACTCGACCGCTACCCCCATCAGCTCTCGGGGGGACAGGCCCAACGAGTGGCGATCGCGATGGCTCTGGCGCTCCGCTCTGACGTCCTGCTGGCCGACGAACCGACGAGCGCCCTCGATGCCACGGTCCAGGCGGGGATCCTCGAGCTCATCGACCGGCTGCGGCGGGAGCATGGGATGGCCGTGTTGTTCATCAGCCACGACCTGGCGGTCCTCGCCGAGCTCTGCGACCGCGTCGCGGTCATGCGGGAGGGGAGGATCGTCGAGGAGGGTCCGGCAGCGGAGCTCCTCTCGAGGCCGCGAGACCCGTACACCCGGGCGCTGGTCGGGGCCGTCCCGCGCCTCGGTGCGGGGTCCGCCTCCGCGCCGGGGGGCACGCCGGA
The DNA here is from genome assembly GCA_035559315.1 of Actinomycetota bacterium. Lineage (GTDB taxonomy): Bacteria > Actinomycetota > UBA4738 > UBA4738 > HRBIN12 > DATLZM01. The sequence continues at coordinate 17,122 of DATMBJ010000082.1, forward strand.
GTGAGCGGGACCCCGCTCCTCGAGGTCCGCGACCTGCGGGTCCGGTTCGGGCCGGTCCGAGCAGTGGACGGCGTCTCCCTGGCGGTTCCCCACGGGCCCTTCGGCCTCGGGGTGGTAGGGGAGAGTGGGTCTGGCAAGACGTCCCTGGGGCGCGCCATCCTGCGGCTCGTGCCCGTGGCGGAGGGGGCGATCCTCTTCGAGGGGCGGGACGTCCTTCGCGCGAGCGGTGAGGAGCTGCGACGGTACCGGCGCGCGGTCCAGATCGTCTTCCAGGACCCTGATTCCAGCCTCGACCCCCGGATGCGGGTGCGGGACGCGGTGGCGGAGGCTCTGCGGGCCCACCGGATCGTCCCCCGGTCACAGCTGCCGGCCCGGATCCGCGAGCTGTTCGAGGAGGTCGCGCTCGACCCAGTTCTCGCGTCCCGCTACCCGCACCAACTCTCTGGCGGCCAGCGGCAACGGGTCGCGATCGCCCGGGCGCTAGCGGTCGGGCCCCGGATGCTCGTCCTCGACGAGCCCACGAGCGCGCTGGACGTGACCGTCCAGGCCAGGATCCTCGAGCTCATCGACCGGCTGCGGCGGGAGCGCGGGCTCGCCTACCTCCTGATCTCCCACAACCTCGCCGTCGTCGAGCGGCTCTGTGAGGAGATCGCCGTCATGTACCTCGGGCGGGTCGTCGAGGAAGGCCCGACCGCTCCGCTCCTCGCTCGGCCGGCTCACCCCTACACGGTTGCGCTCCGCTCCGCGGTCCCTGAGATCGATCTGTCGAGGCGGCGGTCGCGCTTGCTCCTGCCCGGGACGATCCCAGACCCGGCCAACCCGCCGCCGGGTTGCCACTTCCACCCGCGTTGCCCCCTAGCGATCGAACGGTGCCGGACCGAGGTCCCGGCCTTCCGGGAGGTCCTGCCGGGACGGAAGGTGGCCTGTCACAGGGCCGAGGAGGTGCTCTCGGGCCACCCCATGCTCCCCCCGGCGATGGGGACGCCAGCAGCCAGCGAGGTCGGAGGCTCGCCGGGGGCCGAGGTCGGCGGTGCCTCGGCTCCCCCGAGGGCTTGAGCGCCTGGTTGCGCGCGAGAGCTCGATGAGTTGCAGTCGGTCCCGTGCGGATACCGTCCGTTCTTCGAGGCCGTCGTGTAGGCCACCGAGGAAGCCGTCCTTGATGCGCTCATCGCGAACGAGGACGTGGCGGGCTACCGGGGTCATCGAAGCCCCCCACTCCCGCGGGACCGGCTCGTGGGGCTCCTGCGGGCCCGAGGCACCGTGACGTGAAGTCCCCTACCTTCGCCGGCTCGCTGCGCGAGCAGCGCGGAGCGGTCGGAGCGGGCTGAACGTGAACCGGCGGAGGACCCCTGGGAAGCCCGGTGACTCGTTGACATGATCGCTCGCCTTGGTGACGTGACCCCGAGCTTCGATCGCCTCCCTGAGCGGGGAAACGGGCGAGGGGCTGCAAGGTGTAGGCATGTCTTCCGGTCATGCCTGACCCGTTCGACGCGGATCGACTAGCGCGCCTACGATGGGGCTCGGTGACGGATCCGGGCGTGGGTCCGAGGAGGGGGGTGCCGGATGGAAGCGCGCGACGGGTCTGGGGCTGGCCTGCGGGAGGCGCGGATCGCCAGGGTGGAGGAGCACATCCGGGCGGAGAACGGGCACGACCTCGACGGGGTCATGGCCACCTACGCAGGATCCCCCCGGTACGAGGACGAGCCCTACGGCGAGCGGCATGACGGAGCGGGGCAGGTCCGCCGGTACTACGAGCGGCTCCTGACGGCGGTTCCGGACCTCCGGATCGAAGTGTCGCGTCGGCACGCGACCGAGGAGGCTGTGATCCTCGAGTGCGTCATCAGCGGGACCCACCTCGGGGAGTGGCGTGGCCTCCCCGCGACCGGTCGCTCGCTGCGGTTCCCGCTCTGCGCCGTGTACACGTTCGACGGGGACCGGCTGGCGGGGGAGAGGATCTACTACGACCGGGCGACGGTGCTGCGGCAGGTGGGCATGTTCCACGAGCCCGACACGACGCTCGGGCGGATCGTCAGCGCCCTCATCCACCCGGTGACGATGGCCCGGGTCGTGGCCCGGATGGCCCGGGCACGGCGCAAGGGCTGATCCGGGGCCGGCGGCCGGCGCCCCCTATGCGCTGAGGCCTGCCCCCTCCCTCCGACCGCCCGCCGCGGGCGCGAGGGTGTGTCGCGCGGCCGATCCAGGGGGGTGCGTATGCCGTAGGCTTCCTACGGTGAACGGACGGGGGGAGGGGCCCCGGAGGGCGATACCCTTGAGCTCGTCTCGGAGCCAGCCCGCGCCGCCCCGATGACGGCGCGGGTCACGTGGGCCCGTGTCGATCCTCCCCTGGGACCGGCCGGCCCTCGACGTGGAGGCGGGGACCGGGCCGGGGACAGGGGGTGGGATGGTGAACCGCCGGCGGGGTCCACGGGTCTGGGCGGGTGCGCTGGGAGCGACGCTCCTCTCCTGGTCGGCCGTACCCACCGCGTCGGCGGCCGCGGTCCCCCTCCGGGGCCCCACGACGACGGTCGCGGCGGACCCCGGCGAGGTCCAGGAGGTCCGCACCGTCTGGACGGCCGACCTCGGCCTTCGGCAGCCGGCGGCCGTCGCGTACGCGCCGGAGGCGGGCGAGCTGCTCGTGGCCGGGAGCGGCGGCGGGGGCGTGTCGGTCCTCCGCATGGGCTTCGACGAGGATCTCCGCGGCTCGTTCCGGCTCCCCGGCGTGACGTCCCCCGGCACGCTCGCGTACGACGCAGCCGGACGGCGGCTCACCGCCATCGGACCCGGGGGTCTCGTGACCGTCTCCCTCGCGGACCTCGGCCGGGCCGCTCCCCCGGTGACGGTCGGGGAGGTTCCCGCCCTCAGGGGGGCGAGCGCCGCGGCCTTCGACCCGATCCGCGGAACCTGGTACGTGTTGGAGGCGGACGCTCTCGCGGTGATCCCGTCCGGTGCCACGGCGCCGGCGCGGCGCATCGGGCTCGCCGGGCTCGGGCTGGGTGGTGCGAGCGGCGTCGCCTTCCACCCCGGGGAGCGCCTCGTGTACCTGCTCGACCACGAGGAACGGCTCCTCCTCGGCGTGGACCCGGCGTCCGGGGAGCCACGGAAGACCTACCGACTGGGAGCCATCGAGCTCGCCCGGCCGGGGGGCATGACCTTCGCGCCGAGCTCGGACCCCACCGACGATCCCGGGACGCTCGGCCTGTTCGTGGCGGACCGGGGCGGGCCGCGTCTCCTCGGCGGCGTGACCGAGCTCTCGCTCGCGGGGACGGCCGCCCTCACCGCGCCCGTGGAAGCTGCGACGCTCGTGCGGACCGTCGACACCTCCGCGTGGAAGCCGGCCTCGCCGGACCCCTCGGGGATCGTCTACCTGCCCGGGCCCGGCCGGCTCGAGGTGGCCGACTCGGAGGTGGACGAGACCACCGGGGCCGGCTACCACGGCGCGAACCTGTGGCAGACCGGCCTCGCCGGGGACGTGCTGGACACCGGCACGACGCTCGCCTACTCGAAGGAGCCGACCGGCCTCGGGCACGACCCCGCGACCGACACCCTCTTCGTCTCCGACGACGACAAGAAGCGGATCTTCGTGGTGCGGCGCGGCCCGGACGGGCGCTTCGGCACGGCCGACGACCCCGTCTCGTCGATCGATACCGGCGCGCTGGGCAGCACCGACACCGAGGATCCCGAGTTCGACCCCTCGAGCGGCGACCTGTTCTTCCTGGACGGGGTGGGGACCGAGGTGTACCGGATCGACCCTACCAACGGGACGTTCGGCGACGGCGACGACGTCGTGACCCACTTCGACGTCGGGTGGCTCGGGCCCAAGGACTTCGAGGGGCTCGCGTCGGACCCCTCGCGGGGCACGCTGCTCGTGGGGGCCCGGGCCACGAAGCAGATCTTCGAGCTGACCCCGACCGGCGGGCTCGTGCGCGTGATCGACCTGTCGGGGATCACCGGGCTGCGGTTCGTCTCCGGGCTCGCGTGGGCGCCGGCGGGCGACGGGTCCGGCGCCATCCACTACTGGATCGCCGACCGTCAGCAGGACAACGGCCCCAACCCCTCGGAGAACGACGGGAAGCTCTTCGAGGTCGCGGTGGGGGCCGCGACGAACTCCCCGCCCGTCGTGACGGACCCCGGGGACCTGACGAACGTCGTGGGCGACGCCGTGAGCCTGCAGATCCAGGCGACGGACCCCGACGGGGACGCCATCGCGAGCTACGGGGCCACCGGGCTCCCGGCCGGCCTCTCGGTGGACGCGTCGACCGGCCTGATCTCCGGGACGACGAGCGCCGCCGGGACCTCCTCGGTCACGATCTCGGCCACGGACGCGCGCGGCGCGACCGGGACCGCGAGCTTCACGTGGACCGTGACCGACGGCTCCGGCGGGGGCACGGTGCTCACGTTCGGCCCCGATGCCGACGCGTTCGTCTCGGCCGCCCAGCCCGACCGGAACTTCGGGCGGCGCGCCGTGCTCCGGGTGGACGCGAGCCCCGTCCGGCATGCGCTCCTCCGCTTCAGCGTGACGGGCGTCGGGACGAACGCGATCGCCTCGGTCAAGCTGCGGATCCACTGCATGGACGGGTCGCCCGACGGCGGGACCCTGTTCCACGTGGCCGACGACTCCTGGGGCGAGACCACGGTGACGTGGAACAACGCACCGCCCGCGGACCCCGGGCCGCTCGCCTCGATCGGGGCGGTCCAGGCGGGCGTCTGGTACGAGATCGACCTCAGCTCGCACGTGACCGGGGACGGCACGTACACCCTGCGGATCACCACCGCGAGCGCGAACGCCGCCGGCTACGACTCGAAGGAGGGGACCGCGGGGCTCGCGGCCCAGCTCGTGGTTGCCCTCGCGTAGCGGACGCCGGCGTCCTCAGCGCGGGCCAGCTTCCCCTCAGTTACACGGGACGGGGCCGCCCGCGTCCAGCACCGCGCCCGAGGGATCCACGAACCGCCACGTGTAGGAGTCGGGCCCGAGGTACAGGAGCAGGACGCCGAAGTGGGCGGCGTCCCCGAACTCGAAGTTGGCGTCCTTCGTGTCGAGCATCCCGTAGAGGCTGCGTCCACCGGTGCCGACCACGAACTCCCGGATGCCGTCGGGAGCCGGGACGCCGAAGGGGTCCTGCTTGGCGTAGCGCTGGTAGTTGTGCTCGTGGCCGTTCAGCACGATGTCGGCACGGGCCGCGTACAGGTCCTCCCAGAACGCCCGTGCCCCCGAGGGCTCGTTGGCCCCGTGGACAGCTCCGGAGTTGAAGAGCGGGTGGTGCCAGTAGGCGAGGATGCACGGCTGGGTCGTGCTCGCCAGGTCGAGCGCGAGGAAGTCGTTCTGCGGGGAGCCCTCCGCGCAGGGCACCAGGCTGCAGTTGGAGTTCAGCCCGATCAGGTGCCAGGAGCCGACGTCGAAGCTGTAGTAGCCAGCCCCGGTGACGCCCGTGGGCCGACCCTTCGACGACCAGTACCCGTAGTACCCGGCCGCTCCCCCGGCCGGATCGTTGTACTCGTGGTTGCCCGGGACGGGGGACGTGCGGTCGGCGTGCTGGCCCCACGTCGGGTCGTAGGCGACCGTGAACTTCTCGAGCGTTCCGTCGGTGTACTGGAGGTCGCCGAGGGGGAGGACGACGTCGGCGCCGACCAGGAGGGCGGCGGTGCCCCGATGTTGGCACACCGCCGGGTTGCTGCCGGCGTAGGCGGAGGAGCTCGGGTCGCACACGATGTCGCCGGTGGCCGCGACCACGTGGGCCCCTTCGGGCGGCGGGGGTGGGTCGGTCTCCTCGGCGTCGGAGGCGTCCACGCAGCCGGGGTCGGCGGGGAAATCCACCAGCCCGTCCCCGTCGTTGTCGACTCCGTCGGAACACGCGCCGGTAGCGGGCGCCGCGGTCTCGAGGACGAGCTGCGGGCGGTTCCGGCGGGCCTCGCGGCTGCGGAACGTCGTGTCCCCCGACGCAGCGCACCCCGGGGGGTGGCGGAGGAGGAAGCTCACCGGCCCGGGCCCGGCGATCGCCGCTGTCACGTCGAAGTCCTGGTACCCGGTCGCGGCCCAGGTGGCGGTGGCGAGCACCGGGCCGGCCGGGCCGGGCTGGGTGCTCCACGTGATCGTCGTCTCGCCCCAGTCGTCGGCCGCCGCCCGGAGGACCTCGGCGCCGAGCGGGCAGGTGCTGGCAGAGGTCGCGTAGATGCGGAGCACCGCGCGTCCCACCTCGGTACCCGCGGGGAGCTCCGGGACCTCGAACCGGAGGTACGCGACCTTGACGTCGCCCAGGATCCGCAGCCCCGTGGTGGAGCCCTTGTTGGCGGTCGGGGAAGTCGCGAGGACCCAGGCGTCGGCGACCGCGTTCAGGGCGACCTGCTCGGCCGAGGCAGGGACGGCGACGGCGGCCGCCAACAGCGCGAGCGAGATCAGAACCCCCGCCCTGGCGCGCACGGGCCGGCGGCCGTCTCTTCCGGGCGCCCCTCGTGCGCGCGCCCCCGATCGCGGGTCCGTCACGCCTCATCCGACCACGGACGGCCGTCCCCGTCCAGCCCCGCGGCCCGGGACGGGTCCGGCGTTCAGACCCGCGCCTCGGCGGCCGGCCGCGGGCCGGCGCGCCGGGAACGGGCGGCGGTGGCCACGCCGGAGAGGATCAGCGCGACGCCGAGGAGCTGGAGCGCGGACGGCGCCTCCCCGAGGATCGCGACGCCCGCGGCCACCGCGACGACCGGCTGCACGAGCAGCAGCACCGAGGTCACGGCCGCGGGCAGGCGGGGGAGCGAGACCGAGATCAGGAGCCACCCCACGACCTGGGAGCCCAGCGCGAGCGCCAGCAGCCAGCCGTGGGCCGGCCAGGACGGGACCAGGTCCAGGTCGTGCGTCGCCCACCCGGCGAGGGCGGAGGCCACCGTGGCGACGGCGGTGGCGTCGGCGAGCGGGCCCGCGGGGCGGCGGAGGTCGCTCCCACCCTGGCGCAGGAGCAGCAGGAAGCCCGCGTAGGAGACGGCGGTGACCACCCCGAACACCACGCCGAGGGCCGGATCCTCCCCGTAGGCGCGCTCCTCCAGCACCCCGGAGATCAGCACGACCCCCGCCAGGGCCACGGGGATCGCCACGGCGAGCCCGGGGTCGGGGCGCTCGCCGAGCGCCGCCCAGGCGGCGAGGGCGACGACCACGACCTGGAGGTTCGCGAGGACCGTGGCCAGGCCGGCGCCGACGGCGCCGATCGCGTAGTGCCACGACACGAGGTCGGCGGCGAAGAGCACGCCGGCCGCGAGGGCCAGCCGCCTGGCCCGGGCGGGCCGCGGTCCGAACCGGCGGTCCTCGAGCCTCGCCAGCACCAGGAGGAACGGGACCGCGTAGCCGCAGCGGAAGACCGCCGCCGTCGCCGGGCTCGCCCCCGAGAGCCGGACGAAGACCGCCGAGAAGGCGATCGCCGAGCCGCCGAGGACCGCCGCGAGCATCGGGCGGTGGAGGACGGGCGCGAGGGGCTCCGTCGGGCGAGGCCGGTGCACGGCCCGAAGCTACCAGGGCGCTCGGCGAAGGACGCTCGTTCCACGACCCCGCGGCGGGGTCGGGGTAGCATCGCCCGGGGCCGGACGGGCCGGCCCGGGGCGACGGGTGGCGACGGTCCTGGTGATCGAGGACGAATGGGTGCTCGGCCAGGTCCTCGAGCACGTGCTCGGGGCGGCCGGGCACGACGTGGTCGTCGCCCGGACCCTGGCCTCGGCGCGGGAGCGCCTCCGTGCGGGCGGCGTCGACCTCGTCCTCCTCGACGTGAACCTCCCCGACGGCAGCGGGCTCGAGTTCCTCCGGGAGCTCCGCGGCGAGCTCGGGGTCCGCGTGCCGGTGCTGGTCCTCTCGGGGATGAAGCAGGAGGACAGCGTGGTCCGGGGCCTGGAGCTCGGAGCCGACGATTACGTCACGAAGCCGTTCAGCCCCCGGGAGCTCCTGGCCCGGATCGGCCGGTGGACCCGGGGGTAGCCGGTGTGGCGACGCTTCGGTGACGTCGCCTTCGGCGCCCTGATCGGGGTGGCCATCACCCTCGAGGTGGTCCCCCTCGCCGTCCTCACCTGGGTCCTCGTGCGGCGGGCGGCCGACGAGCTCGCGGCGCCGGACCTCCAGACGACCCTGGTGGGGGCGATCGCCTCGACCGGCCTCGGCCTGGTCCTGGTGACCGCCTACGTCCTCGCGTACCAGGTGGTGAGCGACGGGCGCGAGCGGCTGTTCCGCGAGCGGCGCGAGGCCTGGGTGGCCCGCTGGCTCGCGATCCTCTTCCAGGGTGGCCCCCCGCCAGCGCCGCCGCTCGACCGGCCGGCCGCCGAGGCCCTCCTCGAGATCCGGGAGGTCCTGCGGGGGACCGAGGGCGAGGAGGTCTCCCAGCTGATCCGGCGCTACGGCGTCGCCGACGCGCTCCGTCGCCGGGCGGGTGGGGGCTCGGTGAGCCAGCGCCTGGAGGCCCTCGAGGGGCTGGCCCGGGCCAGGCTCCCCGAGACGCTGCCCGACGCCGTGGCCCTCATGGGCGACCCCGAGCCGGCGCTCCGGGTGGCCGCGGCGCGGACCGCGGCGCGAATCCTGGCGGAGATCCCGCCCGGGCCCCGCCGCGAGGAGGGCGGGGAGGCCTTCGCCCGGGCCCTGGAGGCCAACCGCCTCCCCGCGGGGGTGGTGGAGGAGGTGCTGCTCCTGGTCGACGAGGCGGCGCCCTCCGTGGTCTCGCACCTCGTGCGCGGTCCGGGGGCGACCGAGGCGTCGATCAGGGCGGGGCTCGAGGTCGCCGGGAGGTTCAAGCTGCTCGACTTCCTCGACGCCGCCGCCGCCTTCGTCGGCCACGCCGACCCCGAGGTGCGCGCCGCCGCCCTCCGGGCGCTGGCCCGGATGGCCTACGTCCCGGCGGCGGCCGAGGGAGCCGTGCTCGAGGCGGTGAGGGACCCCGTGGGGTTCGTCCGGGTGAACGCGTGCCGGGCGGTGCGGTCCGTCCGGCCTGAGGCCGCGCTCCCGGCGCTCTGGGAGCGTCTCTCGGACCCCTCGTGGTGGGTCCGGCGGGCGGCGGCGGAGAGCATGGCCGCGATGGGGGCGGCGGGGGCGGCCTCGCTCCGCCGGGCGGCGCGCGAGCACCCGGACCGGTACGGGCGCGACATGGCCGCCCAGGTGCTCCGGGACGCCGGCCTGGAGGAGGTGGCGTGAGGCCCCGTCGGCCCGCCGGCTCCCGCGGCCCGCGTCGGTCGGGGGAGGTGGGGTGAGCCTCGAGGCCCTCGTGCGAGGGTTTCAGCTCTTCGTCCTGGCCTACTTCGCCGCGCTCAACGCGCTCTACGCCTTCTTCAGCTACGTGGGGCTCCGGACCGTGGTCGTCTACTCGCGGGAGCTCTCCGAGGTGGCCCTGAAGGACCTCCTGGAGCAGGAGGTCTACAAGCCGGTCTCGATCCTGGTCCCCGCCCACAACGAGGAGCGGAGCATCGTGGCGGCCGTCCGCTCGTTCGTCTCCCTCCGGTTCCCGCTGTTCGAGGTGGTCGTGGTCTCGGACGGCTCCACGGACCGGACCGTCGACGTGCTGATCGAGGCCTTCGCCCTCGTGGAGGACCCGCGGATCTACGCGAAGGTGATCCCCACCCGCCCCGTCCGTCGGGTGCTCCGCTCGCTCCGGTATCCGAACCTCCTGGTGATCGACAAGGAGAACGGGGGGAAGGCCGACGCCCTCAACGCCGCGCTGAACGCGGCCCGCTACCCGCTCGTGGCCCCCGTCGACTCCGACTCCCTCCTCGACCCGCAGGCCATCCTCCGGGCGTCGCGCCTGTTCGTCGAGGACGACCGGGTCCTCGCCGTCGGCGGGACCGTGCGGCCGCTGAACGGCGCGGTGATCCGGGAGGGCAGGGTGGCCGAGCTGCGGATGCCGCGGCGGTGGGTGGAGCGGCTCCAGATCGTGGAGTACGCGCGCGCCTTCTTCCTTGGGCGGGCCGGATGGACCCGGTTCGGGGCGCTCCTCATCATCTCCGGGGCGTTCGGGCTGTTCCGGCGGGACGCGGTGGTGCGCGTGGGCGGCTTCTGGACGGGCACGGTGGGGGAGGACATGGAGATCGTGATGCGCCTCCACAAGGAGTCCCGGCGGGCCGGCCAGCCCCACGTCGTCGCCTTCACCCCGGACCCGATCTGCTGGACCGAGGTCCCCTCCGATCTCCGCACGCTCCGGCGGCAGCGGAACCGGTGGCACCGGGGGCTGTGGACGAACCTGTGGCGCCACCGCGACATGCTCCTGAACCCCCGCTACGGGCGGCTCGGGCTCCTCGCCGTGCCCTACTTCTGGGCCTTCGAGGGGCTGGGGCCGATCGTCGAGGTCGCGGGGTACGCGATGCTCGTGGTCTCGGCCGCCACCGGGACCCTGAACGTCTCGTTCGCGTCCCTCTTCCTCGCGCTCGCGGTCCTCTACGGGGTGCTGCTCTCCCAGATCGGCGTCGGGGTGGAGGCCTTCCTCCTCCAGCGGTACCCGAGGCTCTCGGACCGGCTGGCGCTCCTCGGCGCGGCGCTCCTCGAGTTCGTGGGGTTCCGCCAGGTCCTCGCCCTCGAGCGCTTCGTGGCCACGTTCCGGGTGGGCCGGCGGGAGTGGGGGGAGATGCGCCGCGTCGGGATCGAGGCGCCCCGCGGCCCGGCGGGCTAGCGCTCCGCTACCATCCAAGGACCATGTCCGGCACGGCGCGCCGCTACGACCCGTCCGAGATCGAGCCCCGCTGGGTGGCCCGCTGGGAGGAGGAGGGGCTCTACCGGGCCGCGGGGGACGGCTCGCGGCCCAAGTTCTACGCGCTCGACATGTTCCCCTACCCCTCCGGCGACCTCCACATGGGCCACGCCGAGGCCTTCTCGGGGGGCGACGCGATCGCCCGGTTCCGGTGGATGCAGGGCTACGACGTGCTCCACCCGATCGGGTGGGACGCGTTCGGGCTGCCCGCGGAGAACGCGGCGATCAAACGGGGGATACACCCGAAGGAGTGGACCTACGCGAACATCGACCAGCAGGCCCGCTCGTTCAGGCGGATGGGGATGTCGTTCGACTGGACGCGGCGGTTCAACACCTGCGACCCGGCGTACTACCGCTGGACCCAGTGGCTGTTCCTCAAGCTGTACGAGCGGGGGCTCGCCTACCGGAAGCTCGCGCCCGCGAACTGGTGCCCGAAGGACCAGACGGTCCTCGCCAACGAGCAGGTCGTGAACGGGGCCTGCGAGCGGTGCGGCACGCCGGTGGTCCGCCGCGACCTCGTCCAGTGGTTCTTCAAGACCACGGCGTACGCCCAGCGCCTGCTCGACGACATGGACCAGCTCCAGTGGCCGGAGCGGGTCCTCACGCTCCAGCGGAACTGGATCGGCCGCTCGGAGGGCGCCGAGGTCCGCTTCGAGATCGCGGAGACCGGCGACGAGGTCACGGTCTTCACCACCCGGCCCGACACCCTCTGGGGCGTGACGTTCTTCGCGTTCGCCCCCGAGCACCCGCTCGTCCCGAAGCTCGCGGAGGTGGGCGGCGCCGCGGCGGAGGCGCGGGCCCTCCTCGAGCGGCTCCAGGCCACCCCGCTCACCGACCGCGAGCAGGCCGAGAGCCGGGAGGGCGTGCGGCTCGGGGTCCACGCGGTGAACCCGGTGAACGGGGAGGAGGTCCCCTGCTTCGTCGCGCCCTACGTCCTCATGGAGTACGGCACCGGGGCCGTGATGGGCGTGCCCGCCCACGACCAGCGGGACTTCGAGTTCGCCCGGGAGCACGGCCTGCCGGTCCGGGCGGTGATCGCCCCGGAGGGGGCCGACCTCGACCCGGCCGAGATGCGCGAGGCCTGGACGGGGGAGGGCGTCATGGTGCGCTCCGGGCCCTTCGACGGGACGCCCTCGCCGGAGGGGATCCCGCGGGTCGCCGCGTGGCTCGAGGAGAAGGGGATCGGGCGGCCCGCCGTCACGTACCGGCTCCGGGACTGGCTGATTTCGCGGCAGCGGTACTGGGGCGCGCCGATCCCGATCGTCCACTGCGAGGCGTGCGGGGAGGTGCCGGTGCCGGAGGAGGACCTCCCCGTCCTCCTCCCCGACGACGTCGACTTCCAGCCCGGCGGGGAGTCGCCGCTCGCCCGCCACCCGACCTGGAAGCACGTGGCCTGCCCGCGCTGCGGCCGGGACGCGACGCGGGACGTGGACACGATGGACACCTTCGTGGACTCCTCGTGGTACTTCTTCCGCTACTGCTCGCCGCACGAGGAGGACCGGGCCTTCGACCCCGAGGCGGTGCGGTACTGGATGCCGGTCGACCAGTACACGGGCGGGGTCGAGCACGCGGTGCTCCACCTGCTGTACGCGCGGTTCTTCACCAAGGCCCTCCACGACATGGGGCTCGTGCCGTTCGTCGAGCCCTTCACCCGGCTCATGAACCAGGGGCAGGTGATCTACGGCGGCGCGGCGATGTCGAAGTCGAAGGGGAACATCGTCGAGCCCATGCCGATCGTCGAGCGGTGGGGCGCGGACACGATGCGCCTCACGATGCTCTTCGCCGGGCCCTTCGAGGACGACATCGACTGGAAGCTGATCGCCCCCGACCCCGACCGGCCGCCGCCCGTCTTCCACTTCCTGAACCGCCTCTGGCGGGCGGTGTGCGACGCGGCGGCCGCCGACGCCCCCGAGCCCGAGGCGCTGGTGCGGCTCCGCCACCGGACCGTCCGGGTCGTGACCGCGGACTACGAGCGGTTCCGGTTCAACACCGCGATCTCCCGGATGATGGAGCTCACGAACGAGATCCGCCGCACGCTCGACGCGGGCGGCGGCGCCAGGGAGTCGGCCTCGGTGCTCGTGCAGCTCCTCGCCCCGATGGCCCCCTTCATCACCGAGGAGCTGTGGCGGGAGGTCCTGGGCAACGAGGGGAGCGTGCACACCTCGGCCTGGCCCTCCTACGACCCCGAGCTGGCCCGCGAGGAGCGCGCCGTGCTGGTCGTGCAGGTGGACGGGAAGGTGCGGGACCGCATCGAGGTCGACGCCGACGCCGACGAGGCCACCTGCCGGGCCCTCGCGGAGGCCTCCGAGCACGCGCGGCGGGCGATCGGGGGGCGCCGGGTCGTGCGGGTCGTGGTCCGCCCGCCGCGCCTGGTGAACCTGGTCACCGCGGCCTGAGCGGGGTGCCCTCGGCACCCGGAACCAGACCCCGCGGGGTGTGACGGGGATCGCTGCACGGGGCGGCGCGGTGCGCTAGCGTCCCGGTCGTCCTCCCCCGCGGGGCGTCACGCGTCGGGAGGATGTCGGAGCCCTCGTTCCGCGATCGGCTGGCGTCGCTCTCCCGGGCCGAGCTCGGGGCCCTCGCCCTGCTCCTGGTCGCCGCGCTCGCCGGCGGCGGGCTCTGGTACGTCCGCTCGCTCCCCAGGCCCGTGGAGGTCCGGGCCGAGGTGGCCCAGGGGCGGGAGGGCCGGGCCACGCCGTCGCCCTCCCCCGTCCCGGTCCTGGTCCACGTGGCCGGGTGGGTCCGCCGCCCCGGGGTCTACGAGCTCGAGGAGGGCGACCGCGTGGTGGACGCGATCCGCGCGGCGGGAGGGGCGCGCCGGGGAGCCGACCTAGACGCCCTCAACCTCGCCGCGCCGCTGGCCGACGGCGCCCAGGTGCTGGTCCCGCGGGAGGCCGCCGCGGGGAGCCCGGGGGCGGCCGCCGCCCCGGGCGCCGGGGGCGGCTCCCAGGTCCTGGTGAACGTGAACACGGCGACCGAGGCGGAGCTCG
>DATMBJ010000083.1:0-2797 GCA_035559315.1 Actinomycetota bacterium
CGGCCCGAGCACCGGATCCAGATCGCGTTCTACGCGATGCTCCTCCGGCGGATGGCCGAGGAGGCAGGTGTGCCGCTCTCCGAGCTCACCGGATCCGTATGGCGGATCCCCGCGGGCCCCGAGGACGAACAGCCCACCCCCTTCCCGCTCGAGCCCTACGAGGAGGCCGTCCGCCTCCTCCTCGACGATCGGGGCGTGGTCTCACGGATCGCGCGCGCCCGGCGCGAGGAGGCCCGCTTCCACCTCACGTACAAGTGCGACGGGTGCGTGTACAACGCGCTGTGCATGCGGGAGGCTGCGGAGACCGACAGCCTGGCGCTCGTTCCGTTCATGAGCCTCCGCGATCGGAGCGTGCTCGAGCGGGAGGGGGTGCGCGACCTGCGCTTGCTCGCCCGCCTCGAGGAGCTCCCGCCGGACGGGAGGGGCCCGCTCCGTCCGGCACGAGGTCGCCGCGGGGTGCTCGAGCGGCTCGAGGCGGAGTGGCCGCTCTGCGCGAACCTCGACCTCCACGTCCAGCGGGCACGGCAGGTGGCTCGGGCCCGGGGCGACCGGGACATCGAGGCGCTCGGCTGGATCATCGGCTCCGGTTTCGGCTCCCTGCCGGACCCGGACGAGCACCCCGGTCTCGTCCAGGTGTTCGTGGACGCCCAACACGACTACCTGCAGGACGCCCTGTACCTCGCGGCGGCGCTCGTCGTGGGGCCCGACGGCGGGACCGAGGAGGTGATCGAGCTCGCCGAGGAACCCCCCGACCCCGAGGCCGAGGGCGAGCTCCTGGTCCGGTGGGTCACCCGCCTGCTCGACGCGGTCCGGCGGGTCGCGGGCGAGGAGACCCTCCTCCACGTCTACGTCTACGACCGGTACGACCAGAAGGTCCTGCTGGATGCGCTCCGCCGGCACCTGGACCGGCTCTCGGCCATGCCGGACTTCTTCGACCTGCTCACCGAGACCCCGGCCCTCTCCCAGTCCATGTTCTCGTTCCTCGCCGACGAGGTGCGCGACCGGAAGAACCTGGGGATCCTCTGCCACTCGCTCCCGATGGTCGCCCGTCGCCTGGGGTTCGACTGGGACTTCGAGGGCGTCGCGTACCACCGCAGGTTCCAGGCCCGGGTCTTCGACAACCGCAGGACGCTGCCCGACGGCCGCTGGTACGAGAGCGCGGCGCGGTTCAACTCCCAGATCCCGCTGGAGTACGCCTACGGCGCGTGGGGGGCGCTCCCGGAACCGGGCTCCCCCGAGGACCGGCCGCTGATCGAGCCCTTCCGCGTCACCCGCAACGAGCTCCTCGGCTTCGCCCGGGCCCGGCTCCACGCGCTGTGGTACGTGGAGCGGTCGTTCCGCTACAAGAACCGCTACCTGCGGAAGGAGCCGGTGCGGGTGCCCGGCCGTCGCCGGGCCCACCGGGAGGTGCGTCTCGCGGACGTCCTCGTCGAGTTCCTCCACGTCGAGCACCACGCGAAGCTCCAGGCCTGCCTGCTGCACTACGCCCAGCCGGTCGAGCGGCGCGTCGCGAGCGGGAGGTCGATCCTCGTGGAGGCCCTCGAGGACGCGAGCGAGGGGCGCTGCCGCTTCCGGTTCCGGTTCGAGGAGGCGGGGCTCGACCCAGCGGTCGCGCTCGCCCAGATGGACCCCAAGGAAGGCGACTGGATGGTCCTCGGCGAGCCGGCCAGGATCCGCCCCTGGGACATCCTGAGAGGACGGGTGGTGGTCATCCGGGAGATCGGCGAGCGGGGGCTCGTGGCGGACCTCACGAGGATGAGCTTCCCCAGGGAGCGGTTCCGGTTCCCGCACGACCGGGGACTCGCCGTGTCGCGGGGAGGGCGGTACGTCCTCGATCCGATGGCCGACGACCTCGTCGCCCACCGGCTCCTCGATGCCTGCGAGCACGCCGACGACAACGTCCTCCTCCGTTGGATCGAGGCTGGGGGAGGGGCGGTCGGGCGCAGACGGGTCCGGCGGGAGGAGCGCGAGGCGGTGGAGAGCTTCGCCCGGGCCCTGGACGAGGCGCGGACGATCCTCACGCCCACCCTCCGCCAGACCGAGGTGATCGCGCGCCGCCTCGGCGACCGGATCTTCCTGGTCCAGGGACCCCCGGGCACGGGGAAGACCCACACGATCGCCTGGGCGGTCCTCGCCCGCGCCTTCGCCGCCGCGCTCGCCGGACGTCCCTTCCGCGTGCTCGTCTGCTCCATGACCCACACCGCGATCGAGGTGCTCCTCAGGAGCCTGGTCGGGAAGCTCGAGGCGCTCCGAGGCGACCGCGGGACCCGGCAGCTGGCACACGCGCTCGACGCACTGGCGGTGTTCAAGGAGGTCTCGAACGACGACGCGGTGCCGGACGGGGTGCGGGCCATCCGGGGCTCCGATGCACGGCGGGCCCTCGCGGAGCCGCTCGCGGTGATCGGCGCGGTGCCGGCGGGCGTGCACCGGCTCCTCCGGGGGCTCGCCGACCCCGTCGACTGGGCGGACAAGCGCTTCGACCTGGTCGTGATCGACGAGGCCTCCCAGGTGAGCCTCCCAGCCGCGGTCCTCGCCGGCGCCGCGCTGCGGGAGGACGGGCAAGCGCTGATCGTGGGCGACCACCGCCAGATGCCGCCGATCCTCGTGCACGACTGGGAGCGGGAGCCGCGGCGGGCCGCCCAGGACTCGCAGGTGTACCGCTCGACGTTCGAGTCGCTCCTGGCCCGGGGGTTCCCGGCGGTGGGCCTCGACCGGTCCTTCCGCCTCCACGCGATGCACGCGGAGTTCCTCGAGAACCACGTGTACCGGGAGGACGGGGTGGGGTTCCATTCGGAGC
>DATMBJ010000084.1:0-13634 GCA_035559315.1 Actinomycetota bacterium
TCGAGGCCCCCGCGGCCCCGGCTCCGACCCCGCCCGCTCCCGCTCCGACCCCCGCGCCCGCTCCCGCTCCGAGCCCGGCGCCGGCCCCCAGCGCGCCCGCCCCGGCGCTCCCGACCATCAAGCTGGTCCGGGGGTCGACCCCGCAGGAGATCGCCGAGAAGACCGGGCGGTCGCCCGCCGAGATCGTGAAGATCCTGTTCGGGTTGGGCGAGATGGCCACCGCCACCACCTCCCTCACCGACGAGGCCATCCAGCTCGTGGCCGCGGAGCTCGGCTACGAGGCCGAGATCGTGGGGGTCGAGGAGGAGGGCGTGGAGGCCGAGGAGGAGGTCGACGAGTCCCGCCTGCGCCCGCGCCCGCCGGTCGTGACCGTGATGGGCCACGTGGACCACGGGAAGACGCTCCTGCTCGACGCGATCCGGAAGACCGACGTCGCCGCCCGGGAGTACGGGGGGATCACCCAGCACATCGGGGCCTACCAGGTCCACCTGGACGGCCGGGAGATCACGTTCATCGACACCCCCGGCCACGAGGCGTTCACCGCCATGCGGGCCCGGGGCGCGAAGGTCACCGACATCGCGGTGCTGGTGGTCGCCGCGGACGACGGCGTCATGCCCCAGACGCTCGAGGCCCTGGACCACGCGCGGGCGGCGGGGGTGCCGATCGTGGTGGCCGTGAACAAGATCGACAAGCCGGAGGCCGACCCCCAGCGGGTCCGCCAGCAGCTCGTGGAGCACGAGGTCGTGCCGGTCGAGTGGGGCGGCTCGTACGAGTTCGTGGACGTCTCGGCCAAGACCGGGGAGGGCCTCGACAAGCTCCTCGAGACCATCCTCCTGGTCGCCGAGATCGAGGACCTGAAGGCCGACCCCGAGGGCCCGGCCCGGGGCACGGTGATCGAGGCCCACCTGGACCGCGGACGGGGCCCGGTGGCCACCTGCCTCGTCCAGCGGGGCCGGCTGGAGGTCGGGGACGCCCTGGTCGCGGGGACCGCCTGGGCCAAGGTCCGGGCCATGCTCGACGAGAACGGCAAGCCGGTGAAGGAGGCCGGCCCGAGCAAGCCGGTCCAGGTCCTGGGGTGGTCGACGGTCCCCGAGCCGGGCGACGAGTTCCGCGAGGTCGGGGACGAGCGGCAGGCCCGCCACATCGCCCAGGAGCGCGAGGCGCGGGCCCGTGCGGCCGAGCTCGTGGCGCAGCGCCCGCCGTCGCTCCAGGAGCTCCTGGCCCGGGCCACCGCGGAGGAGGTCCGCGAGCTCCCGCTGATCATCAAGGCTGACGCCCAGGGCTCGCTCCAGGCCCTCGAGGACCAGTTCCTCAAGCTGCCCCAGGACGAGGTGAAGGTGAACATCATCCGCGGCGCGGTGGGGGCGATCACCGAGAGCGACATCCAGCTCGCCCTCGCCTCCCGGGCCATCGTGATCGGGTTCAACGTGCGCCCCGACGCCCAGGCCAGGGAGCTCGCCGAGCGGGAGGGGGTCGACGTCCGCCTGTACCGGGTCATCTACGAGGCGATCGACGACGTGAAGCAGGCCCTCTCCGGCCTGCTCAAGCCGCGGGAGGAGGAGGTCGAGCTGGGGCGGGCCGAGGTCCGGGCCACGTTCCGCGTCCCGCGGGTCGGCGTGGTGGCCGGGTGCTACGTGCTCTCGGGGAAGATCGAGCGGAACGCCCGGGCCCGCCTGGTCCGGGACGGCGTGGTGGTGTGGCAGGGCCGCATCGCCTCCCTCCGCCGGTTCAAGGAGGACGTGCGGGAGGTGGCCGAGGGCTACGAGTGCGGCATCGGCCTCGAGAACTTCCAGGACGTGAAGGAAGGCGACGTCATCGAGGCCTTCGAGGTGCGCGAGGTGGCGCGCCGGATCTGACGCGGCCCGCGGGCCGGTGAGGACGACATGCTGGTGGCGCTGGAGCGGTTCGATCTGCGCATCCCCGGGTGCGGGTCGCTCAAGGAGAAGCGCCACGTGGTGAAGACGCTCGCGGCCCAGATCCGGGCCAGGTACAACGTCTCGGTGGCCGAGGTGGACCACCACGACCTGTGGCAGCGCACGACGCTCGCCGTGTCCGCGGTGGCCGGGGAGCGGTACCACGCGAAGCGGGTCCTGCACGAGGTGGAGCGGTTCATCGAGCGGTTCCCGTCGGTCGAGATCATCGAGGCGAGCGTCTCGCTCCACTCGCCGGAGGACTGACGGTGCCGGAGGGGACGCGACCCAGCCGCGTGTCCGAGGAGTTCCGGGAGATCCTCGCGGAGGAGATCCCCCGGCTCAAGGACCCCCGGATCGGCTTCGTCACCGTGACCCGGGTGAAGGTGACGCCCGACCTCCGCCTGGCCCGCGTGTACTACACGGCGATGGGGGACGAGCGGGCCCGGCGGGCGACCGCGGCCGGGCTGCGGTCGGCCCGCGCCCACCTCCGCCAGGTGATCGGGCACCAGGTGCGGCTGAAGTTCCTCCCCGAGCTCGAGTTCCGGGAGGACGAGGGGCCGGCCGAGGCCGAGCGGCTCGGGGAGCTGTTCCGTCGGATCGAGGAGGAGCGGGCCGGGGGCGAGGCGGCCGGGGAGGGGCGGGGTGGCTGAACCCGCGGCCGGCCGTCCGGCCGACCTCGAGGAGGCGTTCGAGCGGGCCGCCCGCGTGCTCCGGGGGGCCAGGTCGGCGGCCCTGGCCTGCCACGTGAACCCCGACGCCGACGCGCTCGGCTCGATGCTCGGGCTCGCCGCGTTCCTCCGGGCCCGCGGGGTCGAGGTCGTCGCGTCCTACGGGAACGAGCCGCTCGAGCCCCCGCGGTGGGCGGCGGCGCTGCCGGGGGCGGATCGGATCGTGGACCACCGGCGGTTCCCGAAGGCCCCGGCGGTGATGGTGACCTTCGACTGCGCCTCCCTCGACCGGCTCGGGCCCCTGGCCGGCCCCGCGCGGAAGGCCGGGGAGCTGATCTGGATCGACCACCACGTGAGCAACGACGGTCTCGGCACGATCCCGCTGATCGACCCCCGGGCCTCCTCGACCGCGGAGCTCGTCTACCGGCTGATCCGGCGCATCGGGGGGCCGGTGCCGCCCGAGGCGGCCGCCTGCCTCTACGCGGGGCTCGTCACCGACACCGGGCGGTTCCAGTACGAGGCGACGACCCCGGAGACGCTCCGCCTGGCGGCCGAGCTCCGGGAGCACCCCTTCGACCACGCGCGGCTGGCCCAGGCCCTGTACGAGGACAACCGGTTCGCCTACCTCAAGCTCCTGGGCCTCGCCCTCGGGCGCGCGGTGCTCGAGCCCGACGCCGACCTGGTCTGGACCTACCTCACCCAGGCCGACCTCCAGGAGGCGGGGGTGTCGGCCCCCGAGACCGACGACCTGATCGACGTCCTCCGCACCGCCCGGGAGGCGGACGTCGCGGCGGTCCTGAAGCAGCAGCGCGACGGCCGGTTCAAGGTGAGCGCCCGGAGCCGCGGGGGGCACGACCTGTCGCGGGTGGCGGCGGCCTTCGGCGGCGGGGGCCACCGGCTCGCCGCGGGCTACACCTCGCGCCACGGCCTGGTCGAGACCGTGGAACGCCTGAAGCGGGCCCTCCGGGGCGAGCCCGTCGAGCCGTGAGCCCGGCCGCCGGGGGCCCGCCGCCCGCTGCCGACCCCCCGCCCGCCGGGAGCCGCTCGCCCGGGGACCGCGCCCCTGGGACTCGGGAGCCGCCCGGCGGGGGGCCCGAGGGGCTGCTCCTCGTCGACAAGCCGAGGGGCGTCACCTCCCACGATGTCGTCGACGCCGTCCGCCGGGCGCTCCGCACGAGGAAGGTGGGCCACGCCGGGACCCTGGACCCCATGGCCACCGGGCTCCTCGTGGTGGGCGTGGGCCGGGCGACCCGGCTGCTGCGCTTCCTGGGGGACCTCCCCAAGACCTACGAGGGGACGGGGCGGCTCGGGGAGGAGACCGACACGCTCGACGCCGATGGCCGCATCGTGCGACGGGCGGAGGTGCGGGTCTCCCGCGAGCAGCTCGAGCGCGCGATGCGGGCGCTCGAGGGCGAGTCGCTCCAGCGCCCCCCGGCCTACTCGGCGGCGCGGGTCGGGGGCCGGAGGCTCTACGAGGCCGCCCGGCGCGGAGAGCCGCTCGAGGCGCCGCCCCGGAGGATCCGGGTCGACGCCTTCGAGCTGCTCCGGTTCGACGGCCGCGACTTCGAGTTCCGCGTGACCTGCTCGGGCGGGACCTACGTGCGGGTGCTCGTGGCCGACGTGGGGCGGGCGCTCGGGTGCGGGGCGCACCTCGTCCGGCTGGTGCGGACGGCGATCGGGCCGTTCCGCCTGGAGGAGGCGGTCCCCCCCGAGGCCGTGGGGGCCCCGCTCCCGCTGGAGGCCGCGGTCCGCCACCTCCCCCGGGTCGAGCTCTCCTGGGACGAGGCCGAGGCCGCCCGCCACGGTCGGCCGCTCGGCCCCGCGGGCCTGGCCGGCCCCTACGGGGTGTTCGACCCGGAGGGGCGGCTGGTCGGGGTGTACCGCGACGACGGCGCGAAGGCCCGCCCGGAGGTCATCCTCGCGCCGGCCTGATGGGGCGGCGGGGACGGCGTCCGCTACGCTGCCCGGCGTGGAGATCGCCCGCGGCATCCAGGAGGTCCCGGAGGGGTTCGGCCCGTCGGTCGTCACCGTCGGGTTCTTCGACGGGGTGCACCTCGGCCACCGCGAGGTGATCGGGCGGACCGTGCGAGCGGCCCGGGAGCGGGGGCTGCCGGCCGCGGTGGTCACGTTCGACCGGCATCCCCGGGAGGTCCTGACGCCCGGGAGCGCGCCCCGCCTGCTCACGACGACCCAGCGGAAGGCGCGCCTGATCGAGGCGCTCGGCGCCGACCTGCTGCTCGTCCTCCCGTTCACCGAGGAGCTCTCCCGCTGGCCGCCCGAGCGGTTCGTGGAACGGGTGCTCGTGGAGGCGCTCCGCGCCACCCACGTGGTCGTGGGGGGGAACTTCACGTTCGGGCACCGGGCCGCCGGGACCCTGCGGACCCTGGAGGAGCTCGGGATCGTCCACGGGTTCACCGTCGAGGGCGTGCCCCTCGTCGAGCTCGACGGACGGCGGGTCTCGTCCTCGAGCGTCCGGGAGGCCCTGGCGGCCGGGGACCTCTCGTGGCCGGCGCGGGCCCTGGGTCGGCCGTTCGCGGTGGACGGCGTCGTGGTGCGCGGGGCCGGGCGGGGCCGCGGGCTCGGCTACCCGACGGCGAACCTCGCCACCGACCCCCGGCTGCTCCTCCCGGCCCGCGGGATCTACGCGGGGGTGGCCGAGGGAGAGGACGGCCGGTGGGTGGCGGCGATCAGCGTCGGCACGAACCCCACGTTCGGCGAGGAGCCCCTCCACGCCGAGGCGCACCTCCTCGACTACGAGGGCGGCGATCTCGTCGGGCGCCCCCTCGCCCTCGAGTTCTGGGCCCGGCTCCGGGACGAGGAGCGCTTCGCGTCGCCCCAGGAGCTCTCGCGGGCGATCGCCGAGGACGTGCGGCGGACCCGCGAGCTGGTGCCTGGGACGGAGGCGGTGGGCGCCCGGGGGAGCTCGGGCCGCGACGGGGCCGGCCGGTGACGGGCCGGGCCGGGGATGGGGAGCGTCCGTGAGCGGCCGGCACGCGCGTCGGCGGCGGGTGCCGGTGGCGGCGCTCGGCGCCGTCCTGGCCGCCGGGACGATCGCCGGGCTGGCCGCGAGGGCCGTGACGGTGGGAGGAGGCGGGGGTCCCGCTCGCCCCGCCGAGGGGGGCGCCGACCGGGCCTCGGGACCGCTCCGGGGCCCCCCTCCCGTGAGGCTCGATAGCGCGGGCGCGGCCGAGCCGCTCCGCGGGCGCATCGTGATCCACGGGACCGGGGACGTGTCCCTGGACCCGGGCTACATCCCGGCGTTCGCGGTCCACGGCTACGGCTACGCGTGGAGCGGCCTCGGCGGGCTGTTCCGCCGCGACGACCTCACGGTCGTGAACCTGGAGTGCCCGGTCACGACCCGCCGCGCGCCGGTCCCGAAGGAGTTCGTGTTCCGGTGCGACCCGGCCGCGCTCCCCGCGATGCGGCGGGCCGGGGTGGAGGTGGCGAACCTCGGCAACAACCACGCGTACGACCATGGGCCGGAGGCGCTCGTGGACTCCCTGGTCCACCTCCGCCGGGCGGGGATCGCGCCGGTCGGGGCGGGGCGGGACGAGCGCGAGGCCCTCCGCGCGGCGCGCTTCGAGGTCGGCGGGTGGCGGGTGGCGGTGGTGGGCCTGGACCAGGTGGTGGACCCCTACCCGGAGGCCGTGGCCGGGCCGGCCAAGCCCGGGACCGCCGCCGGCCACGACCAGGCGTCGATGCTCCGGGCGATCCGAGCCGCGGACCGGTGGGCGGACCTCGTGGTGGTCACGATCCACTGGGGCGTGGAGCTCGACACCGAGCCCCGCGCCGAGCAGGTGGCGCTCGGGCACCGGTTCGTCCGGGCCGGGGCCGACGTGGTGTTCGGGCACCACGCCCACCGGCTCCAGCCGATGAGCGCCCACCGCGGCCGCCCGATCTTCTGGGGGCTCGGGAACTTCGTGTGGCCGGCCCTCTCCGCCGAGGGCGCGACGACCGCGGTGGCGAGGGTGGTGGTCACGCCCGACGGCCGGGTCCGGGGCCGTCTCCTCCCGGCCTCCATCCAGGACCACGGCCACCCGGTCCTGCGGTGAGCCTGTCAGCGGGGGCGGCCGGGGCGCTGTGGTAGCCTGGAGCCGCGAGGATGGCGCTCACCAAGGAACGGAAGTCGCAGATCATCCGGGACTTCCGCCGGTCCGACGACGACACGGGCTCGACGGAGGTCCAGGTCGCCGTCCTCACCCACCGGATCCAGGAGCTCACCGAGCACCTCAAGACCCACCGGAAGGACCACCACTCCCGGCGGGGGCTGCTCCAGATGGTGGGACGTCGGCGGCGGCTGCTCGAGTACCTCAAGCGGGAGGACATCGAACGCTACCGGGAGTTGATCTCGCGGCTGGGGCTCAGGCGCTAGGGACGGGGCGGCGGGGCCGTCCCGTCGTCGCAGGGGGGATGTGGAGGCAGCACGGAAGGACCCAGGACCCGGGGAGCGAACGGGTCAGTTATCAGTCGCGAGCTCCCGACCACGGCCGGTGGCTCACCACTGACAACTGGCGCCGCCTCCCCGGGAGGGAAGGACGGGGCGCCCCCGCGGCGCACCCCGCGTGACCTCAGGAGGAGAGGCGGATGAACATCATCAGGCGTTCCCGAGCGATCGGGGCCACGGAACTCACGTTCGAGACCGGCAAGCTCGCGAAGCAGGCCCACGGGTCGGTCGTCGTCACGCTCGGCGAGACCCAGGTCCTGGCGACCTGCACCACCGCGGCGCCCCGGGAGGGCATCGATTTCTTCCCGCTCACCGTGGACGTCGAGGAGCGGATGTACGCGGCCGGCAAGATCCCCGGCGGGTTCTTCCGGCGGGAGGGGCGGCCCTCGGAGACCGCGATCCTCACCGCCCGGCTGATCGACCGCCCGCTCCGGCCCACGTTCAAGGAGGGGTACCGGGACGAGGTGCAGGTGGTGATCACGGTCCTCTCGGCCGACCAGGCCAACCCCTACGACATCCCCGGGATCAACGGGGCGAGCGTCGCGGTGATGCTCGCCGGGCTCCCCTTCGACGGGCCGGTCGGCGCGGTCCGGATGGGGCTGATCGGCAGGGAGTGGAAGGTCAACCCCACGTACCAGGAGATCGAGCTCGCCACGTTCGACGTCGTGGTGGCCGGCCGGCGGAACGACGAGGGCGGCATCGACATCCTGATGATCGAGGGGGAGGCCCCCGACAACACGTGGTCGCTCCTGCAGAACGGCGGGGGCTCGGTGGCGCCCACCGAGGAGGTCGTGGCCGAGGGCCTGGAGGAGGCGAAGCGGGCGATCGCGGAGGCGATCGACTTCCAGCTGGCGTTCCTCGCCGAGGCCGGCGCCGAGCCCCGCCCGTTCGAGCCCGCCCCGCCCTACACCGACGAGGTCTACCGGGCCGTCGAGGCGTTCGCCGCCGCCCGCCTCCCGGCGGCCCTGGTCCCCGCCAAGCAGGAGCGGGAGGCCGCCCTCGAGGCGCTCAAGGGGGAGCTCACGGCGCACCTCCGCTCGACGTGGGGCGAGGAGCGGTACGCCGAGCTCGCGGGGCAGGTCCCGGCCGCCTTCAAGGAGCTCCAGAAGCGCGTGATGCGGGCCCGCATCCTGGACGAGGGCGTGCGGCTCGACGGGCGCCGTCCCGACGAGATCCGGCCCATCCACTGCGAGGTGGGGCTGGTGCCGCGGGCCCACGGCTCCGGCCTGTTCCAGCGCGGGGAGACCCAGGTGCTCAACGTCACGACCCTCGGGATGCTCCGGATGACCCAGATGATCGACACCCTCGATCCCGAGGAGTCGAAGCGGTACATCCACCACTACAACTTCCCGCCGTTCTCGACCGGCGAGGTCGGTCGGATCGGGTCGCCGAGGCGGCGCGAGATTGGCCACGGGGCCCTCGCCGAGCGGGCCCTGGTGCCGGTCGTGCCGCCGGAGGACGAGTTCCCCTACACGATCCGGCTGGTCTCCGACGTGCTCGAGTCCAACGGCTCGACCTCGATGGCCTCGGTCTGCGCGTCCACGCTCTCGCTGATGGACGCCGGGGTCCCCATCCGGGCCCCCGTCGCGGGCATCGCGATGGGGCTGATCGCCGAGGGCGGGCGGTACGTCACGCTCACCGACATCCTGGGGGCCGAGGACGCCCTCGGCGACATGGACTTCAAGGTGGCCGGGACCCGCGACTGGGTGACCGCGATCCAGCTCGACATGAAGGTGACCGGCCTGCCGGCCGAGGCCCTCTCCCAGGCCCTGAAGCAGGCGCGCGAGGCGCGGCTCTTCATCCTCGAGGAGATGCTCCGGACGATCCCCGAGCCCCGGCCGGTGCTCTCGGCCAAGGCCCCGCGGGTGATGACGATCCAGATCCCCGTGGACAAGATCGGCGAGGTGATCGGCCCCAAGGGGAAGCGGATCAACGAGATCATCGCGCTCACCGGCGCCGACATCGACATCCAGGACGACGGCACGGTCTTCATCGGCTCGCGCGAGGGGGCGGGCGCCGAGGAGGCGGCGCGGATGATCGAGGAGATCGTGAACCCCCGCCTCCCCCAGGTCGGGGAGCGCTTCCAGGGGACCGTCGTGAAGATCACGACCTTCGGGGCGTTCGTGAACATCCTCCCCGGCCGCGACGGCCTCGTGCACATCTCCAAGCTCGGCCGCGGCCGTCGGCTTGCCCGCGTCGAGGACGCGGTGAACGTCGGGGACCGCATCGAGGTCGAGGTCCAGGAGATAGACCCGATGGGGAAGATCTCGCTCCGCCCCGTGGGTCCGGAGTGGGAGGTCCCCGAGGCCGAGGCCGAGGGGGCCGCCGAGCGCGGGCCGCGGGAGGCCAGGCCCCGGGAGGGTGCCGGCGAGGGCCGCCCCCGGGAGGGCCGGCCCCGCCGCCGCCGGCCGCCCCGCGACCGGGAGCGCGAGGCCGGCCGAGGGTAGCCGCCGGTGAGGCTCCGCCGGACCGAGTTCGCGTCGGGGCTGCGGGTCGTCACCGAGCGGATGCCCGGCGTCCGGTCGGTGGCGCTCGGGTTCTGGGTCCTGGCCGGATCCCGGGACGAGCGCCCCGCGATCTCGGGCGCCTCCCACTTCCTCGAGCACCTGCTGTTCAAGGGCACCCGGCGACGGTCGGCCCGCGACATCGCCGAGGCCTTCGACGCGGTCGGGGGGGACGTGAACGCCTTCACCGCGAAGGAGTACACGTGCTTCTACGCGCGGATCCTGGACCGCGACCTCCCGATGGCCGTGGACCACCTGTGCGACATGCTCGAGCACTCGCTCCTGCGGCCCGAGGACGTGGAGTCCGAGCGGCGGGTGATCCTCGAGGAGATCCACATGCACGAGGACACCCCGGACGAGCTGATCCACGACCTCTTCAACGAGGCCCTGTGGCCCGGCCACCCCCTCGGACGGCCGGTCCTCGGGACGCGAGCCTCGGTCCAGTCCGCCACCCGGGGGCAGATCCGCCGCTTCTACCGGCGCCACTACGTGCCGGGCAACCTGGTCGTGGTGGCCACCGGGAGCGTGGACCACGATCGGCTCCTGGAGCTGCTGGCGGCGTCGATGGCGGTGGGGCCCGTGCGGAGCGACGGGGAGCCCACCGGCTGGAACCTCCGGGCCGGCGGCCGCGCGCCCACGCCCTCCGGCGAGACCGTGGTGGTCCGGCGGAAGACCGAGCAGGCCCACATCGTCCTCGGGACCAACGGCCTGGCCCGGACCGACCCCGACCGGTTCGCGTTCGGGATCGTGAACGGGGCGGTGGGGGGCGGGATGTCCTCGCGGCTGTTCCAGCGGGTCCGGGAGGAGCGCGGGCTCGCCTACTCCGTGTACAGCTACCACACGATGTACACGGAGGCCGGGGTGTTCGCGGCGTACGCCGGGACCACCCCCGCCCGGGCGCCGGACGTGATCGCGCTGATGCGGGCGGAGCTCGAGGACGTCGCCGAGGGCGGGCTCACGGAGGAGGAGTTCGAGCGGGCCAAGGGGCACGTGAAGGGGTCGCTCGTGCTCTCGCTCGAGGACCCGGCGAGCCGGATGTCGCGCCTCGGGAAGTCGGAGATCTCCCACGGTGAGATCCTCACCGTGAGCCAGGTGCTCCGGCGGATCGAGGACGTCACGCTGGACGACGCCCGTCGGGCGGCGAAGCGCGTGCTCTCCCAGCCGCTCACGCTCACGGTCATCGGTCCGTTCGGCCGGCGGGCGCTCGGCGGGGGTGCGGGGCCGTGATCAGGGTCGGCGTGATCGGCGCCTGCGGGCGGATGGGGCAGCTCGTGTGTCGGGCCGTGGTCGACGACCCGGACCTGGCGCTCGCCGCCGCGATCTGCCGCTCCCACCCGGGCGAGCCCATCGGGCCGAGGATCGGCCACCCCGAGCTCGCGGACGTCGTCCTCGCCGACGAGCTGGACCGGCTGCTCGAGGCGGAGGTCGAGGTCGCGGTGGACTTCACCACGCCGGCCGCGGTCCGGGACAACGTGCGGTGGGTGGTCGACCACTCGATCCACCTGGTGGTGGGGACCACGGGGCTCACCGAGGAGGACCTGCGCTGGCTCGAGGAGGAGGTGGGTCGGGCCGGCACCGACGCCAACGTGATCGTAGCCCCCAACTTCGCGATCGGCGCGGTGCTCATGCAGCGGTTCGCCGCCGAGGCGGCGCGGTTCTTCCCCGCGGTCGAGGTGATCGAGCTCCACCACGCCGGGAAGGCGGACGCGCCCTCCGGCACGGCGCTCGCGACGGCCCGGGCGCTCGCGCGGTCCCGCCGGGAGCCCTACCGGCCCCCCTCGGCGGAGGACGTCCCGGGGGTCCGCGGGGGCGAGGTCGAGGGCATCCGGGTCCACTCGGTGCGCCTGCCGGGCCTCGTCGCCCACCAGGAGGTGATCCTGGGCGGGCCGGGCCAGGTCCTCTCGATCCGCCACGACGCGCTCGACCGGAGCTCGTTCATCCCCGGGGTCCTGCTCGCGATCAAGGCCGTGTCCACCCGTCGGGGCCTGACGGTCGGCCTCGAGCCGCTCCTGGTCGACGCGGGGCTCGCGTGAGCGGGAGGCTCGCGGCCGTCTTCGCCCACCCCGACGACGACACCTTCGGGATCGCCGGGACGGTCGCGCTCCACGCGGGGGAGCCCGGGTTCGCCTTCGCCGTGGTCCTCGCGACGAGCGGGGAGGCCGGGCGGATCGCGGACGCCTCGCTCGCGAGGCCCGAGACGCTCGGCGCGGTCCGGGAGGCGGAGGACCGGGCGTCGTGGGAGGCGCTGGGGGCCCGCCCCGAGCTCCTCGCGTTCCTCCGCTACCCCGACGGAGGCCTCCCCGACGTCCCCCGGGGGGAGCTGGTGGAACGGATCGCGGGGG
This sequence comes from Actinomycetota bacterium, assembly GCA_035559315.1. Classification (GTDB taxonomy): domain Bacteria; phylum Actinomycetota; class UBA4738; order UBA4738; family HRBIN12; genus DATLZM01. The sequence goes on from DATMBJ010000084.1 coordinate 11,872, forward strand.
TGCTCGCCGACGTGCGCCCCGACGTCGTGGTGACGTTCGGGCCGGAGGGCGTGACGGGCCACGCGGACCACGTCGCGGTGGGCGCCGCGGCCGACGAGGCCTTCCACCTGGCGCGGGCCCGTGGGGGCGGGGGCTTCGCCCGGCTCCTCCACGTCTGCCTTCCCGCGTCCCTCCTCGAGCGGTTCGGGGAGCTCCTGCGGGAGCGTGGGATCGAGCCCCCCGATCCCACGCAGCCCTTCCAACCGCGGGGCGTGCCCGACCCGGAGGTCGCGGTCTCGGTGGACTGCGGGTCGGTCCTGGACCGGAAGCTCGCGGCGATCCGCGAGCACCGCACGCAGGCCGAGCTGGAGGACGTGCCCGAGGACCTGTGGGGGACGGTGCTGCGCTTCGAGCACTTCACGCAGGCGTGGCCGCCCCGGGAGCCCGGCGCGCCGGTCCTCCGGGACGTGTTCGAGGGTCTCCCGGGCTGATGCCGTAGGGGAACGGGCCTCCGCTCCCGCGCCTGGCCCTAGAAGCGCTCCATCGCCTCGTTCACGTCCTCAGGGTCGGTGTGCGGCGAGAACCACGCCGGCCCGCACACCCGGCAGATCGGGCCGTACGTCCCGTCCACGTACGCGAGCTCGAAGCGGTGCGGCGAGACCGAGGGGAGCCCCACGAGCGCGTACGTGATCCGGTACTCGCCGCGGGCCGCGCCCCCCGGGTCCGCGCGCTCCGCCCGCTCCTTGGCCCGGCGGATCTCGGCGGTCGTCCCGGAGACCGCGAGCCGCCTGCCCGTCGGGACGTGCGTGAGGATGAAGCGGATCCCAACGCCCCGCGGGGGCTCCCCGCCGGGCCGGGGGTCCCCGTCGGGGTCCCCGTCCCACCGCTCCGCCTCGATCGGCGCGCCCACCGGCTGCTCCCCCCAGGTCTCCCCGGTCGCCACCCACCGCAGGCGCACGCCCGCGGAGAGCACGAGGTTGAACAGCACCCCCGGCCGGTGGAGGACGTTCGGGATCACGCAGTTGAAGTAGGGCTCGGACCCCAGCTCCGCGGAAGCCCACGAGCCGATGAGGTGGGCCGGGACCTCCTCGGCGAGCTCACGCTCGTTCAGCTCGACGGGGAGCAGGAGCGCACCCGAGCCGTCGCGGGGCGGCTCGTCGAGCTCGAGCCGCAGGCGCACGCCGGAGCCGAGCGCCCGGTGCGGCGCGGTGTCGAGGACGAGCCGGTGACCGAGCTCGACCTGCGGGAACCGGACGATCAGCCGCGAGCCCGCCCTCTCGACATCGATCCCCGCGGCGCCGAGCTCCTCCGCGAGCCCGGGGAGCTCGTCCTCCCACGCCGAGGGATCGTCCCGACCGGGGAGCTCCCGGGGCGCGGACAGGAGCTCGTCCGGGTCGGGACGGGGGCCGCGCTCCGGGTGCGCGGCGAACGCCGGCTCGCCCCCGAGCGCCTCCGCGATCATCCAGCCCCGGCGCTCGGCGTTCGAGACCTGCAGGAGCGCCGCCACCTGGAGCAGGCCGGGGGTCCACGCGAGGTTCTCCTCGTGCACCCAGACCGAGGCGTGGTACGCGAAGCCGTCCCCCACCCTGATGAGCGCGTTCATCGTCGGGTCCGCTGTGATGACCTCGCTGGCCAGGGTCACGGGGTCCGGGCAGACGAGCCCCGACCCGCGGACGACCTCCGTCTCCGCGTGGACCCGGGAGACGGTGAGGCCGAGCTCCGGGTCGCGCCGCGGCCGATCCGCCCAGATCCGCTGGCGGTAGCGGTGGGGCCACCACCGGAAG
>DATMBJ010000085.1:0-17976 GCA_035559315.1 Actinomycetota bacterium
GGGTCAGGCCGGGCGACGTCGCCGTGATCCACCACGAGGACCTCGACCGGGTGTCGGCCGAGGGGCTCGTGGCGGCCGGCGTGGCCGCCGTCGTGAACGCCGCGCCCTCCATCACGGGGCGCTACCCGAACCTCGGCCCGCTGATCCTGCTCCAGGCCGGGATCCCGTTGGTGGACGGCGTCGGGGAGCTCCTCCTGCGGAAGGTCCGGGAGGGGGATCCGGTCCACGTGGACGGGGACCGGATCTACGCGCACGACGCCCTGGTGGGGGTCGGGGTCCGACGGACCCTCGACGACGTCCTGGCCGAGATGGAACGGGCCAGGGAGCACCTGGGGGAGCGGTTCGAGAGCTTCGCCCGGAACACGCTCGACTACCTCCAGGCCGAGCGGGACCTGCTGTTCGGCGGCATGGGGCTCCCCGCCCTCCGGCACGAGCTCCGTCGCCGCCACGTCCTCGTGGTGGTCCGCGGGTACGGCTACAAGGAGGACCTCGCCGCCCTCCGGCCGTACATCCGCGACGTCCGGCCGATCCTCGTCGGGGTGGACGGGGGAGCGGACGCGCTCCTCGACGCCGGCTACGTGCCGGACCTGATCGTGGGCGACATGGACAGCGTGTCGGACCGGGCCCTCGAGCTGGCCCGGCCCGACGCCCGGGGGCGCGCCCCCACCGAGCTCGTGGTGCACGCGTACCGGGACGGCCGGGCGCCGGGCCGCGCCCGCCTCGAGGCCCTCGGGCTCCCGTACCACGTCGTGGAGGCCACCGGTACGAGCGAGGACCTCGCGTTCCTCCTCGCCCACGAGGAGGGCGCCGAGCTCATCGTGGCGGTGGGGACCCACGGGAACCTCCGGGAGTTCCTGGACAAGGGGCGGGAGGGGATGGCCAGCACGTTCCTCGTGCGGCTGCGGGTGGGGGAGATCCTGATGGACGCCAAGGGGGTCTCGCGCCTCTACCGAAGCGGGCTCCGCCGCGGCGACCTCGTGCTGCTCGTGGGTTCGGCGGTGCTGGCCGTGGTGCTCGTGGCCGGGGTCTCGCCCGCGGTGCGCCTGTACCTCCGACTGGTCCTCGACGACCTGCTGTTCTGGCTGCGGGGCCTGGTGTGATCTCGTTCCGGTTCCTGCTGGTCTCGATCGTGGCGGTGCTCCTCGCGTTGGCGCTCGGGGTGCTCGCGGGGACCGCGGTGATCAGCCCTCGCCTGATCCGGGAGCTGGAGCGGGAGACCGAGCAGTGGCAGGGTCGCGCCGAGCGCCTCCAGGGTGAGGTCGAGGTGCTCGATGCGTTCCTGGGCGAGGCCCTCCCGTACCTGACCGAGGACCGGCTCCTCGGTACCGAGGCCGTGGTGGTGACGCAGGACGGTGTCGACCCGTCGCTCCTGGCCGCTGCCCGGCGGGCGCTCACGGAGGCCGGGGCCGCCGAGGTGGCGGTGCTCTCGGCCCGGCCCGAGCTCGCCTCCACGGATCCGGAGGTGGAGCGGCGCCTCTCGGACCTGCTCGGCCACCCCGCGGCACCTCCCGAGGAGCTCTCGGCCCTGGCGGCCCAGGCCCTCGCCACCCGGCTCGCGATCGGCGCGAGCCGGCGGGGAAGCGGACCCGACGAGCCCGACGTGCTCCGGGAGCTCCTGGAGGCGGGGTTCGTGGCCTCGATCGGCCCCGACCTGGCCGATCTCCGGGAGGTCGGGGGGCCCGACCAGGTGGTGGTGGTGGTGGCGGGGGGCGAGGGGGATCCCTCCCTCCCTCCCTCGGCCTTCCTCCTCCCCCTCGCCCGGGCGCTGGTGAGCCGGGGCGCGTGGGTCGCCGCGGCCGAGGGGGTGGAGAGCTCGTACGGTTTCGTGGCCGCGCTCCGCGAGGACGGGAGCGTCTCGGGGCAGGACGTGGTGACCGTGGACGACCTGGACGCTGCGATGGGCGCTGCGGCGCTGGTCCTCGGGCTCGAGCGGCTGATCGACCTGGGGCGGGGGGGGCATTACGGCGTCCACGGCGACTCCCTGATCCCCGCCCCGGCGGCCTGAGGTGGGCCGCGAGCCGGGGCGCCACGGGCGCACGGTCGCGCTCGTGGCCGCCCACCGCGAGGCGGCCCGGGTGGGGGACACGGTCCGCGCGCTCCGCGGGCTGGGCGGCCTGGACGACGTGGTCGTGGTCGACGACGGTTCCGACGACGGCACGGCCGCGGTCGCGCTCGGGGCCGGCGCGACGGTCCTCCGGGTCCCGCGCCGCGTCGGGAAGGGGAGGGCGCTCGAAGGGGCGCTCCGCCGGCTCCCGCCCGCCGACGTATGGCTGTTCGCCGACGCCGACCTCGGCGCGACCGCCGCGAGCCTCGGCCCGGTGCTCGAGGCGGTGCGCTCCGGCCGGGCCGACCTCGCGATCGCCGTTCCTCCGCCCCAGCCGGGTGGAGGGTTCGGGATCGTCCGGCGGTTCGCGGCCGGGGCGATCCGGGCCCTCGGCGGCCTCCAGGTCCGCGCCCCCCTCTCCGGGCAGCGGGCCATCACGGGCGCGGCCCTCCGGGCCTGCCGGCCCCTCGCCCGAGGCTTCGCCGTGGAGACCGCGATGACGATCGAAGCCGCGCGGCGGGGCCTCCGGGTGGTCGAGGTGCCGGTCGACGGGCTCCGCCACCGCGCGACCGGGCGCGGGCTGCGGGGCTTCGCCCACCGCGGGCGGCAGGGGATCGACGTGGCGGCCGCCGCGCTCCGGGCCCTCCTCCGTGGCGGGCTCGGCGGCGGGCCGCGCGGGGCCCGATGAGGGGCTTCGCCCCGGCGCCGAACCACCGGGGGGTCGTCCTCCCGCGCTCGCTCGGGCTCCTGGTCCTGGCGGGGGCCGCGGCATGGACGCTCGGGGCGGAGCTGGTCGGGCGGGTGGGACGCGCCGGGTGGGCGGCGCTCGCGGGGTGCGGGGTCGTGTTCGCGGCCGGGCTCGTGGACGACCTCGTCCCCGGGGGCCCCCGGGGCCTGCGGGGGCACCTCCGGGCGCTGCTCGACGGCCGGGTCAGCACGGGCGCGGTGAAGCTCGTCGCGATCGTCGGGGCTGCCGTGTTCACCGTGGCCCTCGCGCATCCCCGGCCGGGGTGGGCGCGGCTCGCCGGGGTGGTCCTCGTGGCGGGGGCGGCGAACGTCGCGAACGCCCTCGACGTCCGGCCGGGGCGCGCCCTCAAAGCGTCGCTCCCGGCGGCCATGGGGGCCGCCCTGGCCGGCGGCCCCGGCCGGCTGCCGCCGCTCCTGGGGGCGCTCGTGGGCGCCGCGGTGGCCCTCCCCCTCGACCTCCGGGAGCGCGCGATGCTGGGCGACTCGGGCGCGAACCTGCTCGGGTTCGCGGCGGGGCTCGGGCTGTACGGCGTGCTCCCGGCCTGGGCGGTGCCGGGCGCCGCCGCCGCGGTCGTCGCGCTGAACCTGCTCGCCGAGACCGTGACGCTCTCGGCGCTGATCGAGCGGTCGGCGCTCCTGCGGTCGGTGGATCGGCTGGGGCGGCTCCCCGACTGAGCCCGGCGAACGCCCGCGCTGGCTCGCGGCGGCCGCCCCGTCCGCGACCCGCGAGGATCGGCCGCCCGACGGTTCCCGAGCCGAACCCGCACCCGGGCCGGTGGGGTCTGCTACGATGCCCTTCCGAGGTGCAGAAGGCCCGGCGATACGTGTTCGTAACCGGAGGCGTAGCCTCCGGCCTCGGGAAGGGCATCACCACCGCCTCGCTGGGCCGCCTCTTCAAGTCCCGCGGCCTCAAGGTCACCCTCCAGAAGCTCGACCCCTACATCAACGTCGACCCCGGCACGATGAACCCGTTCGAGCACGGGGAGGTGTTCGTGCTCGACGACGGCGCCGAGACCGACCTCGACCTCGGCCACTACGAGCGGTTCACCGACGAGAGCCTCCACCGGGGCTCGAACGTGACCACCGGCGCCGTGTACCAGGCGGTGATCGCCAAGGAGCGGCGGGGCGACTACCTGGGCAAGACGGTCCAGGTGATCCCCCACATCACCGACGAGATCAAGGAACGGATCCGCCGCCACGCGGAGGCCGAGGACGCCGACCTCGTGATCGTCGAGGTCGGGGGGACGGTCGGCGACATCGAGTCCCTCCCGTTCCTCGAGGCCATCCGGCAGCTCCGCAACGAGGTCGGGCGCGGCCGCTGCGCGTTCGTCCACGTTTCGCTGCTGCCGTTCATCGGCCCCACCGGCGAGCTCAAGACCAAGCCTACGCAGCACTCGGTGAAGGAGCTCCGTTCGCTCGGCCTCCAGCCGGACGCGATCGTGTGCCGGAGCGACCGGCCGATCGGGCGCAACCTCAAGGAGAAGATCTCGCTCCTGTGCGACGTCCCGATGGAGGGGGTGATCTCGGCGGTCGACGCCGAGTCGATCTACGAGGTTCCCCTGGTCCTGCACGGCGAGGGGCTCGACGGCTACCTGGCGGGGCTCCTGGGCGTGGACCACGAGCCGGACCTCGCCGAGTGGCGGGCGCTCGTCGAGCGGATCCGCTCCGCGCGGGAGCCCGTGCGGATCGCGGTGGTCGGGAAGTACGTGAACCTCCGGGACGCCTACCTCTCGGTCCTCGAGGCGCTCAAGCACGGGGGGTTCCACCACGGGGTGCAGGTGGACGTGGCCTGGGTGGCCTCGGACGACCTCACCGGGGACGGGGCGGAGGAGGTCCTCCGCGGGGCCGACGGGGTCCTCGTGCCCGGGGGGTTCGGGGTGCGCGGCGTGGAGGGCAAGGTCGAGGCGATCCGGTACGCCCGCCAGCGCGGCGTCCCGTTCCTCGGGATCTGCCTCGGTCTCCAGTGCGCGGTGATCGAGTTCGCGCGGAACGTCTGCGGGCTGGCCGGCGCGAACTCGAGCGAGTTCGACCCCGCGACGCCCCACCCCGTGATCGACCTCCTCCCCGAGCAGAAGGACGTGACCGACCTCGGGGGCTCCATGCGCCTGGGGGCGCAGCCCTGCCACCTGGTCCCCGGCACCAGGGCGGCGGCGAGCTACGGCGAGGCCGTGGTCTACGAGCGCCACCGCCACCGTTACGAGGTGAACCCCGCGTACCACGACGTGCTCCGCGAACACGGCATGGTGTTCTCGGGCCTCTCGCCCGACGGCCGGCTCGTGGAGATCGTCGAGCTCCCCGACCACCCCTTCTTCCTCGCCGGGCAGTTCCACCCCGAGCTCCGGTCCCGGCCCACGCGGCCCCACCCGCTCTTCCGGGACTTCATCGGCGCGGCCGTCGCCTACCGCGCCTCCCGCGCCGAGCGCCCGGTCGTCGTGGGCTGACCGGGCCGTGGCGGCCGGGGCGGACGACGGCCGGGCCCGCGAGGTGTTCCGCGGCCGACGGTTCCGCGTGGAGGTCGTGGACCGATCCGACGGCACCTACGAGATCGCCCGGAGCCCGCGGGCGGCCGCGGTGGTGGCCGTGCGGCCCGACGGCCGGGTGCTCCTGGTCCGCCACGAGCGCCCGGCGATCGGGGGCGAGCTGCTCGAGATCCCCGCGGGGCTCGTGGACGAAGGTGAGGACCCCGCGGCCTGCGCCGAACGGGAGCTCCTCGAGGAGACGGGCTACCGAGCCCGGGGGCCCCTGCGTCCGCTGGGCGGCTTCTACTCCTCCGCGGGTCTCACCGACGAGCGGTTCGAGCTGTTCCTCGCCGAGACCGAGGCCGCGCCGGTGGGGGAGCCCGAGGCCGAGGTCGCGGAGGTGGTCGCGGTCCCGTTCGAGGAGGCCGTGGCCGAGGCCCGGGCGGGCCGCCTGCCGGATGCCAAGACCGCCCTTGCGATCCTGCTGGCCGCCGCGCCACGATCGGCGCCGTGAGCACCGGGACGCGGTACGCGCTCAGCGGGGGGGTCCACGTCGCGTACCAGGTGGTCGGCGATGGCCCCCTCGACCTCGTCTACGTACCCGGGTGGGTCTCGAACGTCGAGGTGATGTGGGAGGAACCGCGGTACGCGCGGTTCCTCGAGCGGCTGGCGTCCTTCGCCCGGCTCATCACGTTCGACAAGCGCGGGACCGGGCTGTCCGACCCCGTGCCCGAGGGAAGGCCGCCCACGCTCGAGGAGCGGATGGACGACGTCCGCGCGGTGATGGATGCGGTCGGCTCCGAGCGCGCCGCGCTGCTCGGCCACTCCGAGGGAGGCAACATGAGCGTCCTGTTCGCCGCCACCTACCCGGAGCGGACGGCGGCCCTCGTGCTCGTGGGGTGCTACGCGAAGCGGGTCCGCTCGCCGGACTACCCCTGGGCGCCGGCGCCCGAGGAGCGTGTCCGGGAGATCGAGGAGGTGGCGCGGGTCTGGGGCAGCGAGGCCTACGCGGCGGCCCTCGCTCCGAGCATGGCCGACGACCCCGCGTTCGTGCGCGGGCTGGCCCGGTACCTCCGCCTGTCGGCGAGCCCCCGCGCGGCGGCGGCGCTGCTCCGGATGAACACCGAGATCGACGTCCGGCACGTCCTGCCGGCGGTCCGCGTCCCCACCCTCCTCGTCTACCGGACCGACGACCCCGACGTCCGCGTGGAGGAGGGGCGGTGGATCGCCTCCCGGGTCCCGGGGGCCCGGCTCGTCGAGCTGCCCGGGCGCGACCACCTCATGTGGGCCGGGGACGCCGACGCGATCCTCGACGAGATCGAGGCGTTCCTCACGGGCGTGCGGCGGGGCCCCGATCCCGACCGGGCGCTCGTGACCCTCCTGTTCACCGACGTGGTCGGCTCGACCGATCTGGCCGCCCGGCTGGGTGACGAGCGATGGAAGGACATCCTGGAGCGCCACCACGGCCTCCTCGCCGCCGCCGTGGAGCGGTTCCGAGGGCGCGAGGTGGATCGGGCGGGGGATGGCATCCTGGCCACGTTCGACGGGCCGGCGCGGGCCGTCCGGTGCGCCACGGAGGCCGTGCGCCGCGTCCGGGAGGACCTGGGCATCGAGCTCCGAGCCGGCGTGCACACCGGCGAGGTGGAGCTGGTCGGTCCCGCGGTCCGCGGTCTCGCCGTCCACCTCGCGGCCCGGATCGCGGCGCTGGCGGGGCCCGGCGAGGTGCTCGTGTCCAGCACCGTGCGCGACCTGGTCGTGGGCTCCGGGCTCGTCTTCGCCGACCGCGGCGAGCACGCGCTGAAGGGGGTCCCGGGGAGGTGGCGGCTCTTCGCGGCGGAGGCCGGCTCCCGCTGAACGGGCGTTCGGCGCTCCGTATCCGCCGGGCCGCCGTCAGGTAGGCTTCGGGGTGTCGATCCCGGAGGTCGGGGTGTGATCATCGGGGTTCCGAAGGAGATCAAGGACGACGAGTACCGGGTGGCCCTCACCCCGGAGGGCGCGAGGGAGCTCGTCGACGCGGGGCACGCCGTCCTGATCCAGGAGGGGGCTCCGGACGGCTCGAACCTGCCTGCCGAGCGGTACAAGCGGGCCGGCGCGGAGTTCGTGGCATCGGCCGACGACATCTGGCGACAGGCCGATCTGGTCCTCAAGGTGAAGGAGCCGCAGCCGTCCGAGTACGCCTCCATGCGGGAAGGGCAGATCCTGTTCACCTACCTGCACCTGGCGGCGAGCCGCGAGCTCACCCAGGCCCTCCTCGAGCGGAAGGTCTCCGCCGTGGCCTACGAGACCGTCCAGCTCCCCGACGGGCGCCTGCCCCTGCTCGCGCCGATGAGCGAGATCGCGGGGCGGATGGCGCCCCACGTCGCGGCCCGGTTCCTCGAGAAGGAGCACGGGGGGCGAGGGATCCTCCTGGGCGGGGTCTCCGGCGTCCGGCCGGCCAAGGTGCTGGTCCTCGGCGCGGGGATGGCCGGCTCCAACGCGGCCTGGATCGCGGCGGGGATGGAGGCCGAGGTCGTCGTGGTGGACAAGAACCTGGACAAGCTCCGGTTCATCGACCAGATCCACAAGGGCAGGATCGTGACGCTGATGTCCGACCGGCTCACGCTGGAGCAGCGGGTCCGGGAGGCCGACGTCGTGATCGGGAGCGTGCTCGTCCCCGGGGCCAGGGCGCCGGTCCTCGTGACCGAGGAGATGGTGGCGTCGATGCGGCCCGGGTCGGTCGTGATCGACATCGCGATCGACCAGGGGGGCTGCGTCGAGACGTCCCGCATGACGACCCATTCGGACCCGACGTTCGTCGTCCACGGCGTGGTCCACTACTGCGTGGGGAACATGCCCGGGGCGGTCCCGAACACGTCCACCTACGCGCTCGCCAACGTCACGCTGCCGTACGTGATGGAGATTGCCTCCCGGGGCCTGGAGGACGCGGTCCGGGCGGACCCCGCCCTGGCCCGGGGCGTGAACACCTACGGCGGCGAGCTCACGAACGCGGCGGTCGCCGAGGCCCACGGCCTGCCCGGCACCCCGCTGGCCCAGATGATCCCCGGGGCGCCCTGAGCCCGGACCCGAGGACGGACCCGTGCCGAGGGACCCCCTGGCGCAGCAGATCGAACGCTTCCTCGACCACCTCCGGGCGGAGCGGGGGCTCGCGGTCAACACGCTCGAGGCGTACCGGCGGGACCTGGCGCGCTACCGGGCGTTCCTGCTCCGACGGGGGGTGCGGGACGGGGCGCTCCCGGCCGCCGACGACGTGCGAGGGTTCGTCGCCCACCTGTCGGCCGCCGTCCACCGGGACGGTCGGCGCTACCGGGCCTCGAGCGTCGCCCGGGCCCTCTCCGCGGTGCGAGCCTTCCACCGGTTCCTGGTCCGCGAGGGCCTGGCCGGCGACGACCCGAGCGCGGGCGTGGTCCGGCCCAAGCTCCCGCGGTCGCTCCCCAGGCCGATCTCCGTGGAGCAGGCCGCCCGGCTCCTCGACGGGCCCCACGACCCGAGCCCCGCGGGCCTCCGGGACCGGGCGATGCTGGAGGTCCTCTACGGCTCCGGGCTGCGCATCTCGGAGCTCGTGGGGCTGGACGTGGACGACCTCGACCTCGAGGAGGGGACCGTCCGGGTCCTGGGGAAGGGCGGGAGGGAGCGGGAGGTCCCGCTCGGCCGGGCTGCCCGGGACGCCCTGGCCCGCTACCTCTCGGCCGGCCGGCCGGCCCTCGCCTCGGCGCGCTCGCGCGGCGCGCTGTTCCTGAACCGCCGGGGCGGCCGCCTCACGCGACAGGGCTGCGCCCGGATCCTGGCCCGGCGGGCACGGGCCGCCGGCATCGACGTGCGGGTGACGCCGCACACGCTGCGCCACTCCTTCGCGACCCACCTCCTGGAGGGCGGGGCCGACGTCCGGGTGGTGCAGGAGCTCCTGGGCCACGCGAGCGTGGCCACCACCCAGGTCTACACGCTCGTGACCCGGGAGCACCTCCGCGAGGTGTACCTGACCACGCATCCGAGGGCACGACGGCCGACCACGGCCGGCGGGAGGTGATGAAGGTGCTGGATGAGGCCACGCTGTCCCGGCTCCGGTCCGCGCTCGAGGAGCAGCGCGAGAACCTCCGGAAGGAGATCTCCGAGCACGGCGCGGACCCGGATTCCGACGAGGTGCAGCTCGACATCGAGCGCGGGTTCTCGGACAGCGCCCACAGCACCGCGGAGCGGTCGCGGTTGCTCTCGGTGATCCGCGCGCTCCGCTCGAACCTCCGGGACGTCGAGCGGGCCCTCACGAAGATGGAGCTCGGGACCTACGGGACCTGCGAGAGCTGCGGACGGCCGATCTCGGTGGAGCGGCTCGAGGCGATCCCCTGGGCGCTGCTCTGCATCGACTGCAAGCGGAAGGGCATGGCGCGCTAGGGCCAGGGCCCGGGGGACGGAGGGTGAGCGAGGCGAGGATCCCGAAGGCGCTCCTCGTGGTGTGCGACTCGTTCGGCGTCGGCGGGGCGCCCGACGCGGCGGCCTACGGGGACGAGGGGTCGAACACCCTGGGCAACTGCGCGCGGGCCGTGGGCGGGATCAGCGCGCCGAACCTCGGCGCCCTCGGCCTCGGCCTCCTCACCGAGATCGTCGGCGTGCCGCCCCGCGCCGATCCGGGCACCGCGCACGGGCGGGCGCGGGAACGCTCCGCCGGCAAGGACACCACGACCGGGCACTGGGAGATGATGGGGATCGTCCTCGAGCGTCCCTTCCCGGTCTATCCCCAGGGGTTCCCCGAGGAGGTGATCCGGCCGTTCGAACGGGCGATCGGACGGAAGGTCCTGGGGAACCGGCCGGCCTCGGGCACCGAGATCATCCAGGAGCTCGGTGAGGAGCACCTGCGCACGGGGCGGCCGATCGTCTACACGAGCGCCGACTCCGTGTTCCAGATCGCCTGCCACGAGGAGGTCGTCCCCGTCCCGACGCTCTACGAGTGGTGCCGGATCGCCCGGCGGATCCTCACCGGCCCTCACAACGTGGGGCGCGTGATCGCCCGTCCCTTCGTCGGCCGTCCCGGCGCCTTCGTGCGCACCCCCAGGCGGCGTGACTTCTCCGTGCCACCCCCCGGGCCCACGGTGCTCGACCGCTTGATCGAGGCCGGGGTCGCCGTGTACGGGATCGGGAAGATCCAGGACATCTTCGCCGGCCAGGGCATCACCGAGGGCCGGTACTCGGACTCGGACGACCACGGGATCGACCTCTCGTTGGAGCTCCTCGCCCGCCCCGGCCCGGCGCTCGTGTTCACGAACCTCGTGGATCTCGACTCGAAGTACGGGCACCGGAACGACCCCCAGGGGTACGCGCGCTGCGTGGAGGCCCTGGACCGCCGGATCCCCGAGCTCCTGGACGCGCTCGACGGAGGGCTGCTGTTCCTCACGGGGGACCACGGCTGCGACCCGACCACGCCCTCGACGGACCACTCGAGGGAACTCGTCCCGATCCTGGTGGGCGGGCTCCGCGGGGGCCCGTACGACCTCGGCCTCCGCGGCTCGTTCGCGGACCTCGGGGCCACCCTCGCCGAGCTCTTCGGCGCCCGTGCCGACGGCCTGGCGGGGGAGAGCTTCGCGCGGGAGATGGGGACGTGAACGCGCACCGGGCCGATCGTTGGGGTGGAGGTGGAGCGATGAGCACCGATGGGGGTCGGCCCAAGAGGCACCCTCGACTTGAGGTGGAGCTTCCGGTCCGCTGGAGGTCACGACGCTCATGAGCGCGATGCCCAGGGATCCCAGGGATGTCGTGGCCGCGAAGCGGGACGGCAGGCCCCTCCCTCCCGATGAGCTCGAGGCGTTCGTCCTGGGATACGCGAGGGGCGAGGTCCCCGACTACCTGGCGGCGGCGTTCCTCATGGCGGCCTTCATCCGGGGACTGGACGCGGAGGAGACCCGGGCCCTCACCCGGGCCATGATCAGATCGGGCCGGACGCTCCCGCTGGACGGCGTGCCCGGACCGAAGGTGGACAAGCACTCGACGGGGGGCGTCGCGGACGGGGTGACGCTCGTGTTCGCGCCCCTGGCAGCCGCCCTGGGCCTGCGGGTCGCCAAGCTCTCCGGGCGGGGGCTCGGGCACACGGGGGGAACCCTGGACAAGCTCGAGTCGATCCCGGGTCTCCGGACCGACCTCGGGCCCGAGGAGCTGGAGCGGCAGGTCGCCGAGGTCGGGTGCGCCGTGGCGGCCCAGAGCCCCGACCTGGTGCCGGCGGACGGCGCTCTCTACGCGCTGCGCGACGCCACGGCCACGGTCCCGTCGATCCCCTTGATCGCGGCGAGCGTTATGTCCAAGAAGCTGGCCGTGGGGAGCGACCTGATCCTCCTGGACGTGAAGGCGGGGAGCGGAGCGTTCATGAAGACCGTGGACGACGCCGTGGCCCTGGCCCGGGCGTGCATGGATCTGGCCGCGGGGTTCGGCCGCCGGGCCCGGGCGGCCGTGACCGACATGTCCCAGCCGCTGGGCCGGGCCGTGGGGAACGCCCTCGACGTGGCCGAGGCCGTCGAGCTCCTGAGCGGACGCTCCGGCGGCAGGCTGCTCGAGCTGGTCATGGCCTTCGCGACCGAGGCCCTGGTCCGCCTGGAGGGTTCCTCCCCCGAGGACGCCCGGTCCCGCGCCGAGCGGGCGCTGGCCGAAGGCGCCGCGCTCGAACGGTTCCGACGGATGGTCGCGGCCCAGGGCGGCGACCCCAGGGTGGCCGACGACCCCTGGGCCGTGCTGCCCCGGGCGCCCGTCGTGCTGCCGATCGAGGCCGAGGCGTCGGGGACGCTGGCGGCGGTCGAGGCGGAGGAGATCGGCCGGGCCAGCGTGGACCTGGGCGCCGGCCGACGGCGGAAGGGGGACCCGGTGGATCCCGCGGTGGGCATCGTGTTCCACCCCAAGGTGGGGGACCGGGTGGAGCGGGGCGAGCCGGTGGGGGAGGTGCACGCGCGCGACGAGGACGCCGCGCGGGCCGCGGCCCGTCGGGTGCTGGGGGCGCTCAGGCTCTCCGACGGCCCGGTCGCGCCGCCCCCCCTCGTGCACGGGTGGTTCGGCTGATGGATCGGCTCCTCCTGGCGCTCGAGCTGGCGGGGTCGATCGGCGTGGCCCTGCTGCTCCGGGAGCACGTCCGCGCCCTGGTCGCCGACCGGCTCGGTGACGGGAGCCCGCGCCGCTTCGGCTGGCTCCGCCTCGACCCCCGCCCGAAGCTCGACCCGCTCGGGTCGCTGATCCTCCCGGGGCTGATCGTGATCCTGTGGGCGTCCGGCGCCGGGTACCAGCCCCCGCCGTTCGCCTACGCGAAACCGATGCCGCTCGAGCCCTCGTGGCTGCGGCGCGGCGAACGCGACGCCGCCTGGGTGGCGCTCGCGGGGCCCCTCGCCAACCTGGCCCTCGCCGTGGTGATCGGCGTGCTCGTGCGGATCCCGATGCCGCCGGAGGCGGCCCGGGCCACCGCGATCGCGCTCTACACGAACGTCGTGTTCTTCGTCTTCCACCTGATGCCGATCCCGGGCCTCGACGGGGCCCACCTCCTGGCCCGCGTGCTGCCCCCTCGCGCGCGCCATACCTACGAGAACCTCGGGGAGTACCTGCCGCTCTTCGTCCTCCTCGTGTTCTTCCTCCTCGCGGGGCCGCTCCTCGGGATCGTCCAGGGGCTCTCGAACCTCGTCTGCCGCGTCGTGGCCGGGGTCCCCTGCTGAGTCCACCGCCGCCGGTCTCCGGCTCCCCGGGGCGGGGCCGGGGCCGCGCTATCATCGCGGGCATCGAGACGCCCACCCCCGCTCCGTCCCCACCCTCGCGCCCGGCGGGGCGCAAGGCCAGGGTGCTCACCGGCTACCGACCCACGGGCCCGATGCACGTCGGGCACTGGTTCGGGAACGTGCTCAACATGGTCCGCCTCCAGGACGAGCACGAGGCGTTCTACTTCATCGCCGACTGGCACATGCTCACGACCCACTACGACCGCACCGCCGAGCTCCCCGGGTTCGTCCGGGAGCTGGTCCTCGACCTCCTGGCGGCGGGGATCGACCCGAACAAGGCCACGCTCTACCGGCAGTCCGACGTGCCGGAGGTCGCGGAGCTCACGCTCCTGCTCGGGATGATCACGCCGCTCGGGTGGCTGGAGCGGGTGCCGACGTACAAGGAGCGGCTGCGGGACCTCTCCGAGCGGGAGAGCGCGAGCTACGGCCTCCTCGGCTACCCGCTCCTCCAGACCGTGGACATCGTGATCGTGAAGGGGGAGCTGGTCCCGGTCGGGGAGGACCAGGTCCCCCACCTCGAGCTCGCGCGGGAGATCGTGCGCCGGTTCAACCGCCTCTACGGGGAGGTGCTGGTCGAGCCCCAGGCCCTGCTGTCGCCGTCGCCCCTCGTGCCCGGCTCGGACGGCCGCAAGATGTCGAAGTCCTTCGACAACGCGATCTGGGTCCGGGACGACGAGGAGGCGATCCGCGCGAGGGTCCGGAGCTTCATCACCGACCCGAAGAAGATCCGCCGGGGCGACCCGGGGCGGCCCGAGATCTGCCCGATCTTCGCGCTCCACCGGCTCTTCTCCCAGGACATCCTGGCCTGGACCGAGGAGAACTGCCGGAGCGGCGCCCTGGGCTGCGTGGAGTGCAAGGGGAACCTGGCCGACCGCATCATCGAGTACTTCCGGCCGTTCCGCGAGCGGCGGGCCGAGCTCGAGGCGAACCCCGGGATCGCGGACGAGGTCCTGGCCGCGGGCCGCGCCCGCGTCCGCCCGATCGTGGAGGACACGATGAAGGCGGTCCGCGACGCGATGCGGTTCGCATGACCGGGCCCACGCCTCCCGGCGGCTTCACGGTCGAACTGCCGGTGTGGAGCGGGCCGTTCCGGCTGCTCGCCGACCTGATCCTCGAGCAGAAGGTCGACGTCTGCGACGTGCCGATCGCCCGGGTCACGGACCGGTTCCTCGAGCACGCGCGGGAGGCGGACCGGTGGAGCCTCGAGGAGGCCACCTGGTTCCTCGCG
The DNA here is from genome assembly GCA_035559315.1 of Actinomycetota bacterium. Lineage (GTDB taxonomy): Bacteria > Actinomycetota > UBA4738 > UBA4738 > HRBIN12 > DATLZM01. Next base: position 14,209 of record DATMBJ010000085.1, read on the forward strand.
GTCTGCGCGGTGCTCCTGGAGCTCAAGGTCGGCCGGCTCCTGCCTCGGCCGGAGGAGCTCGACGAGGAGGATCTCCTCGGCGGATCGCCGGACCTCGCGTACGCGCGGAGCCTGGAGCTCCAGGCGTTCCGCCGCGTCGCCCGGTGGCTCGGGCAGCGCATCGAGGCCGAGGCGGAGTATTTCACCCGGGACGTCGGGCCGGGGGAGGGGTTCGCCCACCTGTACCCGGATGTCCTCGCTGGGGTCGGAGCCGACGACCTGGCCCGGGTCGCGGCCGCGCTGCTGCGGCCGCGACCCGTGCTCGACCTCTCCCACGTGACCCCGGTGCGCGTGACGATCGCCGAAGCCATCCAGGCGGTCGAGGAGCGGCTCGCCCGGCTGGGGCGCGCTCGGTTCCGCGAGCTGGTGGCCGACTGCGTGGAGCGGATCCACGTGGTCGTGAGGTTCCTCGCGCTCCTCGAACTACACCGTGAGGGGAAGGTTGAGCTTTCGCAGGCGGAGACGTTCGGGGAGATCGAGGTGGGATGGCGAGCTTGAGGTCCTCCCCTGGCAGAGGGTGCGATCGCCGAGGGCGTGGACCCTCGGTGGAGGGGCACGCGCGGTGAGGACCTTCGTGGGGGTGGACGTCGCGTGAACGTCGAGGGTCGAACCTACGAAGGTCCCTCCGACCGCGACCTCGCGCGCGCCATCGAGGCGCTCCTGTTCGTGTCGGACGAGCCGATCCCCGCCGCGGTGCTGGCGCAGGCCCTCGACGTCGATCGGCGGAGGGCGGAGGAGCTCTGCGACGCCCTGGCCCGGGAGTACGAGGAGCGGGGGGCGGGCCTCGTGCTCCGCAACGTGGCGGGCGGATGGCGGCTCGCGACGCACCCGGACGTCGCGCCGATCGTCGAGCGGTTCGTGCTCTCGGCCCGCCAGGCCAGGCTCACGAGGGCGGCCCTCGAGACCCTCGCGATCGTCGCGTACAAGCAGCCGGTCACCCGCCACCAGGTCTCCGCCATCCGCGGGGTGAACTCGGACGGCGTCCTCCGGGCGCTCGTGGATCGGGGGCTCATCCAGGAGGTCGGGAGGGACGACGCGCCCGGCCGCCCGGTCCTGTACGGGACCACCCCGGCCTTCCTCGAGCGGCTCGGGCTCCCGTCGCTCGCCGCGCTCCCCTCCCTGGCCCCGCTGCTGGGGGCCGACGCCGCGGCGGACGAGGGGGTGGACCAGGCCGCGGACGACGGGGGGGACGGCGCCGACGGGGAGGGCCCGGGGACGGCGGGGGAATGAGCCCCTCCCCAGGAGGGCCGAGTGGGCGAGGAGCGGCTCCAGAAGGTCCTCGCGCGGGCGGGTTTCGGCTCCCGTCGAGCCTGCGAGGAGCTGATCGCCCGGGGGAGGGTCACCGTGAACGGGAGGGTGGCCCGCCTCGGGGACAGGGTCGATCCATCGCGGGACGTGGTCGAGGTCGATGGTTCGAGGGTGAACCTCGATCCGAACGTGAGATACTTCGCGTTGCACAAGCCCGCCGGGGTCGTGACGACGCTCCGGGACCCCCGGGGTCGACCGGATCTGCGAGGCCTCCTCCCGCCAGGCCCCCGGGTCTACCCCGTCGGCCGCCTGGACCGAGACTCGGAGGGTCTCCTGCTCCTCACGAACGACGGCGAGCTCGCCAACCGGGTGATGCACCCGAGGTACGGGGTGGAGAAGGAGTACCTGGTCGAGGTGGAGGGGGAGCCGACCGAGCGAACGGCCCGCGCCCTCGAGCGGGGCGTCGAGCTCGAGGACGGCGTGGCCCGCGCCGTGTCGGCGCGGGTGGTCGGCCGCCGACCCGGCCGCGGTGCGCTCCGGGTCGTGATGGTGGAGGGCCGCAAACGCGAGGTGCGGCGGATGCTCGAGGCGCTCGGGTTCCCGGTCCGTCGCCTGGTCCGGCTCCGGGTCGGCCCGGTCCGGCTGGGGCGGCTCCGGCCTGGCCAGGTGCGGCCCCTCACGCCCGGCGAGGTCCGGGCCCTCTACCGCGCGGCGGGCCTGTAGCCTGTGCCCTCGCCGGCCCCGGGCCGGTCGGCGGTCGGAGCAGGGAAGGAGGACGGATGCGGGTGCGCGCCGCGCGGGGGGCGATCGTGGTCGCGGAGGACCGAGCGGAGGTCCTGCTGGAGGCCACCGAGCGGCTGCTCTCGGCGATGATCGAGCGGAACGGGGTCGAGCGGGAGGACCTGGTGAGCGTCCTCTTCACCGCGACGGAGGATCTTCGCTCGGCCTTCCCCGCGGAGGCGGCGCGGCGCATGGGTCTCGGGAAGGTGCCGCTCCTCTGCGCCAGGGAGATCCCCGTGGAAGGGTCGATGCCCCGTGTGATCAGGGTCCTGATGCACTTCCACTCCGAGCGGCCGCTCGGCGAGATCGAGCACGTCTACCTCGACGGCGCCGAGTCGCTCCGGGACGATCTCGACGAGGTGGACACATGAGCGGGGGTGGGACCGGATCGCCCGGCCGGGGCGGGACCGGGTCGCTCGGCCGGTGGCCGCGGCCGGCGGAGGCCGCCCCGGTCGATTCTCAGGTCGCGGACGACCCAGGACCGACGCGCCTCGCCATCGTCGGCACCGGCCTCATCGGGACGTCGGCGGCGATGGCCGCTGCGCGGGCGGGGATCTCCGTGCGGGCCTACGACACGGACCCCGTGGTCCTCGGCCGCGCCGGCGCGCAGGCGGGCTTCGAGGCGGCGGCATCCCTGGAGGACTGCGTGTCCGGGGCGGACGTGGTGCTGGTCTGCACGCCGTTGCCGGCGATCGCCGAGACGGCGGCCCGAGCGCTCGCCGCCTCGCCCGACGCCGTCGTGACCGACGCGGGCAGCGTGAAGGCGGGCGTGGTCCGGGGGGTCGAGCGCCTGGCGGGGGACGGCGCCGCCCGGTTCGTGGGCGGCCACCCGATGGGGGGCTCCGAGCGGTCGGGCCCCGACCACGCGTCGGCGTCGGTGCTGGACGGGATCGTGTGGGTGCTCACCCCCACCGCCCGGACGGACCCCGGGGCCCTGGCCCGGGTACGCGCACTCGTGGGCCGGCTGGGCGCGCAGCCGGTCGAGATGGAGGCGGCTCGCCACGACCGGCTCGTGGCGGTCGTGAGCCATCTCCCACAGGTCGCGTCCACCGCTCTCATGGGCCTCGCGGCCGCCGAGGAGGCCGACGAGCCGCAGATCCTGCTCCTCGCCGCGGGCGGTTTCCGGGACCTCACGCGGCTGGCCGCCTCGAACCCCGCCCTCTGGAGCTCGATCCTCCTCGCCAACCGCGACGCGATCGCCGAGGCCATCGACCTCTACCGGGAGCGGCTCCGGTTCCTGCGCGAGCTCGTGGTCCAGGGCCGCGGGCCGGAGGTCGAGCGAGCCTTCGAGGAGGCGAAGCGGGCCAGGCTCTCGCTCTCGGCGAAGCCGCAGGTCCGGGCCGGGGTGGCGGTCCTCCAGGTCCCCGTCCCCGACCGTCCGGGCGTGCTCGCGGAGCTGACCGCCACCCTGGGTGGGGCCGGCGTCAACATCGAGGACCTCCAGATCGTCCACTCGCCCGAGGGCGGCAGGGGGATGGTCCACCTCACGGTCGGGGCGGCCGCCGCCGACGGCGCGCAGGCCGCGCTCGAGGCCCGGGGGTTCGACCCCGTGCGGCTGGCCTGAGCAGCCTATGGGCGAGAGGTCAAATCGGGGAGCTGGACGTGTCGGTCCGTCCCGACGCTGGGGCCGGGTGGACGGTCCGATCGAGGTCGACGACGGGCGTGCCGCCGGGTCTCGGTGTGGGCCCGCACCCGCCTCCC
>DATMBJ010000086.1:0-29427 GCA_035559315.1 Actinomycetota bacterium
CTGTCGGTCCGGGAGGGCACCGTGTTCGGCCTGCTCGGCCCCAACGGCGCGGGCAAGACCACGACGATCCGGGTGCTCTCGACCCTCCTCCGGCCCGACCGGGGTCGGGCGTGGGTGGGCGGGCACGACGTGGTCCGGGACGCCGATCGGGTCCGGGGACTGATCGGGCTCACCGGCCAGTACGCGGCGGTGGACGAGCTGCTCTCGGGGCGGGAGAACCTCTCGATGCTCGGCCGGCTCCTCGGGATGCGGGGGGCGGAGGCGCGCCGGCGCGCCGACGAGCTGCTCGAGGCCTTCGGGCTCGCGGAGGCCGCCGGGAAGCTGGTGAAGACCTACTCCGGGGGCATGCGGCGCCGGTTGGACCTGGCGGCGAGCCTCGTGGGTCGGCCCCGCTTCCTCTACCTCGACGAGCCGACCACGGGGCTCGACCCGCGCAGCCGACTGGAGCTCTGGGGCATGATCCGGGGGCTCGTCGCCGACGGGACCACCGTGCTCCTCACCACCCAATACCTGGAGGAGGCGGACCGGTTGGCGGAGGAGGTCGTCGTGATCGACCACGGCCGGGTGATCGCGGCCGGCACCCCCCTGCACCTCAAGTCCCGGATCGGGGGCCAGGTCCTCCAGGCCCGGCCAGCCGACCCCGCGGACCTGGGCGCCACCCGCGCGATCCTCGAGGCCTACGCGCGGGGGGCCGACGGCGTCCACGCCGACGGGCAGCTCGTGGCCGTGCCGGTGACCGATCACTCGGTCCTCGGGCAGGCCATCCGTCGGCTCGACGACGCCGGCATCGCGGTCGAGGAGATCTCCCTCCGGAGCCCGAGCCTGGACGAGGTGTTCCTCGCGCTCACCGGCCACCTGGCGGAGGAGGGCGAAGACGAGGGAGCCCGGGGGGGCTCGGAGGGGAGGCGCCGATGACCGCCGCGGCCGCAGCGCAAGGGGCGGGCGTCCTGCGGAACACGCTCACGATCGCGCGGAGGAACCTCCTCCATATCCGCTCGGATCCCGAGCAGCTCGTGGGGATGACGATCCAGCCCCTGATGTTCCTCGTGCTGTTCGTGTACGTGTTCGGCGGGGCCATCGCGGGGTCGAGCCGCGAGTACCTGCGGTTCGCGCTCCCTGGCATCCTGGTCCAGGGCACGGCCTTCACGCCGTTCACCACGGCCCTCGGCCTCCACAAGGACTTCCAGCAGGGGCTGATCGACCGGTTCCGCTCGCTGCCCATGGCGAGGTCGGCGGTGATCGGAGGGAGGATCGCGGCGGACGCCGTGCGGGTGATCTGGGGGATCGCGGTCCTCACCCTGTTCGGCGTGCTGCTCGGGTTCCGCTTCGGCGGCGGCCCGGCCGGGGCGTTGGGCGCGTTCGCGCTCGTCACGGCGTTCGGGGTCACGATGTGCTGGCCGATGGCGTTCATCGGCGTCTCGGCCGGGAGCCCGGAGGCCGTGAACACCTGGGGGTTCATGGTCATCCTCCCCCTCACGTTCGCGAGTTCCGCGTTCGCCGCCCCCGAGACGATGCCCGGTTGGCTCCGGGCCTTCGCCGAGGTGAACCCGATCACCCAGGTGATCGACGCCACGCGCGGGCTCATGCTCGGCGGACCGGTCGGGGGTCCCCTGGCGCGGTCCCTCCTCTGGCTCGCCGCCATCCAGGCGGTGTTCGCGCCGCTCGCGATCGCGCGCTATCGGGGGAGGACCTGACCGGGCGGGCTCGCCGCGCCGCGGAGGCGGAGCGGGGCATCCGTATACTCCCCGCCGTGGATCCCCGGGAGCTCGCCCGTGTCCTGGAACGCCGGTTCGACGAGTACGTCGAGGCGCTCCGGGAGCTCGTGGACATCGACTCCGGCTCCTTCACCCCGGAGGGCGTCAACGCGGTCGCCGACCGCTGCCAGCGCCGGTTCGAGGAGGGCGGGTGGAAGGTGGACCGGATCCCGCACCGGCCGGCGGAGGGCGAGCCGCTGCTCGGCGACCTCCTGGTCGGGCGGCTCGAGGGGTCGGGCGGCGCCCGGATCCTCATGATCGGCCACATGGACACGGTGTTCGACCCGGGAACCGCGGCCCAGCGCCCGTTCACGGTCGAGGACGGGATCGCCCGCGGCCCGGGGGTCTCGGACATGAAGGGCGGGCTGCTGGCCGGGTTCTTCGCGGTCGAGGCGCTCCGGGAGCTCGGCTTCGACGGCTTCGGGCGGATCACCTACGTCTGCAACCCCGACGAGGAGATCGGCTCGCCGTTCTCGCGTGCGACCATCGCCGAGCTCGCGCGGACCGAGGCCGACGCGGCCTTCGTGCTGGAGAGCGCGCGGGCGAACGGCGACATCGTCTCGGCCCGCAAGGGCGTGACCGACTTCCGGATCGAGGTCCTGGGGCGGGCGGCGCACGCCGGCGTGGAGCCGGAGAAGGGGCGGAGCGCGATCCTGGAGGCTGCCCACAAGGTCGTGGCCCTCCAGGCGCTGAACGGGCGGTGGCCCGGGGTCACGGTGAACGTCGGGGTGATCCGCGGCGGGACCCGGACCAACGTGGTCCCCGAGCGGTGCGAGCTCCACGTCGACCTGCGCTCTCCGGCGGAGGAGACCCTGGCGGCGGCGGAGGAGGAGATCCGCCGGCTCTGCGGCGAGACCGTGGTCCCCGACGTGACGGTCCGGGTCGAGGGCTACGGCTGGCACCGCCCGATGGAGAGGACCGAGGGCACCGCGCGGCTCGTGGAGGTGGCGAAGGGGGTCGCCCGGGAGCTGGGCTTCGAGCTCCGCGACGCCGCGACCGGTGGCGCCTCGGACGCGAACACGACCGCGGCGGCCGGCGTGCCGACGCTCGACGGCCTGGGCCCGGTGGGCGGCGACGACCATTCCCCCGCGGAGTGGCTCGACCTCACGTCGGTCGTGCCCCGCACGGCCCTCCTGGCCGGCCTGATCGCGCGGACCGCGCAGGGCCGGTAGGGGAGGGCGGTGGCGGCGGATCGGTCCTACGTCGGGGAGAACGCCCGGGAGCTGGCGCGGATGCGCTCCCTGGTGGCCCGGCTCGGGGAGGAGGAGCTCCGCAGGCCGGTGAACCCGCACTGAACGGTGGCCGGGGTGCTGGGGCACGTCGCCTTCTGGGACGGGAGGGCCCTGGCCCTGGCCCGGAAGCTCGAGCGGGGCGAGCCGTTCACGCCGTCCGACGTCGAGCCGGAGGACGTGGACTGGATCAACGACGCCTCCCGGCCCCTGATCCGTGCCATCCCGGTGACGGAGGACGCCCGGCTGGCCGTGGCCATCGCCGAGGAGACCGACGCGGCGGTGGCGGCGCTTCCGCCCGAGCGGGTGTGGCCGAACGACCCCGACAGCCCGATCAACCCGCTGCGGGCGACCCACCGACGCGAGCACCTCGACGAGATCGAGGCCGCCCTGGGGTGAACGCCGAGAGCCCCCTCCACCTCGCACGGTCGCCCTCGACGCCATCCCTTCCGGTCGAGAGGTGCGGCCGTCGCGCACGGGCGATAGGGTGGGGGTCGGCCCGGAGGGGGGAGGTCGGTGATGGACAGGGTGGTGCACTTCGAGATCCCGGCGGACGACGTGGTGAGGGCCAAAGCGTTCTACGGCTCGGTCTTCGGGTGGGAACTGCAGGATCTCGAGATGCCCGGCGGCACCTACACGATCGCTCGTACGGTGCCCGTCGATGAGCGGCAGATGCCCACGGAGCCCGGGGCCATCAACGGCGGTCTGATGCGGCGCTCGACCGACGTCCCGCACCCGGTGATCACGATCGCGGTGGAGGCGATCGACGCGGCCCTGGAGGAGATCGAGGCCGGTGGCGGCCGCGTGGTCACGCCCCGCACGGAGGTCCCGAACATGGGATGGTTCGCCTACTTCGAGGACCCCGAGGGGAACACACTGGGGCTCTGGGAGAGCGCGATCTGACCCTGAGCCCTTGGGGAGAGCGGGTCAGCCGCTCCCCCGGGCCACGACGACCCTCCGGCATCGCGCGCAGGCGCGGACCTGTGCGGGATGCCGGCCGAGGGCGAGGGCCGCAGGGGGCCTGCGCTCGAAGCACCGGGGGACTCGGTCCCGTACCCGGCCGCGGCCGCCGAGGGACCGACCGCGGCGGGCCGCCCCTCACCCTGAGGGCAGGAGCCGGTTCGAGAAGCACGTGGGGTTGCCCAGGTGGCAGACGGCTCGCCCGGCGGCGTCGACCACGGCGAGGAGGCTGTCGCCCATGCAGTTGCCCCGCAGGTCGAGCACCTCGTACCCGCCGCCCGTCCGCCCCGCGAGCCAGAACGTGCGGCGGGAGCGGCTCCAGAGCCAGGTGGAGCGGTCCTTCACGGTGAGCTCGAAGCCCTCCCGGGTCATGTACTGGATCATGAGGGCTCGACCCGTGGAAGCGTCCTGGAGCACCACCGGGAGGTAGTCGAACTCGTCCCACTTGAGCGGCAGCGGTGGCATGGCACCTCCTTCCCGTTCCGAGACGGATGGTGGCAGGTCGGCGCCCCTCGTGAGCGTGGCAGCTCGAGCGGGCGATGCTCGAGACGCGGGAGCTCATGGAGCGGGCCGCGCGGCTGGCGCGGGTTCTGGGCCTCGCTCGCCCGGACCGTCCTCCGGTACCATCGCCTCCCCCTAAGGCGAACGGGCGATGCACTCGATCGAAGCGGAGAACCGGCTCCTGCGCCGGGCCATCGAGGCCATCACCTCGAGCGTGGACCTGGACGCGGTCCTGCGGGCCTCGGTCGACCTCGTGACCGAGGCGACGGGGGGTGATGTCTGCTTCCTGCACCTCTGGGACGAGGAGGGGCAGTGCCTGGTGCTGCGGGCGGCGTCCGCCGGGTTCGAGGAGGCGGTGGGGAGGGTCCGCCTCCGGCTCGAGGAGGGCGTGGCGGGGTGGGTGGCCGCCCACCGCGACATCGTCGTGATCCCCGAGGACAAGTGGGCGGACCCCCGGTACAAGTACATCCCCGAGCTCCGCGGCGAGCTCTTCACCTCGCTCTTGTCGGTCCCCATCGTCTCCCCGACGGGCGGGCTGATCGGCGTGTTCAACGTCCACTCCCGGCGGGCCCACGCGTTCTCCGAGCAGGACGTGGGGTTCCTCCGGCTGACCGCGTCCCTCGTCGCGGGGGCCATCGAGCACACGAGCCTCTTCGCGCGCCTGGCCGAGAAGGAGCGGGCGCTCGAGGACCTCATGCGGCGGACGATCGAGGCGCAGGAGGAGGAGCGCCGTCGGGTGGCGACCGAGATCCACGACGGGGTCACCCAGCAGCTGGTCTCGGTCTGGTACCGGCTCCAGGCCGCCCGGCGCGCGGTGCGGTCGGCCCCTGAACGCGCCGAGCGGGAGCTCGCCACCGCGCAGGGGCTCGTCGACGAGGCGCTCGAGGACGCCCGCGTGGCCATCCACGACCTCCGCCCCACGGTCCTCGACGACCTGGGGCTGGTGCCGAGCCTGCGGGCCCTCGCGCTGCGGCAGCTCGAGGGCGAGGTGGAGCTGGAGCTGGACCTGGAGGAGGGACTGGTCCTGCCGCCCCACCACGAGGTGGCGCTGTACCGGATCACGCAGGAGGCCGTGAACAACGTCCGCAAGCACGCCGAGGCCCGGCGGGTGCGGGTCTCGCTGCGGGGCGAGGAGGGGGACGAGGTCGTGCTGGTCGTCGAGGACGACGGGCGGGGGTTCGAACGAGGCGCGACCGAGAAGGCCGGCCCCCGCGTGTCGTTCGGGCTCCAGGGGATGGCGGAACGGGCGGCGCTCGCCGGCGGGGTCCTGACCGTGGACAGCGCACCGGGGAAGGGCACCCGGCTGGAGGTCCGGATCCCCCGGCAGCTCGCCGGGGCCTCGGAGGACCGGCGGTGAGCGCGCCGATCCGCGTCCTCGTGGTGGACGACCACCGGATCGTCCGGGAGGGGCTCCGGGCCATGCTCATCGACGTGCCCGAGATCGAGATCGTCGGCGAGGCCGAGGACGCGGAGGGCGCGCTCCGCCTGATCGAGCGGGAGCGGCCGCACGTGGTCCTGCTCGACCTCCGCCTCCGCCGCACGAGCGGGCTCGACGCCTGTCGCCAGATCACCGAGCGCCACCCCGACGTGCACGTGGTGTTCCTCACGGTCTACGAGGACGAGCAGTACATCTTCGAGGCGCTCCGGGCCGGCGCCCGCGGCTACATGCTGAAGAAGGCGACCCCGGAGGACCTGGTCCGGGTGCTCCAGAGCATCCAGGAGGGGGAGGTGGTGATCGACCCCTCCCTCGGGGGGCGGATCGCGCTCCGGAGCGCGGCCCTCCGCCCCGGGGCGGGCTGGCCGGGGGCGCATCGGGGGCTCACGCAACGGGAGAGCGAGGTCCTCCAACACCTCGCCAAGGGCCTGGACAACCGGAGCATCGGGCGGGCCCTGTACATCAGCGAGGACACCGTGAAGTCCCACGTGAAGGCGATCCTCCGGAAGCTCGGGGCGCGGGACCGGGCGCACGCGGTCTCGATCGCGCTCCGGGAGGGCCTGGTCCGCTGACCCGTCCCGTCGCCGTCCCGGCCCGATCGCCGGTCCTCGGCCGCCGGCGGGGCCCTCCGCGGCTCCCGATCAGCCCCCGCGGTGGGCGGCGAGGAGCTGGGTCACGACCAGGAGCTGGGTGAGCGCGAGCGTCTCGCTCCGCCTGGGCTCCGCGCCGTCGAGGTAGCGGCCGATCCGGTCGCGGTGGACCGCCGCGTCGGGGTCAGCGTGGTGCCACAGCGCCTCCTCGACCGCCGCCGCGATCTCGGGCGGGCAGCCCCCGTCGATCTCGAGGACGTCGGCCGGGCGCCCGTGGTCCCGCTCGAGCCGCAACCGGATCGGCCCGCCGTCCCGCCCGGCCGGCCCGACGATGGCCTCGAGGTCGGGGTGGGGCAGGGTCGGGCGGAGCACGACCCGCGCGTCGAGGTGGCCGTTGGAGGCCGAGCGGTCCCGATGGAAGCGGATCACGATGTCGGCCTCACGGCGCTGGGGGCGGATGAAGGCCGCCGCGTCGGGCTCCCGGCGACGGAGCTCGGCGAGGACCTCCTCCGGTGCGTAGCCGCGCTTCGCGCAGTCCCGGCGGAGCTTCCACTCCCGGCGGAGGTCCTCCTCGGGGTCCAGGTAGACCTTCACGTCGATCGCCTGGCGCATCGCCTTCGTGTGGAGCGGGAGGAGCCCCTCCACGACCACGAACTCGGCGGGCTCCACGTACACCGGCGGGGCGAAGGTCCCGGTCGAGTGGTCGTACACGGGCTTGAGGATCGGCTCGCCGGCCGCGAGCAGACGGAGGTGCTGCTCGATGACGTCGATGTAGTTGCAGTCCGGGTGCAGGGGCGTGATCCCGAGCTCGGCCCGGGCCCTCCGGTCGTAGCGGTGGTAGTCGTCGGTGCACACGCGGGTGACGCGGTCGGGGCCGAGGACCTCCTCGATCCCGCGCGCGAGCGTCGTCTTGCCCGCCGCGCTGTCCCCCGCGATCGCGAGGAGCACGGGGCGGCGGGGGCGGGCACGGAACGGCGGCCACCTCCCGTCGGCCATGCGCGGAGCCTAGGCGCCGGGCCGCCGGCCGGTGAAGCCCCGTCGGGAGGGGAGCCGGGTGGAGCCCTCGCTCCCCCGGGGGGGTGAGGCGGCCCCCCGCTGGGGTGAGGGGAGCGTTCCCCGAGGAACCACGCCGCGGGGGGTCGCGCGACGGCGCCGCTCCCCGCCACCATCCCGGTGTCCCTCCGGTGGAGGCGGAGATGGACCTGTACCTGGACACGGCGGACATCGGCGAGCTGGAGGAGGCGGTCTCCTGGGGCGTGGTCGGCGGGTGCACGACGAACCCCACGCTCCTGGCCAAGGCCGGCCACGGGGACCTGGAGGCCGCGGCGCGGAAGATCTGCGGGATCGTGGACGGGCCCGTCTCGGTCGAGGTGATCGCGACCGACGCGCGGGGGATGGTCGAGGAGGGGCGGCGCTACGCGACCTGGGCCCCGAACGTCGTGGTCAAGTGCCCCTGCACCCCGGAGGGGCTGCGGGCGACCGCGGCCCTGGCCCGCGAGGCGATCCCCGTGAACATGACCCTGGTGTTCTCGCCCGCCCAGGCCCTCCTGGCGGCGAGGGCGGGGGCCCGCTTCGTGAGCCCGTTCGTGGGCCGGATCGACGACGTGGGCGGCGATGGGATGCGCCTGGTCCGCCAGGTGGTCGAGATGTACCGGGTCCAGGGCGAGGCGACCCAGGTCCTCGCGGCGAGCCTCCGCCACCCCATGCACGTGGTGGAGGCGGCGCTCGCCGGCGCGCACGTCGCCACGATGCCGTTCCCGGTCTTCCGCGCGCTCGTCCGCCACCCCCTCACCGACCTCGGCCTGGAGCGGTTCCTCGCCGACTGGCGGGCCGTCGCGGAGGGCTCCCCGAGGTGATCGGCCGCTGCGGGGCGAGGATCGGGGCATGAGCGACGCCGCGACCGCGGTCCGGGTCGGGATCGACGAGGCCTGCGTCAACGCCATCCGGGCCCTCGCCGTCGACGCCGTGGAGGCGGCGCGCTCCGGCCACCCCGGGGCGCCGATGGGGATGGCGCCTGTGGCGTTCGTCCTGTGGACCCGGTTCCTCCGCCACGACCCCGCGGACCCTGCGTGGCCCGACCGCGACCGGTTCGTGCTGTCCGCGGGCCACGCCTCGATGCTGCTCTACGCGCTCCTGCACCTCTCCGGCTACGACCTCCCGCTCGACGAGCTCCGACGGTTCCGCCAGCTCGGCTCGAGGGCCCCCGGGCACCCCGAGCACGGCCTCACCCCTGGGGTGGAGACCACCACGGGCCCCCTCGGGCAGGGGCTGGCCAACGCCGTGGGCATGGCGATCGCCGAGCGCCTCCTGGCCGAGCGCTTCAACCGCCCCGGGCTCGAGGTCGTGGACCACCGGGTGTGGGCCATCTGCTCCGACGGGGACCTGATGGAGGGGATCTCCCACGAGGCGGCCTCCCTCGCCGGCCACCTCGGCCTTGGGCGGCTCACGGTGGTCCACGACGACAACGGGATCTCGATCGACGGGCCCACGGACCTCGCCTGGAGCGAGGACGTGGCCGCCCGGTTCCGCGCCTACGGGTGGCACGTGGAGCGGGTGGAGGACGGGACCGACCTGGCCGGGATCGAGGCCGCCCTGGCGCGGGCCCGGGAGGAGGAGGAACGCCCGTCGCTCGTGATGGTCCGGACCCGGATCGCCGAGGGCGCGCCGACGAAGCAGGGGACCGCGGCGGCCCACGGGGCGCCCCTGGGCCCGGACGAGGTGGCGGCGTGGCGGGAGGCCGTCGGGTGGGCGGCCGAGCCCTTCGACGTCCCCCTCCCGGTGCGCGCCCGGTTCCTCGAGGCCGCCGCGCGCGGCGCGGCCGAGCGGGCGGCGTGGCGGCGTCGGTTCGAGGCGTGGGCGGAGGAGTTCCCCGAGCTCGCCGGGGAGTGGCGGAGGCGGATGCGCCGGGAGCTGCCGGGAGACCTCTGGGAGGCGCTCCCTCGGGCCTTCGATGGACGGATCTCGACGAGGAAGGCCTCCGGGGCCGTGCTCTCGGCCCTGGTCCCGGCCCTCCCGGAGCTGGTCGGGGGGTCCGCCGACCTCACCGAGTCGACCGCCACCGCCCTCCCCGGCGTCCCCGCCTCGGGCCGCGGCCGCGTCGGGCGCTACCTCCACCACGGCGTCCGCGAGCACGGGATGGCGGGCGTGATGAACGGCCTGGCCCTCCATGGGGGGTTCCGGCCCTACGGGGGGACGTTCCTCGTGTTCTCCGACTACCTGCGGCCGGCCCTCCGCCTCTCCGCGATGATGCGGCAGCCCGTGGTGTACGTCTTCACCCACGACTCGATCGGGCTCGGTGAGGACGGCCCCACGCACCAGCCGGTGGAGCACCTGGCCGCGCTCCGCGCGATGCCCGGGCTGGTCGTGATCCGTCCCGCGGACGCCTGGGAGGTGGTCGAGGCGTGGCGGGCGGCGCTCGAGCGGCGGGACGGCCCGACCGCGCTGGTCCTCTCCCGCCAGGACCTCCCGGTCCTGGGGCGCCCCCCGAACGCGCCGGCCGACGGCCTGCGGTTCGGCGCGTACGTCCTCCGCGAGCTCGGCCCGAGTGGCGAGCCCGACGTGGTGCTGCTCGCCACGGGCTCGGAGGTCCACGTGGCGCTCGGAGCGGCGGAGGGCCTGGCGGACACCGGCCTGCGGGCCAGGGTCGTCTCGATGCCCTCCTGGGAGCTGTTCGAGGCCCAGCCGCGCGAGTACCGCGAGGACGTGCTCGGGCCCCGGTCCGCGCTCCGCGTGGCGCTGGAGGCCGGGGCGTCCCTGGGCTGGGAACGGTGGGTGGGGCCGGGGGGCGTCCTCGTGACCCTCGACCGGTTCGGGGCCTCAGCCCCCGGGCCGGATCTGATGAGGCGGTTCGGCTTCACGCCCGAGGCGGTGGCCGAGCGGGTCCTGGCCGCGCTGGGGAGGAGCGGACGGTGACGGTCCGGCTCGGGATCAACGGGTTCGGGCGGATCGGCCGTCAGGTGGCCCGGATCGCCTCCCGGGCCGAGGATCTCGCCGTGGTGGCCGTGAACACCCGACGCCCGGACCCGGCGCGGCTCGCCCACCTCCTCCGCTACGACAGCGTCCACGGCCCGTTCGAGGGCGAGGTTCGCGTGGAGGACGGGGAGCTCTGGGTGGCCGGGCGGTCGGTCCGGCTCACGGGCGAGGAGGACCCGGGCCGGATCGACTGGTGGAGCCGGGACGTGGACGTGGTCGTGGAGGCCTCCGGCGCGTTCGTCGAGGGCGACGGCGCCCGGCGGCACCTCGACGGCGGCGCGCCGCGGGTGGTGATCACGGCCCCCGCGGCCGACGCAGACGCCACGCTGGTGGTCGGGGCGAACGAGGGGACCTTCGACCCCGCGCGCCACCACGTGGTCTCCGCGGCGTCCTGCACGACCGCTTGCCTGGCCCCGGTGGTCCGCGTCCTCCACCGCGCCTTCGAGGTGCGGGGCGGGTTCGCGCTCACCGTCCACGCCTACACCCGGGACCAGGAACTCGTGGACGGGACCCACGACGACCTGCGCCGGGCCCGGGCCGCCGCGCTCAACATCGTGCCCACGAGGACCGGCGCGGCGCGGATCCTGGGGCGGGTGCTCCCGGACCTGGACGGGCGGATCTCGGCGACCGCCGTCCGCGTGCCGGTGGCGGACGTCTCGCTGCTCTCGCTGTCGGTGTCGGTCGAGGCCTCGGTCCCGGCCGAGGAGGTGAACGACGCCTTCCGGGAGGCGGCGCGCGGGGAGCTCGCCCCCGTCCTCGGGGTGACCGAGGAGCCCCTCGTCTCGTCCGACTTCGTCGGCGACCCCCGGTCGGCGGTGGTGGACCTCCCGATGACCAGGGTCGATCGCGGTCCGGGCGGGAGCCAGGTCCAGGTGCTGGCCTGGTACGACAACGAGTTCGGGTACGCGAACCGGGTCGTGGACCTGATCCGACTGGTGGCCGGGGCCCCCGCCGCGGCGGGCGACGCTCCGGCCGTCACCGCCCGGGCGGCCGCCCTGGGGTGAGGACGACGGGGGCGGCGAGCGCCTCCCGGAGCCCGGCCACGGCGGCGGCGGCCCCGGCGGGGTGCGCGGTGATGCTCGATCCGCAGACGAAGGCGTCCGCGCCAGCCGCCCGGGCCCGGCCGATCGTGGCCGGCCCGATGCCGCCGTCGACCTCGAGCGCCGCCCCGCTCCCCGCCGCGTCCAGGAGCGCCCGGGCCTCGGCGATCTTCGGCTCCATCGACGCCAGGTAGGCCTGGCCGCCGAAGCCGGGGTTCACGGTCATCACGAGGAGCAGGTCGACCAGGTCGAGCACGTGGCGCACGGCCTCGAGGCCGGTCGACGGGTTCACCGCGACGCCGGCCGACGCCCCCAGGGCCCGGATCCCGGCGAGCGTGCGGTGGAGGTGCCGGGCCGCCTCCGCGTGGACGATCACCGTCGCGCACCCGGCCTCGACGAACGGCTCGAGCCAGGGGTCGGGGTCCTCCACCATGAGGTGGGCCTCGAAGGGGAGCCCGGTGCGGCGCCGGCAGTCCCGGACCACGGCCGGGCCCACCGTGAGGTTCGGTACGAACCGCCCGTCCATCACATCCCACTGCACCCCGTCCGCCCCCGCCGCCTCCACCTCCGCCACCGCGTCCCCGAGCCGGGCGTGGTCCGCCCCCAACACCGAGGCGACGATCCGCGGTCGGGCGCCGGGACCCACGACCCTCTGGTCAGTCCTGGTCCGGGACCCACGGGTCGCGGATGTGCTCGTGGGCGTGCCGGAGTCCGTCGAGGTCGTAGGTGACGAGCTCATCCCCCTCCCACACGGCGCCGAGCGCCTCCGCCTGCTCCGGGTCGTACATCCCCGGCGGTTCCGCACCGCTCCAGCGGAAGCCGGCCCAGTCGTCGGTCCGCCGGCCGAGCACGACCCGGCCCGAGCATCCGTCGGACGGGAGCCCCACCGCGCTCACCCCTCGCCTCCCGCCGAGACCCCAGCGTAGGCGCCGCCGGTGAAGACCCGGCTGGCGAGGATGTCCTCGGGCTCGATCGTGACCAGCTCGCGCTTCGCGAGGCGTCGACCGTCTCGGAGCGCCTCGTAGAGGCGCGCGGCGTGGCGCATCCGGGCGCGGTCGAGGGCGTTGCGCACGCTCCGCCCGTTGGCGAACCGGGGCTGTCGTATCCGTTCTTCCAGGTAGCGGAGGAAGGCCTCCTCAGCGGCCGGCGACAACCGGTAGCGTTGCTCGGCGGCCATCCGGCGGGCGATCTCGAGGAGTTCCTCCAGCCCGAAGTCGGGGAAGTCGAGGTGGTGCGCGATCCGCGAGGACAGCCCCGGGACCTCGGAGAACAGCCGATCCATCTGGGCCTTGTATCCGGCCAGGATCACGACCAGGTCCGCCCGATGGTCCTCCATGGTCTCGAGGAGGATCTCGACGGTCTCCTGCCCGTAGTCCCGCTCGTTCCCCGGCCGGTAGATGTGATAGGCCTCGTCGATGAACAGCACGCCGCCCATCGCCCGCCGGATCACCTCCCGGGTCTTGGGCGCTGTGTGGCCGACGTACTGCCCCACGAGGTCGTCCCGGCTGGCGGTCACGAGGTGACCCTTCCGCAGGTAGCCCAGGGCGTGCAGGATCTCCCCCATGCGACGGGCGACCGTGGTCTTCCCGGTCCCCGGGTTCCCCGTGAAGCACATGTGGAGCGTGGGTGGTCGGGCCTCCAGCCCGAGCCGCCGTCGGCACCGGTCG
The DNA here is from genome assembly GCA_035559315.1 of Actinomycetota bacterium. GTDB lineage: Bacteria > Actinomycetota > UBA4738 > UBA4738 > HRBIN12 > DATLZM01. The sequence continues at coordinate 13,149 of DATMBJ010000086.1, forward strand.
ATCACGAGCAGCGCCGCGATCTCCCGGATCCTCCGCTTGACCTCGTGGAGCGCCACGAGGTCGCGGTCGAGGGCGGCGAGCACGTCCTCGACCTGCCTCCCGGCGGCGACCTCGCCGGGGTCGACCGCGGCGTCCTCGGGCACCTCACGGGGCTCCTCAACCACGCTCCGCCTCCGGGTAACGGTCACCGCGGGGCCGATCGGCGGCGTACGCGTGCAGCGTGTACCGGATGGTCCGATCGTGCCCCTCCTGTCGGTCCAGGCGGAACCCCGGCTCCCGCGCCGGGCGGTGCACGATGAACTGAAGGGCCGTGGTCATCCGGGTGAGGGAGGGGTCGTAGAGGCTCACCCTGATGTAGTGGTCGGGCAACGCCTGGCGGCACCGACGCACTTCAGCGAGGGCCGCCGCCGGGTCCTCGAGGTCGAACATCGGCATCCCCCAGAGTTCCCAGTAGACGTTCCGGGGATGGGGGTCGTCGGTGTACTCGATCGAGACCGCCCAGCGACGCTCGAGGCCGTAGGCGATCTGGGCGGCGATCTCCTCGTCGGTGAGGTCCGGCAGGTACGAGAACGTGCCCTGGGTGATCCGGATCCCGTCCATGCGAGCTCCTCCCTACGCGACGACCGTCGGGGTCGGGGTCGCATCCGGCGTGTCGGTCGGCTCGAAGTCGAACGTGACGTCGCCCCACACGTCGAGGGCGGCGGCGAGCTCCGGCGACCGACGGGCCGCCGCGCGGAGGATGTCCGGGCCCTCGCGGACGATGTCCCGCCCCTCGTTCCGCGCCTTGATCATCGCCTCGAGGGCCACCCGGTTGGCCGCGGCCCCGGCCGCGATCCCCATCGGGTGCCCGATGGTCCCCCCGCCGAACTGGAGGACGACGTCCTCCCCGAGGTAGTGGAGGAGCTGGTGCATCTGCCCGGCGTGGATCCCTCCCGATGCGACCGGCATCACGCCGGGCATGTGCGCCCAGTCCTGGTCGAAGTAGTGGCCGAGGGCGGGGTCGGCCGGGTTGAAATCCTCCCGGCAGGTCGCGTAGTAGCCGCGCACCGCCCCCGGGTCGCCCTCGAGCTTGCCGACCACGGTGCCCGCATGGATGTGGTCGACGCCGAGCATCCGGCACCACTTCGCGATGACCCGGAAGTTCACGCCGTGGGTCTTCTGCCGCGTGTACGTGGAATGCCCGGCCCGGTGCAGGTGCAGGAGGACCCCGTTCCGGCGGGCCCACCGGGACATCGAGCCCATCGCGGTGAACCCGATCGTGAGGTCGATCATGACGATCACCGAGCCCAGCTCCTTCGCGAACTCGGCCCGCTCGTACATCTCCTCCATCGTGGCCGCGGTCACGTTGAGGTAATGGCCCTTGATCTCGCCGGTGCGCTCCGTCGCCCGGTGGACCGCCTCCATGCAGTAGAGGAACCGGTCCCGCCACCGGTTGAAGGGCTGGGAGTTCATGTTCTCGTCGTCCTTGGTGAAGTCGAGCCCGCCGCGGAGGGCCTCGTAGACGACGCGGCCGTAGTTCCGCGCCGACAGGCCCAGCTTCGGCTTCACCGTGCAGCCGAGGAGCGGCCGCCCGTACTTGTTGAGCATCTCCCGCTCGACCACGATCCCGTGGGGAGGGCCTTGGAACGTCTTGAGGTACTCGGGCGGGATCCGGAGGTCCTCGAGCCGCAGAGCCCGGAGGGCCTTGAACCCGAAGACGTTGCCGATGATCGACGACGCCATGTTGGGGATCGAGCCTTCCTCGAACAGATCGAGCTTGTAGGCGATGTAGGCGATGTACTGCTGGGGGTCGGTGCCGGGGACCGGCTCCACCCGGTAGCACTTGCCCTGGTAGTTCTCGTACGCCGTCAGCCGGTCCGTCCACACGACGGTCCAGGTCGCCGTGGACGACTCCCCCGCCACGGCCGCCGCCGCCTCCTCCGGCTCGACGCCGGGCTGGGGGATGAGGCGGAACGCGGCGAGGACGTCGGTGTCGGCCGGCTCGTGGTCGGGCCGCCAGTAGCCCATGTCCTTGTAGGGGATGACCCCGGCCCTGAAGCGGTCGTCCTGCATCGTCACCGCGCGCTCCGTCGCCGTCCCGTCGGGATCGAGGCTAGCCGCACCGATGCTTCGAACACAATGACAACTTCCTCTCTCTCTATGAATGGATCGTCTAATATCCGCGCCGTGACCCTCGGGCAGCTCCGGACGTTCCTGGCGGTGGCGCAGGCCGGCTCGATCCGGGGGGCGGCGGCCGCGCTCTACGTGAGCGAGCCCTCCGTCTCGGCGACGATCGCCGCCCTCGGCCGGGAGCTCGGCGCGCCGCTCACGGAGCGGGTCGGCCGGGGGATCCGGCTGACCGAGGCGGGCCGGGAGCTGGCCGCCTACGCGGCGCGGATCCTGGGGCTCGCGGACCGGGCCCGGCGGGCGGTCCGGGAGGCGGCGGGTGCCCCCGGGCACCTCCGGGTGGCGGCCGTGACCACCGCCGGGGAGTACGTCCTGCCCCGGCTCGTCGCCGCCTTCCTGGCCCGACGGCCCGGGACCGAGGTCTCCATCGAGGTCGGGAACCGGGCCGAGACCCTGGCCCGCCTGGCCGCCGAGGAGGTGGACGTGGCCCTCGCGGGACGGCCGCCGGCCGGGGTGGGCATCCGGGGCGAGCCGTTCGCCCCGAACCTCCTGGTGATCGTGGGCCCGCCCGGCCATCCGCTCGCGGCCCGGCGCGCGTTCCCCCCGACCCTCCTCTCGGGGGAGACGTGGCTGCTCCGCGAGCCGGGCTCGGGGACCAGGGAGAACGCGCTCGAGTTCCTCGCCGCCGGCGGCATCGAGCCCGGCCGGACGATGAACATCGGCAGCAACGGGGCCATCAAGCGCGCCGTCGCCCTGGGGCTCGGCGTGACGTTGATCTCCCTCGACGCCGTGGCCGAGGAGCTGGCCGCGGGGGAGCTGGTGCGGCTGCGGGCGCGGGGGACCCCGCTCCGGCGCGCCTGGCACGCCCTCCACCGGGACGGGGGCCCGCTCCCCCCGAGCGCCCTCGCGTTCCTGGAGCTCCTCCGCTCGCGCCGCGCCCGGCCCGCGGCGGCGCGCGGGTCGGGCCCGGCCGGCCGGGACGCGGACCGCCCGCCGCACCGCGGCTGACCGCCTGGTGGTCACGCGCCGGTGGTGCCCTCAGCCCTCCCGGCCCACGACGAACCAGATCCCTCGGACCGGCTCGTCGCCGAGGTTCCACAGACGGTGGGGCTCGGTGGAGTCGAACGCGATGGCGTCGCCCGGGCCGAGTTCGTGGCGCTCGAAGCCGAGCTGCACGCCGAGGCGCCCCGAGATCACGAAGCCGTACTCCCGCCCCGGGTGGCGCATCAGCCGCTCGTCCGGTGACGACGAGCCGCCCGCGTCGTAGGTCACGTAGAGGAAATCCACCCCTTCGTGCCGGTGGCTCGTCAGCCGCTCCCACCGGACGCCCGAGGCCAGGTCGATCACGGACCGCTGGCCCGATCGCACGACCGGATGGGGGGTCGGGGGGCGGGCCGGGTCCCGATCTGGATCGTCGGAGGGCCGGCCGGGGTCGCCCGATGACGGGTCGGGTGCGCCGTGGGCCCGGAACACCCGGTCGAGCGAGAGGCCGAGCTCCGTCACGATCGCGTACAGCGTGCTCACCGACGGCTTCGACTGCCCCGACTCGATCTGCGAGATCAGGCTGGCGGAGACGCCGAGCCGCCGGGCCAGCTCGCGCTGGCTGATGCCGGCCCGCTCGCGCTCCTCTCGCAGCCGGGGCCCGATGTCGCCGAGCTCGCCGCCCACGTCAGATCCCCGGGAGCCGGAAGCCCGACCTCGCCACCACGTGGTCCCGCGATGCCTCGGCCGCCCTCATGACGGCCGGCCAGTCGACGTGGAGGAGCCGCCCGCCGCGCTTGAGCACGTGGCCGGCGACGAGGACCGTGTCCACGTTGCCGGTGTCCATCCCGACCACGACGGCGGTCGCCGGGTCGTGCAGCGGGGTGACGTTCATCCGGTCGGTGCGGAGGAGGATCACGTCCGCCTGCTTGCCGGGCGTGAGGGTGCCGACCTTGGAGTCCAGCCCGTTCGCCCGGGCCCCCTCGATCGTGGCCATGGCCAGCACCTCCCTCGGGGTGATGGGCCGGCGGCCGTCGGCCGCGGCGAGCGCCCGCTGGAGCGCGAGCACCGACCGCATCTGGCTGAACATGTCGCTCGGGACGTTGGTCTCGACGTCGACGCTGAGGCTGGGGGGCAGGCCCCGGTCCAGGAACCGCTGGATCGGCGGCATCCCGTGGCCCATCATCATCTCGACCGGGCACGCGAGCGAGACCGTCCCGCCCGTGTCGACGATCATCTGGATCTCGGTGTCGTTCAGGGTCGTGCAGTGGATGTAGGTCGTGTCCGGCCCCAGGAGCCCCGCCTCCCCCGCCTCCTGGACCTTGCCGTCCTGCCCGTAGGTCCCCACCCCCACGTGGGTCGTGATGCGGGCCCCCGCCTCCCGGGCGAGCTTCCAGTGGTCGCGGGTCACCTCGAAGTCCGTGAACTCGGGGCCCGGGGCGGCGAGCGCGAGCGTGAGCTTCTGGTCCTTGGTCGAGAAGTGCTGGTTCGCGGCCCGGACGAACCAGCTGGGCTGCCGCTCCTCCCACTTCCCCCACCACGGGAACCCGTAGGCGAACACGGCCCGCAGGCCGGAGTCACGGAGCGCCTGGATCACGGCGTCGGTGTGCTCCGGGGAGCCCTGGATGTGGGACCAGTCGAGCACCGTGGTGATCCCGGCGTCGATCGCGCCGAGGGCCGAGATCAGGTCGCCGAGGTAGGCGTCCTCCGGCCGGAACGCCGGCGCCAGCTTGTGGAGGACGAACGTGATGTAGCTCGACCGGCCCTCGAGCGGCACGTCGGTGCCGATGTTCCGGAGGATCCCCTCCCAGAGGTGGCGGTGGGTGTCGACGAACCCGGGCATCACGATCATCCCCGACGCGTCGATGACCTCGGCGTCCGCGGCCTCGAGGCCCGGGCGGACCGCCACGATCCGCTCCCCCTCGATCAGCACGTCCGCCGCGTCGAAGTCGCCCACCGCCGGGTCGAGGCTCAGCACGATCCCGCCCCGGATCAGCTTCCGGTCGGCGGGCACCGCGGCGAAGTCGGGGCGCGAGGGGTACAGGTCGGGGATCTGCGCGGTCCGCGGCGGCCGCGCCCCGACCACGAGGCGCCGGGCTCGCTTGTAGTTCCGCTTCACGAGCTCCTTGAGGTCGCCCACCTGGAACAGGGCGATCCCCAGGAGCACCAGCACGCCGACGATCACCAGGCCGTGCTCGGCGGAGAGGCCGAGGAACGGGAGCGCGCTGATGAGGAGCGCCAGGAGCACCGACGCCACGAGGGAGCCGACGAACGTCGCCCGCCCCCCGGACAGCGCGGCGCCGCCCAGCACCGCGGCCGTGATGCTGTTCAGCGCGTAGCTCTCGCCGATCTGGGCGTTGCCGATCCCCGATCGGGTCATCACCAGGAACGACGCGAGCGCGGCGAACAGGGCCGAGAACACGAGCGCTCGGGCCCGGACCCGCTTCGTGGCGACCCCGCTCCGCCTGGCCGAGCGCTCGTCGAAGCCCGTGACGCGCAGCTGGAGGCCGGAGCCGGTGGCGTGGAGCCAGAGGTCGAGGGCGGCCGCCGCCGCCACCACGATCAGGAAGGCCACCGGCACCGGGCCGATCCCCGTCCCGAGGGCCGCGGTGAAGCGCCGGTCGATGATCCCGCCGGGGGTCTCCCGGAGGGTGAGCGAGATGCCGTTCAGGACGCTCAGGGTGGCGAGGGTGGCGACGATCGAGGGGATCTTGAGGCCCACGACGAGCCCGGCGTTGACGAGCCCGAGGGCGAGGCCGGCGCCGACGACGGCCCCCGCGCCCAGGCCGATCTCCCAGGGGGTGGAGCCCGCCGGGATCAGGTACGAGGCGATCACGACCCCCAGGGTCACCATCGCCCCGACCGAGAGGTCCAGCGCGCCGACCAGGAGTGCGTGGGTCTGTCCCATCGCGGCCAGGGCCAGCGGCGCCGCCAGGACCAGGATGCTCCGGACGTTCGCGGCGTTCACGAACCCGGGGAAACGGGAGGAGGCGTAGGCGGCCACCGCCACGATCAGGAGGAGCTGGAGCGCGACCGGCATCCAGAGCCGGAACCGCAGGATCTTCCGCCACTTCTCCCGGTCGCGGGCGTCCCGGAGGACCTTGCGGACCGCCCGCCTGGCCGCATCGACCCGCGCGGTCACGTCGGTTCCCGGTCGGCGGTCACCTAGGCCCCCCGTCCCGTCGGGCCTTCGGCATCGCGGCCCCGAGCGGCGAGCGCCCGGCCCGCGACATCCCCGGGCCGCGGACGATCGCCTCCACGATCCGGAGCTCGTCGAGCTCGTCGCCGGGGATCTCCTCGACGATCTGCCCCCGGGACATCACGAGGACCCGGTCGCACAGCCCGGCCAGCTCGAGCGGGTCGCTGGACTTCACCAGGACCGCGGTCCCCGCATCGCTCCGCGAACGGAGCGCCCGGTAGATGTCGAAGCGGGAGCCGACGTCCACGCCCTGGGTCGGCTCGTACGCCAGGATCACCGCCGGCTCCTTCAGGAACGATCGCGAGACCGCGACCTTCTGCTGGTTGCCCCCCGAGAGGAACTCCACGGGCTGCTCGAGCGACGGGGTGCGGATCTCGAGCCGGGCGACCAGGTCCGCCACGGCGCGCCGTTCGCGCCGCCGGCGGAGGAAGCCCAGCGCGACGAAGCGCCGGAGCGACTGGACCGTGGCGTTCACCCGGACCCCGAGCACCGGCATCAGGGCCTCGCGCTTGCGGTCGCCGGGCAGGAGCATGATCCCGGCCCGGGCCGCCTCGTGGGTGGAGACCAGGGCCAGCTCGCGGCCGTCGCAGACGACCCGGCCGGCCCGGGGCGGCTGCCGGCCCGCGAGGCAGTCGAAGAGCTGGGGCTGGCCGTTCCCCTCGGCCCCCGCCACGCCGACGATCTCGCCGCGGGCGAGCGTGAAGCTCACGGGCCCGAACGACTGCCCCTGGAGGCCGTCCACCACCAGCACCTCGCGCCGCTCCGCGGAGGCGGGCGCGGGCGTGGGGAACGCGGCCTCGAAGGCGCGGCCGACGATCAGGTCGACGAGCTCGGGCTCGGTGACGGTGCCCGCGTCGAACGTGCCCTGGACCCGGCCGTCGCGAAGGACCGTGACCCGGTCGGCGATCTCGAGGACCTCCGGCAGGCGGTGGCTCACGTAGACGATCCCGACCCCCCGCTCCCGGTGCTCGGCGAGCGTGCGGTGCAGCGCCTCGATCTCGTGGGGCCCGAGCGCGGTGGTCGGCTCGTCGAGGAGCAGGACCAGGGGGTCGGTGATGAGGGCCTTGGCCACCTCGAACAGCTGGCGCTCGGCGAGGGTCAGGGCCCCGGCGGGCGCGTCGGGGAACAGCTCGAGGTCGAGGTCGAAGCCCGAGAGCACCCGCCGCGCCCACCGCTTCCGCCGCCAGAACGGGGGCCGCCGCTCCGGAGGGGCCGCGAGGTAGAGGTTGTTCTTCACGGGCTGGGCCAGGATCAGCGACCCGTCCTGGTAGGCCATGGCCAGGCCCAGCCGCCGGGCCTCGGCGGGCGAGTCCCGCCGCAGGAGGCGGCCCCCGATCAGGACCGTTCCGGCGTCGGGCTTCACGGCCCCGCTCGCGATCCCGAGGAGGGTCGACTTCCCCGAGCCGTTCTCGCCGACGATCGCGTGGACCTCGCCGGGGCGGCAGTCGAAGCTCACGTCGGAGAGCGCCTGGACCGCCCCGAACCGCCGCGAGACGCCCCGCAGCTCGAGGACCGGCCCGCCGGTCGTCGACCCTCCTCCGGGACCGCGTCCGCTCATCCCTTCGGGTACATGAGCGCGAGCACCTCGTCGGGCACGAGCGAGGTCCCCGACACCGTCGGCGTCACCCGGTTGGGGTCGCAGTCGTCCGCGGTGACCTCCCGCATCACGTGCGGGACGACGATCTCGGCGGGGATCTCCGCCCCCTTGAGGTGCATCATGGCGGCGGTCACCGCGATCCGCGACTGGAAGTTCCCGCCGGCCGAGAAGAAGATCTTGTAGCTCGGCTCGTTCCGCTCGACCCAGTCGCAGAACAGGGTCTGCTCGTCGGTCCGCACCACGACCGTGATGTCCTTCACCGGGATCCCGAGCTGCTCGTACGCGTCGAGCGCCGTGTACATCCCGTCGGCGTACTCGTAGGCGTAGCCGCGGATGTCGGGGTCGGTCGACAGCCACCCGAGGACCGTCTGGAGGGCGACGTCGTTCACCCAGAACGTGTCCGCGGGCGGACCCACGAGCTCGATCGAGTCGTCCAGCGCCGGGATCAGGCACCGCTGCCAGCCGACCGAGAGGGCGTTCCCGGGGGTCCCTCCCATGACGCCGATCTTGCCCGAGCCGACCTCCCGGTTCAGCACCTCCGCGAAGCTCTCGCCGAGCGCGCACAGGTCCTCGCCGACGATCGTGAGGTAGTCCTGGCCGGGGACGAGCGCTCCCTCCTGCCCGGGCAGGCCGACCCACCCCGCCGAGTACGGGATGTACGGGATGCCGGCGGCGTTCGCCTCGAGGATCGCGTCGGCGATGTTCGTCCCCTGGTCCGGGTAGCCGATGATGAAGTCGACGCCGGCCTGGATCAGGAACCGGATGTCGCCCGCGGCGACCGCTGGGTCGGGGTTCCACTGCGCGTCCCGGAAGAGCATCTTGCCGATCTCCGGGTAGGTGAGCGCCTGGAGGATCGCCTCCATCCGGGTCACCTGCCGCCAGACGTTGAGCCCTCCGCCGTCCGCGTAGCCCATGACGATGTCGCCGCCGGTGCCGGTGTCGCACTCCACGGCGTTCGTCCAACACTCCATCGCCTTGTCGATCGTGGCCTGGTCCAGGTCCTGGCTGGCCCGGGCGATCGCGGCCAGGACGATGTCGGGCACCTCCCCCACCGGGCCCAGGGCCTTCTCCACGAGCGCCGGGTCGGCGTCCGTGCTCTCGCCGAACTCCGCGAGCGGTCCGGTCCCCGTGACCGGGCTGGTCCCCTCGGTGTCCGTGGTGCCCCCGCCGCCGGCGCCCCCGCCGCACGCCGCCGCGACCAGCGCCAGCGCCGCGAGCACGGCGGCCACCTTGATCCGAACCATGTTCCTCCCCCCCTCGGTCTGCTCAACCTGCCTCGTGCGGTTCGATCGGATCCCCAGTGGCCCCTCCTTCCTCCGACGACTCACCCGGGCCCCGGGCCGCCACCGGCCTCCGCGGGTCCCGGTCGCCTCCGTTCCCGGAGCGCGCGCTCGACGCCGCGGATGATCCGGTCGCCCGAGACCAACATCCCGCCGACGATGACCAACCCGAAGACCACGAACTGGAGGGCCGTGGGGAGCCCCATGACCCGCATCATCTGGTTGAGGCCCGCGAGGAAGAAGGCCGCCGCCCACGTCGACAGCGGGCTCGCGAGCCCCCCCGTGAGCGACGCGCCGCCGATCACCACCGCGGCGATGGGGCCGAGCAGGTAGGGCGCGCCGATCGTGATGTTCGGGGTGCGGAGGAACGCGGCGAGCAGGATCCCCGCCACCGCGTACAGGACCGCCGCCACGACGTAGGCCGCCAGCCGGTTCAGGTTCACGCGGAGCCCGGCGATCCACGAGGCGGTGGGGTTGGCGCCGACGACCTGGAACCGGCGGCCGAGCGCCGTGAACCGGAACAGCACGATCATGAGGAGCGTGATGGCCACCCCGACCCAGAAGGTCCGGGTCACCCCCAGGAACCGCCTCGAGGTCCAGGCGGAGAGCGCCGGCGGGATCGGGACCTGGATCGCGACGCTGGTGTAGTAGCGGTAGGCGATCCCGGTCACGATCTGGCCGACCGCGAGCGTCACGATCAGCGGGTTGAGCCCCAGCCCGCCGATCAGGGTCCCGTTCACCGCGCCGACCAGCGCCGCCAGCAGCAGGGCGAGGCCGATCGCCGCCCACACGCGCTCGTCGGACGAGCGGGCCACCCCCACCGTGACCACCGCCGCGAGCGTGAAGGTCCCGGGGACGCTGAGGTCGATGCCCCCGGTCATCACGACCAGCATCTGGCCCAGCGCGGTGATCGCGAGGAACGTGCCGAACGGCGCGATGGCCCGAAGGGCGGGGGGGTCGAGCGCGGAGGGCGCCCAGATCGCCGCCACCGCGACGAGGAGCGCGATCGCGGCGTAGACCGGCAGGTACCGGGAGGCCACGACGAACGCGGTGACCAGCGAGGACGGGCGGGCGGGCCGGCTCACCCCGTCCCCTCCAGGGCCGCGTCGCGGAACCCCGGGGCCCCGGCGAGCGCCGCGGCCGCGGCCCGCGCCAGGTCCCGGGCGCGCGCGCCGTCCGCCCGGAGGTGGCCCCCCTCCAGCAGGGCGCGTCCTCCGACCAGCACCGTGTCGACGTTCGACGTGTCCATCCCCCACACCACGGCCCCGATCGGGTCGTTGATCGGGAACACGTTCGGGCGGTCCCCACGCAGGAGGACGACGTCGGCACGCATGCCGGGCTCCAGCGCGCCGGTCACGCCGCCCAGGCCCACCGCCCGGGCGCCGTCGACCGTCGCCCAGCGGATCACGTCCCGGGTCGTGAGCAGCCGCGGGAGGCCTCCCTTCCCGGCGAGCTTGCGCTCGAAGACCACCGCGTGCTGCCAGGAGATCGCGGCCCGCATCTGGGCGAAGAGGTCGCCCGGCGCCACGCGTTCCTCGTCGACGCCGAGGCCCGGGCGGACCCCCCGGTCGATCAGCCGCTGGATCGGGGGCGCCGCGCCGCCCGCCATCTCGCTCGCCGGCGCGAGGGAGACCCCGGCGCCCGAGGCCGCGAGCGCGTCGAGGTCGGCCTCCTCGAGGTCGCCGCCGTGCACGAGCGTGGCGTCCTCTCCCAGGAAGCCCCGGGCGGCGAGCGCCGCGATCGCGCCCGGCGGGCTCGCGCCGTGGAGGTGCATGCGCAGTCCAAGCTCCCGGGCCAAGGTCCAGGGCTCGACGGGCGGTTGGGCGCCCGGGTGCCCCAGCCGGGCGCCGAGGGCGATCGTCGTCGAGGGTCCGGCGGAGCGGGCGAGACGGGCGAGGGTCTCGCGGGTCGCCCCGCGGGCCAGCACGAACACGGTGCGGAGCCCGGACTCGGCGTGGGCCTGGAGCGCGGCCTCCCCCCTGTCCTCGTCGGGATCCAGGTCGGACCAATCGACCACGGTCGTGATCCCCGCCTCCACGGCCCCCAAGAGCCCGATCAGGGTCGCGGCGTAGACGGCATCGGCGTCGTACCGCTCGGCGGCGGTCCGTCCGGTCGCGTCGTCGGCGGCCGCGTGGTCGAGGTTGCGGAAGAGCGAGGTCCACACGTGCCGGTGGGTGTCGACGAACCCCGGCATGACGATCGCGCCGGCGGCGTCCACGACGTCCGCGTCACGGGCCCGGAGGTCCTGGCCGACCTGGGCGATCCGGTCGCCCTCGATCAGCACGTCTCCGCGCCGGAGGTTCGGGGTCCCCTTCCCGAGCGTCAGGACGCACCCGCCGCGGAGCAGGATCCTGGCGGTCACGCGACCTCCAGGCGGCCCGCCGAGACCGATGCGACCATCTCGCCCCTCCACCCCAACGGTGCCCGCCGCCTGTTGAACCAGGCTGCATGCGGTTCAACGATGCTACACACAACGAGCGTTCAAGGCCAGAGGGTGTCCAGCGCCGCTGGACGGGATGGGACGGGGCGCTGTCCCTCGCGATCCGCGTCCCTGGGGCCGAGGACCGCTCGGCACGTCGCCTGGCTTCCGCGGATCCGGGAGCCGCTCGGGGTACCCTCGTGCCCGGCGTTCGCGCCCCCGCGCGGGGGGAGGAGGAGGGAGCCTGCGATGGAGCTTTCGACCGTCCGCATCGAGAAGCCGGACGAGCTGAACTTCATCCTCGGGCAGTCGCACTTCATCAAGACCGTCGAGGACCTCCACGAGGTGCTCGTCGGGGCCTCGCCCCACCTCCGGTTCGGGATCGCGTTCTGCGAGTCGAGCGGACCGCGGCTGGTCCGGTGGAGCGGGAACGACGACGAGCTGGTGCAGCTCGCGATCCGCAACGCCCGGGCCATCGGCGCCGGGCATTGCTTCATCGTGTTCCTCCGGGAGGGGTTCCCGATCAACGTCCTGAACGCGGTGAAGATGGTCCCGGAGGTGTGCCGGATCTTCTGCGCCACGGCCAACCCGGTCGAGGTCGTGGTGACCGAGACCGAGCAGGGCCGGGCCATCTTGGGCGTCGTGGACGGCGGTTCGCCGCTCGGGGTCGAGACCGAGGAGGACCAGGCGGAGCGGAAGGCCCTGCTCCGCCGGTTCGGGTACAAGCTGTGAACGAGGGCCCGGGCCTCGTCGACGACGTCGCCTGGCGGGCGCTCGTCGAGGGGATCCCCGCGATCCTCTACATCGACGCGGTCGACGACCTCTCGACGAACCTCTACACGAGCCCCCAGGTCGAGAGGATCCTCGGCTGGAAGGTCGAGCGCTGGCGCGCCGACCCCGACCTCTGGGTCCGCCAGCTCCACCCCGAGGACCGGGACCGGGTCCTCGCCGAGCACCGCGAGAGCAACCTCACCGGCGCGCCGTTCCGGAGCGAGTACCGGATGATCGCGCGGGACGGTCGGGTCGTCTGGTTCCGGGACGAGGCCGTCCTGGTCTGGGACGAACAGGGGATGCCCGCCTACTGGCGCGGGGTGATGCTGGACATCTCCGAGCAGAAGCGGGCGGAGGAGCGGCTGCGGGAGAGCCTCGCGGTCCTCCGCGACACGATGATCGAGCGCCGCCGCCTGATGGCGCGCCTGGAACGGGCCCAGGACGAGGAGCGACGGCGGATCGCCGCCGACATCCACGACGAGCCGATCCAGGCGATGACCGCGGCCGACGTCCACCTGCAGGCCCTGATCGCCGGGGAGGGCGACCCCGCGCGCCGCCGCGAGCTCGAGGAGGTCCGGGCCGCCGTGGCGGAGGCGATCGAGCGGCTCCGCCACCTCCTGTTCGAGCTGCGGCCGCCCTCGCTCGAGGGCGGGCTCGCGCCGGCCCTCCGGACCTACCTGGAGCGGGTCGGGGCGGCGTCGGGCTTCCGCGCCGAGCTGGTCGACGCGCTCGAGCGCGAGCCGCCGGCGGAGGTCGCGGCCACCGCGTTCCGGATCGCCCGGGAGGCGGTGGCCAACGCCCGCAAGCACGCCGGGGCTCGGGCGGTCCGGGTCGAGCTGCGGACGGCGGAGGGCGGGGTCTCGCTGCGGGTCTCGGACGACGGCCGGGGGTTCGACCCCTCGCTGATCGCCCGCCCGGAGCCCGGGCACCTCGGCCTCCAGGCGATGCTCGAACGCGCCGAGCTCGCCGGCGGCTGGTGCCGGATCGACACCTCGCCGGGCCGGGGCACGACGGTCGAGTGCTGGCTCCCGGCGAACGGCGCGTTCGTCCCCTGACCGAACCGGCCCCGCCGGCAGCCCGCTCCCCCGCGCGCTACGCTTGCCGCGGGAGGTGATCGCGATGGCCTCCGTGACCGACCTGCTCGGCAAGCGAGGGGTCCCCTTCGAGTCCATCCCGCACGAGACCACCTACACCTCGATCGAGGAGGCCCGCGCCCTCGGGATCGCCGCGGACGAGGTGGTGAAGGCCGTCGTGCTGGTGACCTCGGCGGGGCACGCCCTCGCGGTGGTCCCGGCGTCCCGCCGGCTGGACATGCGCCTCGTGCACGACGCCCTGGGCGACAAGCACGCGCGCCTGGCGACCGAGGAGGAGCTCGAGCGCGACTTCCCCGAGGTCGAGCTGGGCGCCATGCCGCCGCTCGGCTCGCTCGTCGGGGCCCGGACCCTCGTGGACCCCGAGGTCCTCCAGCACGCCGAGGTCGTGTTCGCCGCCGGGAAGCGGACGGAGTCCGTGAAGGTCCGCACCGCCGACCTGTTCCGGGACGAGCCCCACACCGTCGCGCCCCTGACCCGGCACCCGGAGGAGGAGATCTGAGCGAGGCGAGGGCGGTCCGTGCGAGCGAGCCGGCGGAGCTGCTCGCCGAGGGGCGGGCCTTCGCCGACCTCTCGGGGTGGCGGAAGGTCGCGGTGGAGGGCGCGGACGCGCTCCGCTGGCTGGACGCGCTCCTCACCGCCGACCTGGAGGACCTGGCGCCGGGCCGGGCGCGGCGGGCGCTCCTCCTCTCGCCCACCGGAGGCGTCCGGGCGGCAGTGACGGTGGCGCGCCCGGAGGGTTCGGTGCTGCTCCTCCAGGACCCCGTCCAGGCCCGCCCCGTGCTCGAGCTGCTCGCGCCCTACGTCCTCTCCTCGGACGTCCGCCTGCAGGACCGCACCGGGGAGCTGGCGCTCCTCGCGTTCCCCGGCCGGGAGGAGCCCCCGGCGGTGTCCGGGGGTTGGGCCTCGGCGCCCTCCGTCCTCGGCCGGGGCGTCGACCTGATCCTCCCGGCCGAGGAGCGGGGACGCGTCCTCGGGGAGCTCCGCGGCGCGTCCGAGGAAGCCTCGGAGGAGGACGTGGAGGCCTGGCGCGTGGCCTCGGGCATCGCCCGGTTCGGGGTGGACGGGGAGGAGGGCGACCTCCCGGCGGAGTGCGGCCTGGAGGACGCGGTCTCCTTCGGCAAGGGGTGCTTCCTCGGCCAGGAGGCGGTGGCCAAGGTCCGGAACCTCGGCCACCCGCGGAGGGTCCTGCGCCACCTGGAGGCCACCGGGCCGGTCCGGGCGGGCGAGCCGGTCCTCGCCGACGGGCGGGAGGCGGGCGCGGTGACGAGCGCCGCCGTCCGCGGCGGCCGCTGGTTCGCGCTCGTCAGGGTGCGCTGGGAGGCGCGCGACGCGCCGCTGCGGACGGCCTCCGGGGCCGAGCTCGCGCCGCTCGGCTGACCGGCGCGCGGCGGTCAGCCCGTCGGCAGGAGCGCGAGCCCTTCGGCGCGGCTGCGGGGGTCGAGCCGGAGCCCGAGCTCGTGCGCGAGCTCGAGCGCGCGCAGGTACTCGTCCCGGTGGACCCGCCGGGCGATCTCGGGGTAGTCGTCGCCCCGGACCACCAGGCCGGCGGGGTGGTACTGGGCCATGAGGTTCACGTAGGTCTCGGGGCCGAGCTCGTCGGCGATCCAGCGCAGGACGGCCTCGGTCTCCTCGAGCATCCCCGGCATCACCAGGTGGCGGAGGAGCACGCCCCGCACCGCGAGCCCCCGCTCGTCGAACCTGAGGTAGCCGACCTGGCGGTGCATCTCGCGGATGGCGCGGCAGGCGACCTCGCCGTAGTCGGGCCGGCGGAGGTAGCGTCGGGCCGCCTCGCGCGAGAGCACCTTGAGGTCGGGCATGTAGATGGAGACGATGCCCTCCATCAGCCGGAGCGAGTCCAGCGAGTCGTAGCCGCTCGTGTTGTAGACGATCGGGAGGCGGAGGCCGCGCCCGGCCGCGATCGGCATCGCCTCCAGGATCTGGGGCACGACGTGCTCGGGCGTCACCCAGTTGATGTTGTGGCAGCCCCCCGCCTGGAGCTCGAGCATCATCTCCGCGAGGCGCTCGGGCGTGACGACCTCCCCCTGGACGTTCCAGGAGATGTCCCAGTTCTGGCAGAACACGCAGCGGAGGTTGCAGCCGCTGAAGAAGATCGTCCCCGAGCCGTTCCACCCCCGCAGGCAGTCCTCCTCCCCGAAGTGGTGGAAGTAGGAGGCGACGACCGCCCGCCGGCCGATCCCGCACAGGGCCCGCTGGTCGGCCAGGCGGTCGACCTTGCACCCGCGCGGGCACACCCGGCAGGTCGGGCCGAGGAGCGCGAGCCCCTCCCGCGCCCGCCGCTCGAGCTCCCCCGTCCGGTGGAGCTCGACGTAGGTCGGCTCCGGCCCGTGGGGGACGGGATCCACGTCGTCGACCTGGGTACGGAGCCAGCGCACCTGCACGATGCCCCTCCCTACGTTTCGGATGCTACGACCGCTCGCCCCCCGCTGCGAAGGGGTCCCCGGCGAGCAGCGCCCGGAACCTCCGGGCGTCCTCGAGCATCGAGACGTTGTTGAACATCGCCCAGACCTCGCGGGCGCCCGCGCCGAGGGCGGCCAGGCAGCGGCGGCGGAGCTCGGCGAGGTCGTCGTCGGTGTACCGGTACCGGTACCCGCCCCTGCCGTGGAGGCGGTAGTAGGCGAGCGGCCCCGGGACCTCCTGGGCGACGAAGGGGTCGACGCAGTGGACGAGGCTGAGCTCCCGGCAGAGGTCCCCCACGAGCTCCCGGGGCCAGGCCCCGCGGGGCTCCCAGGCCAGGACCAGGCCGTCCCGAGGCGCGGCCGAGCAGAACGCCCGCAGGTCCGCGACGTGGGGATCGGTCGGCGTGAAGCTCGC
>DATMBJ010000087.1:0-26430 GCA_035559315.1 Actinomycetota bacterium
CGGGGACAACGTCGAGATGCAGGTGGAGCTGGAGAAGCCGATCGCGATGGAGGAGGGCCTCCGGTTCGCGATCCGGGAGGGCGGCCGCACCGTGGGCGCCGGCCGCGTCACCAAGGTCGTCAAGTAGGGGAGCGGGCGAGGTGGCGGCGCCGAGGATCAGGATCAAGCTCCGGGCCTACGACCACCGGGCCCTGGACGCGGCGGCCCGGGACATCGTCGAGCACGTCACGCGGACCGGGGCCAAGGTCGTGGGCCCGGTGCCGCTGCCCACCGAGCGCCGGATCTACACCGTGATCCGCTCGCCCCACAAGTACAAGGACAGCCGCGAGCACTTCCAGATGCTCACCCACAAGCGGCTGATCGACATCGTGGACGCGACCTCCAAGACGGTCCAGGAGCTGCAGCGCCTGAACCTCTCGGCCGGGGTCGACATCGAGATCAAGCTGTGATGGACGCGGTGAAGGGCCTCCTCGGGACGAAGCTGGGCATGACCCAGATCTTCGACGACACCCGCGCCGTGCCGGTCACGGTGATCAAGGCGGGCCCGTGCTACGTCGCCCAGGTGAAGACGGCCGAGCGCGACGGGTACGACGCGATCCAGCTCGCCTACCTCGAGGTGCCGGAGCGGAAGGTGAACAAGCCGCTCCGCGGGCACTTCGAGAAGCACGGGGTGCGGCCGTCGCGCTACCTGGTCGAGCTCCGCACCCCCGACGCGGCGACCTACGGCCCCGGCCAGGAGCTCCGAGCCGACCTCTTCGCCCCCGGCGAGCGGGTCGACGTGATCGGGGTGTCGAAGGGGAAGGGCTTCGCCGGCGTCATGAAGCGCCACGGGTTCGGCGGCCTCGCCGGGAGCCACGGGACCGAGCGGAAGCACCGCTCGCCGGGGTCGATCGGGGCCTGCGCCACGCCGTCCCGGGTGTTCAAGGGGATGCGGATGGCGGGCCACATGGGCAACGAGCGGGTGACCGTCCTCAACCTCCAGGTGGTCCAGGTGGACCCGGAGCGGAACCTCCTGCTGGTGAAGGGCGCGGTGCCCGGGCCGGCGGGCGGCCTCGTCATGATCCGGTCCGCCGTCAAGGCGCCGGCGGGGAGGGGGGCCTGATGCCCACGGTCGAGGTCCGCGCGGCCGACGGCCGGGTGGTCGGCGAGCGGGAGCTCCCGGCCGCGGTCTTCGACGCCCGCGTCAGCGTGCCGCTGATGCACCAGGTGGTGGTGGCGGCCCTGGCGGCGCGCCGGGCGGGGACGCACTCCACGAAGACCCGCGGGGAGGTCTCGGGCGGCGGCCGCAAGCCCTGGCGCCAGAAGGGCACCGGACGCGCCCGCCACGGCTCGATCCGGTCGCCGATCTGGACGGGCGGCGGGATCGCGCACGGGCCGAAGCCGCGGAGCTACGAGATGCGCGTCAACAAGAAGATGAAGCGGGGCGCCCTCCGCTCCGCCCTCACCGACGCGCTCCGGAGCGGCAAGCTCGCGGTGGTCGACGAGCTCTCGTTCGACGAGCCGAGGACCAAGCGCGCGGTGGCCGTGCTCGAGGCACTGGGCCTGGCGGGGAAGGTCCTCCTGGTGCTCCCGGAGCCGCGCGAGGACGTGGAGCGGGCCTTCCGGAACCTCCCGAACGTCCGGATCGCCTACGCGGGGTCGCTCGGCACCTACGAGGTCCTCGCCGCGGACCGGGTCCTGTTCACGGCCGCGGCGCTCGACGCCCTCGAGGGCCGGGTCGGCGGGCCCGCCGCGGAGGGGGGTGACGCGGCGTGAAGAACCCCCGCGACGTGATCATCCGGCCGGTGGTGTCCGAGAAGTCCTACGCGGGGCTCGAGCGGAACACCTACACCTTCATCGTCGACCCCCGGGCCAACAAGACCGAGATCAAGGAGGCGGTCCAGGCGATCTGGAACGTGCGGGTGGTCTCGGTCAACACGCTCCGGCGCCGGGGCAAGGTGAAGCGCCGGCGGTTCACGCTCGGGAAGCGACCGGACCAGAAGCGGGCCATCGTGACGCTCGCCGAGGGCGACTCGATCGAGATCTTCGAGACCGGGGGCTGAGATGGGGATCCGGAAGTACAAGCCGACGACGCCGGGCCGCCGGGGGGCGAGCGTCTCCACGTTCGAGGAGATCACCCGGGACCGTCCGGAGAAGTCGCTCCTGGCCAAGGGCCGCAAGCGGGCCGGCCGGAACGTGTACGGACGGATCACGGCCCGACACCAGGGCGGCGGGAACAAGCGCCGCTACCGGATCATCGACTTCCGCCGGAACAAGGACGGGGTCCCGGCCCGGGTGGCCCACATCGAGTACGACCCGAACCGGAGCGCGCGGATCGCCCTGCTGCACTACGCGGACGGGGAGAAGCGCTACATCCTCGCCCCGCAGGGGATCTCCGTCGGCGACGTGCTGATGTCGGGGGAGGGGGCGGACATCCGGCCGGGCAACGCCCTCCCGCTCCGCAACATCCCCGTCGGGACCACCGTGCACGCCGTGGAGCTCAAGCCGGGGGCGGGGGCGAAGCTCGCCCGCTCCGCGGGCGCGAGCGTCCAGCTCATGGCCAAGGAGGGGCGGTACGCGACGCTCCGGCTCCCCTCGGGGGAGGTGCGGATGGTGGAGGTCGCCTGCCGGGCCACGGTGGGCGAGGTGGGCAACCCCGAGCACGAGCTGATCAGCCTGGGCAAGGCGGGGCGGAGCCGCTGGCTCGGGAAGCGGCCCTCGGTGCGCGGGGTGGCGATGAACCCGGTGGACCACCCGCTGGGCGGCGGCGAGGGGAAGTCCTCCGGCGGGCGGCACCCGACCTCCCCATGGGGGAAGAAGGAGGGCCGGACCCGGAAGAAGGGCAAGCCATCGGACCGGCTGATCATCCGGCGGCGCGGGAAGGGGCGTGGGTAGGCGATGCCGCGGTCGGTGAAGAAGGGGCCGTTCGTCGACGACCACCTGATGGCCAAGGTGCTCGAGATGAACCGCCGGGGCGAGAAGCGCGTCATCCGCACCTGGTCGCGGCGCTCCACGATCGTGCCGGAGATGGTGGGCCACACCATCGCGGTCCACGACGGGCGCAAGCACGTCCCGGTCTACATCACCGAGGCGATGGTGGGACACAAGCTCGGCGAGTTCGCCCCCACCAGGACCTTCCGCTCCCACGCGAAGACCGAGCGGAGCACGCGGGCGAGGTAGGCGGACATGGAGGGACGCGCTACCCTGAGGTACGTCCGGGTCTCGCCGCGGAAGGCGCGGCGGGTGGTGGACCTGATCCGGGGCCGCCACGTCGAGGAGGCCCGGCGGATCCTGCGGTTCTCCCCGCTCGGGGCCTCCCGGGACGTGGCGAAGCTGCTCGAGTCCGCCGTGGCCAACGCGGAGCGGACGCCCGGGGTCGTCGCCCAGAACCTGGTCGTCCACCGGGCCTGGGTCGACGAGGGGCCGACGCTGAAGCGCTGGCGCCCGCGGGCCTACGGGCGGGCCACCCGGATCAGGAAGCGGACGTCGCACATCACGGTCGTCGTGCGGTCGTTGGAGGGATAGCCGGTGGGACAGAAGGTGCACCCGTACGGGCTCCGCCTGGGGGTGATCTACCCCTGGAAGTCGAACTGGTTCGCCGGCCGCGACTACGCGGAGCACCTCCACGAGGACATCTGGATCCGCCAGCACATCCGGTCGCGCCTGGCGCGGGCCGGCATCTCCTCCATCGACATCGAGCGGAAGGGCGACCAGATCTGGGTCTTCATCCGGACCGCCCGCCCCGGGATCGTGATCGGGCGGAAGGGGGCCGAGGTCGACCGGATCCGGAAGGACATCGAGCGGTACACGAAGAAGCGGGTCGACGTGAAGGTCGAGGACATGAACCAGGCCTCCAGCGAGTCCCGCCCCGAGACCGACGCCGCGCTCCTCGCCCAGGGGGTGGCGGAGCAGCTCGCCGGCCGGGTGTCCTTCCGGCGGGCGATGCGGCGGGCGGTGCAGACCGCGATGCGGGCGGGCGCCCTCGGGGTCCGGGTGCAGTGCGCCGGACGCCTCGGGGGGGCCGAGATGTCCCGGCGGGAGTGGTACCGGGAGGGCCGGGTCCCGCTCCACACGCTGCGGGCCAAGATCGACTACGGGACCGCCGAGGCCAAGACCACGTTCGGGCAGATCGGCGTGAAGGTCTGGGTGTACCACGGCGACGAGATCCCGGCGGCGGAGAAGGAGGCCGAGCTGGCGCGGGCCCGGGCCCTCCAGCCGGCCCGATCCGGCGCCGCCTCGACCGGCGCGCTCATCACGGACGAGCGCGAGGTGCTCGAGGAGGAGCCGGACGTCCCGGTGATCCCGGTGGGGGAGGAGCCGGCCGAGGAGGCCGAGGCGAGCCCCGGGGAGGAGGGGTCCTGATGCTCGCCCCCAAGAAGGTGAAGCACCGCAAGCAGCACCGGGGCCGGATGACCGGCCGGGCCAAGGGGGGCACCGAGATCCACTTCGGCGACTACGGGCTGGTCGCGCTCGAGCCGGCCTGGGTCACGAACCGGCAGATCGAGGCGGCCCGGGTGGCGATCACCCGGCACATCCGCCGGGGTGGGAAGGTGTGGATCAACATCTTCCCCGACAAGCCCTACACGAAGAAGCCCGCCGAGACCCGGATGGGCTCGGGCAAGGGGAACCCCGAGGGCTGGGTCGCGGTCGTGAAGCCGGGCCGCGTGATGTTCGAGCTGGCGGGGGTGGGGGAACCCATCGCCCGGGAGGCGATGCGCCGGGCGGCGCACAAGCTCCCGATGAAGACCAAGTTCGTCTCGCGGGTCGGGGGTGGTGAGTAGGTGCCGAACCGGAAGGCCGCCGAGCTGCGCGAGCTGCCCGACCAGGAGCTCCGGGCGCGGCTGGACGCCGCCAAGGAGGAGCTGTTCAACCTCCGGTTCCAGCTCGCGACCGGGCAGCTCGACAACCCGATGCGGCTCCGCCAGGTCCGCCGCGACGTGGCCCGGATCCTGACCGTGATGCGCGAGCGGGAGCTCGGGGGCCGGGAGGTGGCGTCGTGAGCGAGCGGGAGCGGGGCCGGCGGAAGGTGCGGACCGGCGTGGTCGTGTCGGACCGGATGGACAAGACCGTGGTGGTGAAGGTGGAGCGGACCTTCCCGCACCCCCTCTACGGGAAGACCGTGCGCCGCTCGTCGAAGGTGTACGCGCACGACGAGGCCAACGAGGCCCGGGTGGGCGACACGGTGCGGGTGATGGAGACCCGCCCGCTCTCGAGGCTCAAGCGCTGGCGGGTCGTGGAGATCGTGGAACGGGCGAAGTAGGCGGGATGATCCAGCAGGAGACGCGCTGCAAGGTCGCGGACAACACGGGGGCCAAGGAGGTCCTCGTGATCCGGGTGCTGGGCGGCTCCCACCGCCGGTACGCGGGGGTGGGCGACGTCGTCGTGGCCTCGGTCAAGGACGCGCTCCCGAACGGTGCGGTGAAGAAGGGCGACGTCGTGAAGGCCGTCGTGGTGCGCACGGCGAAGGAGCGGCGGCGGCCCGACGGCTCCTACATCAAGTTCGACGACAACGCCGTCGTGCTGCTCACCCCGGACGCCAGGAACCCGCGGGGGACCCGGATCTTCGGTCCCGTCGCCCGAGAGCTGCGCGAGAAGCGGTTCATGAAGATCATCTCGCTCGCCCCGGAGGTGCTCTGATGCCGGGCGTCTCGATCAGGAAGGACGACACCGTGATGGTCATGGCGGGCAAGGACCGCGGCCGGACCGGGCGCGTCGTCCAGGTCCTGCCCCGCGAGCGGCGCGTGATGGTGGAGGGCGTGGCCCGGGCCAAGCGACACACGAAGCCCAGCCGGAAGAACCAGCAGGGCGGCATCATCGACAAGGACCTGTTCATCGACCTCTCGAACGTCCAGCTCGTCTGCAAGAGCTGCGGTCGGCCGACCCGGGTGGGGCACCGGGTCGAGGACGGGAAGAAGGTGCGGATCTGCCGGAAGTGCGAGGCCGAGCTATGAGCGAGCGGTACCAGCCGAGGCTCAAGGTGCGCTACCGCGAGGAGGTGGTCCCCCGCCTCATCGCCGAGCGTGGCTACCGCAACCCGATGGAGGTCCCCCGCCTCGAGAAGATCGTCGTGAACATGGGGATCGGCGACGCGATCCGGGACGGGCGGCTGCTCGAGGCCGCCCTCCAGGACCTGGCGACGATCACCGGGCAGAAGCCCGTGGTGACCCGGGCCCGCCGGTCGATCGCCGGGTTCAAGGTCCGCCAGGGGATGGCGATCGGGGCCAAGGTCACGCTCCGGGGGGACCGGATGTGGGAGTTCCTCGACCGGCTCCTCTCGCTCGCGATCCCCAGGATCCGGGACTTCCGAGGGCTCGACCCGCGGAGCTTCGACGGGCACGGCAACTACACGCTCGGCATCACCGAGCAGCTGATCTTCCCCGAGATCGACTACGACAAGGTCGTGAAGGTCCGGGGGATGGACGTGACGGTCGTGACGACGGCGAAGGACGACGAGGAGGGGCGCGCGCTCCTCACCGCCCTCGGCTTCCCGTTCGCGGGGGCCCCGGCGGTGACGGCGGCCGCCTCCTAGGAGCGGCGATGGCGAAGAAGGCGTTGATCGAGAAGCAGCGGCGGCGGCCCAAGTTCCGGGTCCGCGCGTACACGCGGTGCCGACGTTGCGGGCGTCCGCGCGCGGTCTTCCGGCGGTTCATGCTGTGCCGGATCTGCTTCCGGCAGCTGGCCCACGCCGGCGAGCTCCCGGGGGTGACGAAGGCGTCATGGTGAGGACCCCGGTGCGCACGAACGTGACGGACCCCATCGGGGACCTCCTGGCGAGGATCCGGAACGCGAACCTCGCCTACCGGGACGACCTCCTGGTCCCGGTCTCGAAGATGAACCGGGCCCTGCTCGCGATCCTCGAGCGCGAGGGGTACATCGCGGGGTTCGCGGAGGAGGGCGAGGGCGTCCACCGCGCGTTCCGGGTCCGGCTGAAGTACGGGCGGAACCGGGAGCGGGCCATCACCGGGCTGCGCCGCGTCTCGAAGCCCGGCCGGCGGATCTACGCGGGGCGGCAGGGGCTCCCGCGGGTCCTGGGCGGCCTGGGGATCGCGATCCTCTCCACGTCCCAAGGCGTGATGACCGACCGGGAGGCCGCCCGCCGAGGGATCGGCGGCGAGGTCCTCGCCTACGTCTGGTGAGGAGGGACGGGCGATGAGCCGGATCGGGAGGCGGCCCATCGAGATCCCGGCGGGGGTCGAGGTGGACCTCGGGGAGGCGAACCTGGTGACGGTCCGCGGGCCCCGCGGCACCCTGCAGCGCCGCCTCCACCCCGACATCCGCGTGGTGCGGGAGGACGGCGTCCTCCGGGTGGAGCGTCCGAGCGACGAGCCGTTCCACCGCGCGCTCCACGGCCTGTCCCGGACGCTCCTCGCGAACATGGTGGAGGGCGTCACGAAGGGCTTCGAGAAGGCCCTGGAGATCGTGGGGGTGGGCTACCGGGCCGCGCTCCGGGGCCAGGACCTGGAGGTCCAGGTCGGGTACTCGCACCCCGTCGTCGTGCCGCGGCCGGAGGGGATCGAGTTCGAGGTCCCCTCGCCGACGAGGATCGTCGTCCGCGGCATCGACAAGGAGATGGTGGGCGAGGTGGCCGCCAGGATCAGGAAGATCCGCAAGCCCGAGCCCTACAAGGGGAAGGGGATCCGCTACGAGGGCGAGCACGTGCGGCGGAAGGCCGGGAAGGCCGCGAAGGGGGCGAGGTGACGGCGATGGTGACCCACGCGAAGGAGAAGCGCCTGGCGCTGCTCCGCCGTCACCGCCGGGTCCGGAGGAAGATCTCCGGCACCGCCGAGCGGCCCCGCCTGGCCGTGTACCGGTCGAACCGACACATCTACGCCCAGCTGATCGACGACGTGGCGGCCCGGACCCTCGCCGCGGCCTCCGACCTCGAGGTCGAGGCCTCCGGGACGAAGGTCGAGCGGGCCCGGGCCGTCGGCGCGCTCCTCGCCCGCCGGGCCCGGGAGCGGGGCATCGAGGCCGCGGTGTTCGACCGGGGTGGCCGCCTGTACCACGGGCGGGTGGCGGCGCTGGCCGAGGGCGCCAGGGAGGGGGGTCTGCGGATCTGATGAGGCGGTACGACGCGTCCGAGCAGAAGGGCCCGTACGAGGAGCGGGTCATCTCGATCAACCGGGTGGCCAAGGTGGTGAAGGGAGGGCGCCGGTTCTCCTTCGCCGCGCTCGTCGTGGTGGGCGACGGGGCCGGGCGCGTGGGCGTCGGCTACGGGAAGGCCAAGGAGGTCCCGGCGGCGATCCAGAAGGGCGTCGACGAGGCCCGCCGGAAGATGTTCGAGGTGCCGATGATGGGGACCACGATCCCCCACGAGGTGATCGGGGAGGACGGCGCCGGGGTCGTGCTGCTCAAGCCGGCCGCGCCGGGGACCGGCGTGATCGCGGGGGGACCGGTCCGGGCGCTGGTCGAGGCCGCCGGGATAAAGGACATCCTCTCCAAGTCCCTGGGCTCGGACAACCCGATCAACATCGTGAAGGCGGCCGTCGCGGGCCTCAAGGCGCTCAAGCGGCCCGAGGACGTGGCACGGGCCCGCGGCCGGGACGTCCACCAGGTCGCGCCCAAGCCGATGCTCGAGGCGGTGGCCGAGGCCGACGAGCGGATCCGGGCCCGCCGGGCGGAGGTGCTCCAGGAGGTGTACGGTGGCGAAACTTAGAGTCACCCAGCGCCGGAGCGTGATCGACCGCCCCCGCGACCAGAAGGACACGGTGCGCCGGCTGGGGCTGCGCCGGATCGGCGACACGGTCGTGAAGGAGGACCGCCCCGACGTGCGCGGGATGATCGCGAAGGTGCGGCACCTGGTCGACGTGGAGGTGGAGGGATGACCTCCGCCGCGAGGGAGGAGCCGTGAAGCTGCACCACCTGCGCCCGGCCCCCGGTGCGACGCGCCCGCGGAAGCGGGTGGGCCGGGGGAGGGCCGCTGGCCAGGGGAAGACGGCGGGCCGGGGGACGAAGGGCTACAAGGCCCGGCACCAGCCGAAGCTCGGCTTCGAGGGCGGGCAGATGCCGCTCCAGCGGCGCGTGCCCAAGCTCAAGGGCTTCCGCAACCCCAAGCGCGTCGAGTACGCCGTGGTGAACGTGGAGGCGCTGGCCAGGGCCTTCGAGGGGGGCGAGGTGGATCCCGCGGCCATGGCCGCGCGGGGCCTGGTCCGGGAGGGGCTCCCGGTCAAGGTGCTGGCCCGGGGGGACATCGGCCACGCCCTGGTCGTGCGGGCCCACGCCTTCTCCGCCCAGGCGCGGGCCAAGATCGAGCAGGCCGGGGGCCGGGCCGAGGTCCTGGGCTCGCCCGGGTAGGATAGGGGGACCGTGCTCCGGGCCTTCGTCAACGCCTTCAAGCTCCCGGATCTCCGGGCCAAGATCCTCTTCACGCTGTTCATCATCGCCGTCTACCGGTTCGGGTCCCACGTGCCGGTGCCGGTGGTGGACCTCTCGGAGCTCGAGCGGCAGCTCGAGGCGCAGGGCGGCACGGGGTTCCTGGCCTTCATCGACCTCTTCTCGGGCGGCGCCCTCACGCACCTGGCCGTCTTCGCCCTGGGGATCATGCCCTACATCACGAGCTCGATCATCATCCAGCTCCTCACGGTCGTGATCCCCAAGCTCGAGCAGTGGCAGAAGCAGGGCGAGATCGGCGTGAAGAAGATCAACCAGACCACCCGCTACGTCACGGTGGTGCTGGCGCTGCTCCAGTCCACCGGCCTCGTGTTCCTGTTCAACTCCCAGTACCAGGTGTTCCCGCCGGGAACCTTCACGCCGCCCAACGTGGGGCTGATCGTGCTGACCCTCACCGCCGGGACCGCGCTGATCATGTGGCTCGGGGAGCTGATCACCCAGCGCGGGATCGGCAACGGGATGTCGGTGCTGATCTTCACCAGCGTGATCTCGCGGCTGCCCCAGCAGGGGCTCGCGATCTGGCGGCAGGGGGGGCCGGGGAAGTTCGCGATCATCTTCCTGATCGGCCTGGCGATCATCGTGGCCGTGGTCTTCATCGAGCAGGGGCAGCGCCGGATCCCGGTCCAGTACGCGAAGCGGGTGGTGGGGCGGCGGATGTACGGCGGCCAGAGCACCTACATCCCCCTCAAGGTGAACCAGGCCGGCGTCATCCCGATCATCTTCGCCTCGTCGGTGCTCTACTTCCCGACGCTCATCGCGAGCGTGTACCACGCCACGTGGTTCCAGAACCTCGTGAACAACCACCTGGCGAGCCCCCGGAGCGTCGCCTACATGGTGCTCTACGGGCTGATGGTGGTGTTCTTCGCCTACTTCTACACGGCGATCGCGTTCAACCCGGTCGACACCGCGGACAACCTCCGGAAGTACGGGGGGTTCATCCCCGGGATCCGGCCGGGGCCGCCCACCGCCAACCACCTGAACGACATCCTCGTCCGCATCACTCTGCCGGGCTCGCTGTTCCTGGCGACGGTCGCGCTCCTCCCCTCGATCGTGCTGGCCATCTGGGCCTTCCAGCAGTTCCCGTTCGGGGGGACCTCGATCCTGATCACGGTCGGGGTGGCCCTGGAGACCATGAAGCAGCTCGAGTCCCAGCTCCTGATGCGGCACTACGAGGGCTTCCTGAGGTAGGGCGATGCGCATCGTCCTCCTCGGCCCCCCGGGGGCGGGCAAGGGAACCCAGGCCAGGAGGCTGGCCGAGCGCTACGGGGTGGCCAACATCTCGACCGGCGACATCCTCCGGGACCACGTCGCCCGGGGGACCGACCTCGGGCGCCTGGCCAAGGGCTTCATGGACCGCGGCGACTACGTCCCCGACGACGTGATGGTCCGGATGGTGATGGAGCGACTGCAGGAGCCGGACGCGCGGGACGGATTCATCCTGGACGGGTTCCCCCGGACCGTCCCGCAGGCCCAGGCCCTGGAGGACGCCCTGGCCGACATCGGGCGGCCGCTCTCCGCGGTGCTCAAGTTCAAGATCGACGACGAGGTCGCGGTGAAGCGGCTGGCCGGACGGTGGACCTGCCCGGCCTGCAAGCGGACGTACAACGTGGAGTTCAAGCCGCCCCGGGTCGACCGGCGGTGCGACCACGACGGGGCGGAGCTCGTCCGCCGGGGCGACGACGACGAGGTGACGGTGCGGCGGCGCCTCGAGGTCTACCGCCGGGAGACGGCGCCCCTCGAGTTCTTCTTCTGGGAGCGGGGGCTGCTCCGGGAGGTCGACGCCGAGGGGACCGAGGACGAGGTGACGGCCCGGACCGTCGAGGCCATCGCCGACCTGGTCGACCTCTCCTCCTGAGCCGTGATCATCTACAAGTCCCGGGACGAGATCGCGAGGATGCGGCGGGCCGGCCGGATCGTGGCCGGGACGATCGAGCGGGTCCTGGCCGAGGTGCGGCCCGGGATCCCGACGGCCCGGCTCGATCAGGTGGCCGAGGCCTACATCCGGGACCAGGGGGCGCTCCCGTCGTTCAAGGGCTACCGGGGCTTCCCGGCCTCGATCTGCGTCTCGGTGAACCACGAGGTGGTCCACGGCATCCCCTCGCCCCGGCGGATCCTCCGCGAGGGCGACGTCCTCTCCCTCGACTTCGGGGCGATCTGGGAGGGCTACCACGCCGACTCCGCGGTGACGGTCTTCGTCGGCGACCCGCCGTCCTCCGAGGCGGAGAAGCTGGTCCGGGTGACCGAGGAGGCCCTGGAGGCGGCGATCGCGCGGATCCGTCCCGGGGCCCGGCTCTCGGACGTCTCCCACGCGGTCCAGCAGGTGGTGGAGGGGGCGGGCTTCTCCGTGGTGCGGGAGTACGTGGGCCACGGGATCGGCCGGAGCCTGCACGAGGATCCCCAGGTCCCGAACTACGGGCCGCCGGGGCGCGGGCCCGAGCTCCGCCCCGGCCTGGTGCTGGCCGTGGAGCCGATGGTGAACGCGGGGGGGTGGGAGACCAGGGTCCTGGCCGACGGGTGGACCGTGGTGACCGCGGACGGCTCCCTCTCTGCGCACTTCGAACACACGATCGCCGTGACCGAGGACGGCCACGAGGTCCTCACCGCCCGGGGATGAGCCGGCCGATCCTCGGCGGACGGACACCTGGACGCCGGGGCGGGGGCCCGCTCGGGGCGGGGCCGTGGACGCTCGGGACCACGCCGCCTATACTGGGGCTGGCCCCGTCCGGGGCCGGTTCCGTCTCGCCCAGGGGCGGGCCGTGGTCCGTGGTCGAGGGACGCCTGGAGCTTGCCGAAGAAGGATGTCATCGAGGTCGAGGGCACGGTGACGGAGCCGCTGCCCAACGCCATGTTCCGGGTCGAGCTCGACAACGGGCACAAGGTGCTGGCGCACATCTCCGGGAAGATGCGGATGCACTACATCCGGATCCTCCCCGGGGACCGGGTGCTGGTGGAGCTGTCGCCGTACGACCTGTCCAGGGGCAGGATCGTGTACCGGTACAAGTGAGCGGAGGAGCGGGCAGGTGAAGGTCCGGCCGTCGGTGAAGAAGATCTGCGACCGGTGCCGCATCATCCGGCGGCACGGCCGGGTCATCGTCATCTGCACCAACCCCCGTCACAAGCAGCGGCAGGGGTGAGGAGGGGCGCGATGGCGCGGATCGCGGGCGTCGACCTCCCGCGGGACAAGCGGGTGGACATCGCCCTTCGCTACATCTACGGGATCGGGCCGACCCGGGCCTACCAGATCGTGGACGCGACGGGCGTCGACCCCGCCACCCGGGTCCGTGACCTCTCGGAGGAGGAGGTCGTCCGGATCCGGGAGTTCATCGACCGGAACTACAAGGTCGAGGGCGACCTCCGGCGCGACGTCGCCTCCGACATCAAGCGGAAGATCGAGATCGGCTGCTACCAGGGCCTCCGGCACCGGCGGAGCCTGCCGGTGCGCGGGCAGCGGACGCACACGAACGCCCGGACCCGCAAGGGCCCGAAGAAGACCATCGCCGGGAAGAAGAAGGCGCGGAAGAAGTAGGCCGGGGGAAGCAGGGGACCGATGGCGAAGCCGAAGGCCAAGAAGGCCCGGAAGAAGGAGAAGAAGAACATCGTCCACGGGCAGGCCCACATCAAGTCGACGTTCAACAACACGATCGTCACGATCACGGACCTGCAGGGCAACACGATCGCCTGGGCCAGCGCCGGCAACGTGGGGTTCAAGGGCTCGCGGAAGTCCACCCCGTTCGCCGCGCAGCTGGCGGCCGAGGCGGCGGCCCGGCGAGCCCAGGAGCACGGGCTGCAGAAGGTGGACGTGTACGTGAAGGGGCCGGGGTCGGGGCGGGAGACGGCCATCCGCTCGCTCGCCGCGACCGGCCTCGAGATCCTGGGTATCCAGGATGTGACGCCGGTGCCCCACAACGGGTGCCGGCCGAAGAAGCGCCGGCGCGTATAGGCGCCGGACCGGGGCGGGCGGATCCCGTCCCGGACGATCGGCGGGGCAGGGGTGGATGATCCCCCGCCGGAGGAGGGGACGCAGGTGTTCATCGTCGCGAGGCCGCAGATCCAGGAGGAGCCCGTCTCGCCGACCCGCTCCCGGTTCATCATCGAGCCGCTGGAGCCCGGGTTCGGCTACACGATCGGGAACTCGCTCCGCCGCACGCTGCTCTCCTCGATCCCGGGGGCCGCGATCTCGTCGGTCCGGATCGAGGGCGTGCTGCACGAGTTCTCCACGATCCCCAAGGTCCAGGAGGACGTCACCGACATCATCCTGAACCTCAAGGAGCTCGTGATCCGCTCGGAGCTCGACGAGCCGGTCACGATGTACCTGAAGGCGAAGGGCCCGGGCGAGGTGACGGCCGGGGACATCGCGCCGCCGGCCGGCGTCGAGATCCTCAACCCCGACCTCCACATCGCCACCCTGGGGAAGGGGGCGAGCCTCGAGATGGAGATGGTCGTGGAGCGGGGCGTCGGCTACCGGCCGGCGGAGAAGAACAAGAAGCCCCGGGACCCGATCGGCGTGATCCCCGTGGACTCGATCTTCTCCCCGGTCCGGAGGGTCTCCTACAGCGTCGAGAACACCCGGGTCGAGCAGATGACCGACCGGGACCGGCTGATCCTCGACGTCGAGACCGACGGGTCGGTCACGCCGCGGGAGGCCGTGGCCTCGGCCGGCGGGACGCTCCTCGAGCTGATCCAGCTCTTCGCGGAGCTCGCGGAGGCCACGAGCGTCCAGGTGAGCCCGGCCGAGGATCAGGAGGTCCCCTCCGACTACCAGATCACGATCGAGGAGCTGAACCTCTCGGTCCGCTCGTACAACTGCCTGAAGCGGGAGGGGATCAACACGGTCGGCGACCTGGTCCAGAAGAGCGAGGCCGAGCTGATGGACATCCGGAACTTCGGCCAGAAGTCGATCGACGAGGTCAAGCAGAAGCTGGCCGAGCTGGGCCTCTCGCTCCGGCAGGAGTAGGCGATGCCCAAGCCGCGGAAGGGTCCCCGCCTCGGCTCCGGCCCCGCCCACCAGCGGCTGCTCCTGGCCGGCCTGGCCGCGCAGCTCTTCGTCCACGGACGCATCCGCACGACCGAGGCCAAGGCCAAGGCGGTCCGCCCCCTCGCGGAGCGGCTGATCACGTTCGCGAAGCGGGGGGACCTCGCGGCCCGGCGCGAGGTGCTCAAGGTCATCCCGGACCGCGACGTCGTGGCCAAGCTCTTCCACGAGATCGCGCCGCGGTACGCGGATCGCCCCGGCGGGTACACGCGGATCCTGAAGCTCGGTCAGCGGCAGGGCGACGGGGCCCCGATGGCCCGGATCGAGCTGGTCGAGGCTGAGTAGCCGCCCGGCCGAGGCGGGTGGCGGCTCCCGGGCAGCCGCCCACGCCGGCCCCGGGCGGAACCGTTCGGGCGGCGCCGACGTCGAACCGGCGTGACGGCGCGCATGCGCTGGCCGACCCTGGTGCTCGCTGCGGCGCTGGCGGCGGGCTGCGCCGGGCGGGAGGGGGGCGCGGGCCTGGAGCGCCTCGACGGTCGGTCGTTCCTCTCCACGGGCGTCCTCGAGCGGGGGGAGGAACGCCCCCTCGTGCCGGGCACGCGGATCGAGCTCTCCTTCACCGACGGGCGTCTGTCGGCGCGCGCCGGGTGCAACCTCCTGGGCGCCGCCTACCGGGTGGAGGACGGTCGGCTGCGGCTGGTGGGCGGCGTGAGCACCACCGAGATGGGGTGCGATCCCGAGCGACATGCGCAGGACGAGTGGCTCGCGGGGTTCCTGGGGAGCTCGCCGCGGCTGGAGCTCGAGGGTCCGCGGTTGACGCTCTCGAGCGGGGGGACGGAGATCCGGCTCGTGGACCGCGAGGTGGCCGAGCCGGACCTGCCCCTCGCCGGCACGACCTGGAGCCTCGAGACGATCGTCGGGGACGGGGTCGCCTCGAGCGTCCCGGTCGGGCTGGAGGCGACGCTCCGCGTCGAGGGCGGCCGGGTCGAGGGGTTCGATGGGTGCAACCGGTGGAGCGCCCGGCTCGTCTCCTCCGAGGGCGGGGTGCTGGTGCTCGGTCCGGTCGCCCGGACGGCGATCGCGTGTACGGGGGCCGCGGCCGAGCTCGAGCGGGACGTGATGGCCGTGGTCGGCGCCGGGCGGATCGCCTACGAGATCGACGGCCCGAGCCTCGTGCTCCGGGTCGGCGTGCGCGAGCTCCGCTTCCGCGGCGAGCCGGCGACGGCGGGCTGAGGCGATACTTCCCCCATGGCCCGCACGATCCGACTCACGCTCGCCTACGACGGGACCGACTTCCGGGGCTTCGCACGGCAGCGCGGCCTCCGGACGGTCCAGGGCGAGCTCGAGGGGGCCCTGGCACGGATCCTCGGGACGGTCCCGGGCCTCTCGGTGGCCGGCCGGACCGACGCCGGCGTCCACGCCCGCGGGCAGGTGGTGTCGTTCGGCGTCCCCCCTGCCCTCCTCGGGCGGGTGGACCCGGCGAGGCTGCAGCGGGCGCTCAACGGCCTCCTGGCGCCGG
Organism: Actinomycetota bacterium; assembly: GCA_035559315.1. Taxonomy (GTDB): domain Bacteria; phylum Actinomycetota; class UBA4738; order UBA4738; family HRBIN12; genus DATLZM01. Next base: position 15,861 of record DATMBJ010000087.1, read on the forward strand.
AGGTCGTGGTGGTCCGGGCCGCCTGGGCGCCCCCCGGGTTCGACGCGCGCCGGAGCGCCCGGGCTCGCGAGTACCGCTACCGGATCGACGTGGGGCCGCTCCCGGACCCCTTCACCGCCCGCTACGTGTGGCACCGGCCCGGCGACCCGTCGCTCCCCCGGATGCGGGCGGCCGCCCGCTTCCTCGTCGGCGAGCACGACTTCGCGTCGTTCTGCCGCCGACCCGAGGCGGGGGGGACCGTCCGGCGCCTGGAGCGGCTCGCGGTGTCCCGCCGGCGCGACCGGGTGGAGGTCCTCGCGCGGGCCAACGCGTTCTGCCACCAGATGGTGCGGAGCCTGGTCGGGACCCTCCTCTCCGTGGGGGAGGGGCGCCTGGCGCCCGAGGAGATGCCCGCGATCCTCGCGGCCCGGGACCGGCGACGGGCCGGCCCCGTGGCCCCGCCCCACGGCCTCACCCTGGAGCGGGTGATCTACGGTCCTTTGACGGCCGCGCGTTCCCGCAGGTAGCATAGGGCGTCGGCCGATCCGGCCGACGCTTCCGCGTATGAAGACCTACGCCCCGAAGCCGCGCGATATCGAGCGCCGTTGGTACGTGATCGACGCCGACGGCCAGGTCCTCGGCCGTCTCGCGTCGGAGGTGGCGAAGCTCCTCCGCGGCAAGCACAAGCCGATCTTCGCCCCCCACGCCGACACCGGCGACCACGTCGTGGTCGTGAACGCCCGGGGGGTCCGCCTGACCGGCGGGAAGGAGGAGCGGAAGGTCTACTACCGGCACTCCGGCTACCCGGGCGGGCTCCGGGCCACGACCTACGCCCGGCTCCTCCGGGAGCGGCCGGCGCTCGCGGTCGAGAAGGCCGTGCGGGGGATGCTCCCGAAGAACCGGCTGGGGCGCGCGATGTTCAAGAAGCTCAAGGTGTACGAGGGACCCGACCACCCGCACGCGGCCCAGCGCCCGATCCCCCTCGCCGTCGGTGAGGTCCCGCCGTGGGAGGGCCTCCCGCGCCGCGACGAGGCCGCGCCGGCCCGGGCGGGGGAGGCGGCCGCGGGGATGGAGCCGGAGGTCGCGGCGGGGAAGCGGGCCGCCCGCGGTGCGCGGAAGGCGCCGGAGGCCGTGCCCGCCGAGGGGGCTCGGGGCTGATGGCGCAGGCGGCGACCCCGATCGCCACCGGCCGGCGGAAGGAGGCCGTGGCCAGGGTCCGGCTGGTGCCGGGCTCGGGGAACTTCTCCGTGAACGGCCGGAGCCTCGAGGACTACTTCCCGACCCGTGCCCACCGGATGATCGTGACCGCGCCCCTCCGCGAGGTGGGCAAGGAGAAGGAGTTCGACGTGATCGCCCGGATCGAGGGCGGAGGGGTCTCCGGCCAGGCCGGCGCCCTCCGCCTCGGCATCGCCAGGGCGCTGATCGCGATCGATCCGGCGCTCCGCCCCCTGCTCAAGCGGGAGGGGTTCCTCACCCGCGACGCCCGTGAGAAGGAGCGTCGGAAGTACGGGCTGAAGAAGGCCCGCAAGGCGCCGCAGTACTCGAAGCGGTAGGGCCTCAGGCCGGCGGGTCGTCGGCCCGGTCCGGTTCCTCGGTCGGCCGCTCCAGGATCCACCGAGCCTGGACCTCGTAGGCGGCGGGCACCCACAGATGCACGGGGCCCATCCGGTACGGCCCCTCGGCCTCGCCCTTGAGCAGCACCGGGATGCCCTCGGCCTCGAGGCGCCCCCTCGCCAGGTACCCCTCCATCGCGGACGCGGTGCTGAGCACGAGCACCAGATCGTCGTCCATCGCTCCCATGTTCGCACCGGGGAGCGCCGACGGGGAGCCCGCAGATATATCGACATCCATCGATATCTCTGCTAGGCTCGCTGCCTCGATGGGTGTCGAGGGAAGGAGGCCGCGGTGAGGCGCTGGCGGAGGAGGAGGGGCCGGGGATCCGTCACGTTCTGCGACCGGTGCGGGACGGTCTGCGACGAGCGGTGCCGCAGGGAGCTGGCCCGGCGCCGTCTCGCGGCGCCGGGGTTCGAGCCTCGTCCGAGGTTCCCGTGACGACGGCACGGGACGGGAAGACCCGGCGCCCGGTCGGGAGGCGGCCCGGGCCGGGCGGGGGAGCGCCGGGGCCGGTCCCGGGAACGACGCCCGCGCGATGCTGCCCGCCGCTCGCGGGACCGGAGATCTCGCCGGGGGAGGCTGCGAGCGCGGCCGCGCTGTTCAAGGCCCTGGCCGACCCCCATCGGGTGGAGATCGTGAACCTCCTCGCCCGCCGCGGCGAGGCGTGCGTGTGCGACGTGCAGGCGGCGGTGGGGCTCGCCCAGCCCACGGTGAGCTTCCACCTCCGGAAGCTGGCGGAGGCCGGCTTGCTCGTCCGCGAGACGCGGGGGGTCTGGGCGTACTACTCGGTGGATCGGGAGGCGCTCGCCCGCCTGGCGCAGGTGTTCGGGGAGGGGACGACGTGAACGACGGGATCCGCGAGGAGGTGCGCGCTCGCTACGCCGCGGCCGCGCGCGCAGTGGGCGGCCGTGGCTGCGGGACGGAGGCCGCGGGCTGCGGCTGCGGCCCCGGCGCAGCGGGTCAGGGGTGCGGGCCGGGATGCGGCGACGGGGCGTTCGGCTCGCAGCTCTACGAGGTCCGCGAGCGTTCCGAGGTGCCCGCGGACGCGCTCCGGGCCAGCCTGGGTTGCGGCAACCCGGTCGCGGTGGCCGAACTCCGGCCCGGTGAGGTCGTGCTCGACCTCGGCTCGGGAGGGGGGCTCGACGTGCTGCTCTCGGCCCGCCGGGTTGGGCCGACGGGCTTCGCCTACGGCCTGGACATGACCGAAGGGATGCTGGCGCTCGCGCGGCGGAACGCCGAGCTCGCCGGGGTCGGCAACGTGCGCTTCCTCCGGGGCTACATCGAGGACATCCCGCTGCCGGCGGCGAGCGTGGACGTGGTGATCTCGAACTGCGCGATCAACCTCTCTCCGGAGAAGTCGGCGGTGTTCCGGGAGGTGTCCCGGGTGCTGCGCCCGGGGGGTCGGCTCGGGGTCGCCGACGTCGTGGCCGCCGACGACCTGGCCCCGGAGGAGCGGCGGGCGCGCGGGAGCCACGTCGGGTGCATCGCGGGGGCCCTCTCCTCCGCCGAGTACCGGTCGGGGCTGGAGGCGGTGGGGTTCGCGGACGTCGAGGTCATCCCGACCCACGAGGTCGCCGACCGGATGTTCGCCGCGATCGTCCGCGCGCGGAAGCCCGCCGGGGGAGCCGCGCCGCCTGGGCGCCGACCGCGCGCCGGGCGGTAGGCTTTCGGCGTGCGCCACCGGGTCCCCGAGGTGCTGTTCGTCTGCGTCCACAACGCGGGCCGCAGCCAGATGGCCGCCGCCCTCCTCGAGCGGTACGGGCGCGGCCGGGTCCGGGTGCGCTCGGCGGGGAGCGAGCCCGCGGACCGGATCCACCCGGAGGTCCGGGAGGCCATGGCCGAGGTCGGCATCGACCTCTCGCGGGAGTCCCCCAAGCCCCTCACCGGGGAGGCGGTCGAGGCCGCGGACGTCGTGGTGACCATGGGCTGCGGCGACGCGTGCCCGGTCTTCCCCGGCAAGCGCTACCTCGACTGGGACCTCCCCGACCCGGCGGGCAAGCCCCTGGAGGAGGTCCGGGCGATCCGCGACGAGATCGACCGCCGGGTCCGCGGGCTCCTGGCCGAGCTCGGGGTCGAGGTCGGCGCCTGACCGGCGGCATGGCGAAGCTCTTCGGGACCGACGGCGTCCGCGGGGTGGCCGGCACGGAGCTCACGGCGGAGCTCGCGTTCGCGCTCGGCCGGGCCGCCGGAGCCGTGCTGGGCGGGGACGGGCCGCCCACGTTCGTCGTGGGTCGGGACACCCGGGCCTCGGGCGAGTGGCTCGAGGAGGCGTTGGTGCGGGGGATCCGCGCGGTCGGCGGTTCGGCGCTCCTCGCGGGGATCGTCCCCACCCCGGCCGTCTCGTTCCTCACGTCGGCGCTGGGAGCCTCGGCCGGCGCCGTGGTCTCGGCGTCGCACAACCCCCCCGAGTACAACGGCATCAAGTTCTTCGGGCCGGAGGGCGGCAAGCTCCCCGACGAGCTCGAGGAGCGGATCGAGGCGCTCGTGCTCGGGCGGGGGAGCGGGTCGGGCGCCGCCGAGCCCGGGGCGGGCGCGGTCGGGACCGGGGAGCCGACCGTCGGTCCGGCCGGAGCGTCGACCGCCGGCCGGGCCGGCGAGGTCCGCCCCCTCGGGGACGCGGTGGAGCGGTACGTGGACCACCTCGTGGCGGCGGCCGCCTGCCGCCTGGAGGGGCTCCGGGTGGTGCTCGATGCCGCCAACGGCGCGGCGTACCGCCTCGGGCCCGAGGTCCTCCGGAGGCTGGGGGCGGAGGTCTTCCCGATCTTCGACCGGCCCGACGGGTGGAACATCAACGTGGGCTGCGGGGCCCTCCACCCCGAGGTCGTGGCCCGGGCCGTCGTGGAGCGGGGAGCGGACGCCGGGGTCTGCCTCGACGGCGACGCCGACCGGGCCCTCTTCGCGGATGCCGCCGGGAACGTGATCGACGGCGACCAGGTGCTCGCGGCCTGCGCGCTGGCCCTCGAGGAGCAGGGGCGCCTGCCCGGGCACCGGGTGGTGGTCACGGTGATGTCGAACCTCGGGTTCCGGCGGGCGATGGAGGAGGCGGGGATCGAGGTGGTGGAGACGCCCGTCGGGGACCGCCACGTCCGGGAGGCGATGGACCGGACCGGGGCGACCCTCGGGGGCGAGCAGTCCGGGCACGTGATCTTCGCCGAGCACGCCGTCACCGGCGACGGGCTCCTCACCGCGGTGCGGTTCCTCTCGCTCGCGGCCCTCCGAGGCGTGGGCCTGGGTGAGCTGGCGGCCGTGATGCGTCGGTACCCGCAGGTCCTGGAGAACGTCCCGGTGCGGGACCCGGGAGCCCTGGACCGGAGCGCGAGGATCCGCGAGGCGGTCCGGGCGGCGGAGCGCGTGCTCGGCGCCTCCGGGCGGGTCCTGGTGCGGGCGTCCGGGACGGAGCCCGTGGTCCGCGTGATGGTGGAGGCGGCCTCGGAGGAGGAGGCCCGTCGGCACGCCCGGGCCATCGCCGAGGCCGTGCGCGCCGAGCTGGGCTGAGCCGCGGCCCGGGCCGGGACGACCCAGGAGCGGTCCCCCGGCGGGCGCCCGGACGGTTCCCCCTCCGGGCAACGACCCGCGTGCCCCGGCCGGGTCGCGCTGCTAGGCTCCGGGGCATGTGCGGGATCGTGGGCTACGTGGGGCCGGAGCCGGCCCTCCCGATCATCCTCGAGGGGCTCCGGCGCCTCGAGTACCGGGGGTACGACTCCGCCGGGGTCGCGCTGCTCGACGGCGGGCTCGCGGTCGTCAAGCGCGCCGGGAAGCTCGACGAGCTGGAGCGCGCGCTGGGGGACGGCCCCCGACCCTCGGGGTCCGTGGGGATGGGCCACACGCGGTGGGCGACCCACGGGGAGCCCACGGACCGCAACGCCCACCCGCACGTGGACTGCGGGGGCCGGATCGCCGTGATCCACAACGGGATCATCGAGAACTTCTCCCGGATCCGCGACGAGCTCGAGAAGCGCGGCCACGTCTTCGCTTCCGAGACCGACACCGAGTGCATCGCGCACCTCGTCGAGGAGCGGTTCGCGGGCGACCTCCCCGAGGCGGTCCGGGCGACGGTCCGCGAGCTCGAGGGGGCCTACGCGATCGTCGTGCTCGCCCAGGCCGACCCGGGCGTGATCGTCGGCGCGAAGGCCTCCTCGCCGCTCGTGGTGGGGCTCGGCGAGGGCGAGAACCTCCTGGCCTCGGACATCCCCGCCCTCCTCCAGCGGACCCGCCGCGTCGTCCCCGTCGAGGAGGGGCAGGTCGTGGAGGTGCGCCGGGAGGGGGTCCGGATCACGGACTTCGAGGGGAACGAGGTCCACCGTGAGCCGATGGTCGTGGACTGGGACGTGGCCCGGGCCCAGAAGGGCGGCTTCGACGACTTCATGCTGAAGGAGATCCACGAGCAGCCCGCCGCGATCCGCGACACGCTCGTGGGACGCGCGGTCGCCGGGCGCCTCGCGCTCGACGACCTCCGGATCGACCCCGACGTGTTGCGGGCGATCGACAAGGTCTTCGTCGTGGCCTGCGGCACGGCCTTCCACGCCGGCCTGGTGGCGAAGTACGCGATCGAGCACTGGACCCGGATCCCGGTGGAGATCGAGATCGCGTCGGAGTTCCGCTACCGCGACCCGGTGCTCGGGCCCGAGACCCTCACGCTCGCCGTCTCCCAGTCCGGCGAGACGATCGACACGCTCGAGGCCGCGCGCCACGCGAAGGCCCAGGGCTCCCAGGTCATCGCGGTGACGAACACCGTGGGCTCGTCCCTCGCCCGCGAGGCCGACGGGGTCCTCTACACCCACGCCGGCCCCGAGGTGGGGGTGGCGGCCACCAAGACCTTCGCCACCCAGATGGTGGCCCTCCACCTCACGGCCCTCTACCTGGCCCAGGTCCGGGGCGCGATGTTCCCCGAGGAGATCGCCGAGGTGCTGCGGCGGATGGGGGAGCTGCCGGCGAAGGTGGAGCGGGCCCTGGCCCTGGACGGAGAGGTCCGGAGGATCGCGGACCGCGTGGCCCGGGCCCGGGACGTGCTGTTCATCGGGCGCCACACGGGGTACCCGGCGGCGCTCGAGGGGGCCCTGAAGCTCAAGGAGATCTCCTACCTCCACGCCGAGGGCTACCCGGCGGGGGAGCTGAAGCACGGCCCGATCGCGCTGGTCGAGCCGGGGGTCCCGGTCGTGGCGGTCGCCCCCCGGTGCCACGTCCACCCCAAGGTGCTCTCGAACATCCAGGAGGTCCGTGCCAGGGGCGCCGAGGTGATCGCCGTGGCCACCGAGGGGGACCGCGAGATCGAGGCCCTCGCCCACGAGGTGCTGTTCGTCCCGGAGACGCCCGAGCTCCTCTCGCCGGTCGTCGTGACCGTCCCGCTCCAGCTCCTGGCCTACCACGTGGCGAAGCGCCGCGGGTGCGACGTGGACCGGCCCCGGAACCTCGCGAAGAGCGTGACGGTCGAGTAGGCCCCGGCGCAGCGGGGGGCGGCCCGTGGTCTACCCTGTTCGCCGTGGAGATCGTCGGGATCGGCGTGGACATCTGCGACGTCGGGCGGATGGCCCGCGCCCTGGCCCGCCACCCCACGATGCCGGCCCGGGTCTTCACCGAGGAGGAGGTCGCCTACTGCGAGCGCCGGGCGGTGCCGGCCGAGGCCTACGCGGGTCGGTTCGCGGCCCGGGAGGCGGTGGTGAAGGCGCTGGGCGGCGTCCGGGGCTGGCGGTGGCGCGACATCAGCGTGTCCCGGGCCCCCTCGGGGGCCCCGCGGATCGTCCTCGCCGGCGCCGCGAAGGCCCGGGCCGACGCCCTCGGCGTGGAGCGGGTCCTGATCTCGTTCGCCCACGAGCGGAACGCCGCGGTCGCGTTCTGCGTGGCGCTCGGGCGATGAGGCCGGTCCTCACCCCCGCCGCGGCCGCCGCCCTGGACCGGGCGGCCCAGGAGCGCGGGGTCCGGGCCGACGACCTGATGGAGCGGGCCGGCGCCGCCGTCGCCAGGGCGGCGGTGGAGCTCGTGGGCGGTGCCTACGGGCGCCGGGCCGTGGTGGTCTGCGGGAAGGGCAACAACGGCGGCGACGGCCTGGTGGCGGCCCGCCACCTCGTCCGGCGGGGGGTCCGGCCGGCGGTCCTCCTGCTCGCCCCGCCCGAGGCCCTGACCGGCCCCGCGGCCCGGAACCTCGCGCGGCTCGCGGAGGTCGGGATCCGGGCCGTGCCGTTCTCCGCCCCCCTCCTCGAGCGGGAGCTGTCCCGGGCCGACGTGGCGATCGACGCGATCTTCGGGACCGGGTTCCGCGGACGGCCCGAGGGGCCCGCCGCGGAGGCCATCGCGCTCCTGAACGGGAGCGGCGTGCCCGTCGTCGCGGTGGACATCCCCTCGGGCGTGGACGGGGAGACCGGCGCGGTGCCGGGGGAGGCGGTGCGGGCCGCCGTGACCGTCACGTTCGGCGCGGAGAAGGCGGGGGTCGTCCTCCCGCCCGGCGCGGAGCTCGCGGGCGTGGTGGAGGTCGCCGACATCGGCTTCCCGCCGGACCTGGTCGTCTCCGACGTCGTGGTCGTCGAGCGGCAGGACGTGGCCGCGCTCGTCCCCGCGCGCCCGCCCGACGCCCACAAGCGCGCCACCGGGGTCGTGCTGGTCGTCGGCGGGTCCCGTCGGATGACCGGGGCCGTCCGGCTGGTGGCCGAGGCCGCGTACCGGGCGGGGGCGGGCCTCGTCACCGTGGCCGCCCCCGAGGGCGCCCTGGCCGCGCTCCGGGCCGCCCTGGTCGAGCCCACGTACCTCCCGCTCCCGGAGACCGACGAGGGCACGGTGGCGGCCGCCGCGCTGGGCCCGATCCTCGAGGCGGCCCCGGGCTTCGACGCGGTGGCCGTGGGTCCCGGGCTCACCACCCACCCCGAGGCGGTCCGGGTGGTCGAGGGGGTGGTGCGGGGGAGCCCGGTCCCGCTCGTGGTCGACGCCGACGGGTTGAACGCGTTCGCCGGTCGGGCCGGCGAGGTGGCGGCGCGGGAGGCCGAGGCCGTGCTCACGCCCCACGCGGGCGAGTGCGCCCGCCTCCTCGGCGCGACCGCGGCCGAGGTCGGGGCCGACCGGCTCGGGAGCGCGCGGAAGCTCGCCGCCTCGGCCCGCGCGGTGGCCCTCCTGAAGGGCCCCCGGACGCTCTCGGCCGAGCCCGGGGGCGAGGTGCGGGTCAACCCGACCGGCGGCCCGGTCCTCGCCACGGCCGGGACCGGGGACGTCCTCACCGGGGTCATCGCCGCGCTCCTCGCCCGGGGGCTCCCGCCCCTCGACGCGGCCTCGGTCGGGGCCTACGTCCACGGGCTGGCCGGCTCCCTGGCCGGGCTGGAGCTGGGGGAGGGGACCACGGCGAGCGACGTGGCGGCGGCGCTCCCCGACGCCTTCGCGGCGGTGCGCGAGCCGTGAACGCCTACCGGCCGACGTTCGTCGAGGTGGACCTGGCGGCGATCCGCGCGAACGCGCGGGCGCTCCGGCCCCGGGGGGCGGAGCTCCTGGCGGTGGTGAAGGCCGACGCCTACGGCCATGGCGCGGTCCCCGCCGCGAGGGCGGCCCTGGACGGGGGAGCCACGTGGCTGGGGGTGGCGATGGTCGAGGAGGGGCTCGAGCTCCGGGAGGCCGGGATCGACGCCCCGGTCCTGGTGCTCTCGGAGTTCCCCCGGGGGTCGGAGAAGGAGGCCCTGGCGGCGGGGCTGGTCCCCACGGTCTACACCCCCGAGGGGGTCCGGGCCCTGGCGGAGGCGGGCGCCGGCCGGGTGGCCGTGCACGTCAAGGTGGACACCGGGATGCACCGGGTGGGGGTGTGGCCGCCGGGCGCCGCGGTCGGGTTCCTGCGGACCGTGGCTGAAGCCGGGCTCGAGGTGGAGGGCCTGTGGACCCACTTCGCCCGGTCGGAGGAGGACCCGGCGACCACCCGGGCCCAGCTCGCCGCGTTCCTGGAGGTGGTTCGCGCGGCGCGGGCGGCGGGGTTCGCCCCCCGGCTCCTCCACGCGGCGAACAGCGCCGCGGCCATCCTCCACCCCGAGGCCCGCCTCGACCTGGTCCGGGTGGGGATCGCGCTCTACGGGGTGCCCCCGGCGCCGGGGATCGGCGCTGGCCTCCGCCCGGCGCTCTCCTGGCGGAGCGAGGTGACGATGGTGAAGCGCCTCCCGGCGGGCGAGGCGCTCTCCTACGGCCACCGGTACCGGCTGGAGCGGGACGCGAACGTGGCCACGGTGCCCGTGGGGTACGCGGACGGCTACCCGCGCGGGCTGTCCTCGCGGGCGGACGTCTTGATCCGGGGCCGGAGGCGGAGGGTCGCGGGGGCCGTGACGATGGACCAGCTCCTCGTGGACTGCGGGGACGACGAGGTGGCCCCCGGGGACGAGGTGGTGCTGATCGGGCGCCAGGGGGAGGAGGAGGTGACGGCGGCCGAGCTCGCCGGGCTCCTCGGGACCATCCCCTACGAGATCCTCACGGGGATCGGCGCCCGGGTGCCGCGGAGGTACGTGGGGTGAGGCGTGCCGCGGAACGGATGGCGCGCGTGAGAGGCGACCGCGGGCTGGGGCCGCGGGGATGAAGCGGCGGACCGCGCTCCTGGGCGGGGCGGTGGCGGCCGCCGCCGTGGCTGGGGGGATCGCCGGCCGGGCCGTGCTGCGCCGGCGCGGGACGCCCGGGGCCGACGCGTACGACGAGCTGCCGCCGGAGGACCTGGGACCGGTCCGCGCCGCCGACGGCACGGAGCTGTGCGTCCGGGCCGCCGGCGACCGGGCATCGCCCGTCCTGCTGTTCGTCCACGGGTTCAGCCTGGACATGACGGTCTGGCACCCCCAGTGGACCGTCCTCCGCGACCGGTTCCGCTGCGTGCTCCTGGACCTCCGGGCCCACGGGCGGAGCGGCCCGGCGGCGGACCTGTCGCTCGGGGCGATGGCGGGCGACGTCGCCTCCGCCCTGGAGGCCGCGGCCCCGGGGCGGCGGGCGGTCGTGGTCGGGCACAGCATGGGCGCCATGGCGTCGCTCGCGCTGG
>DATMBJ010000088.1:0-8139 GCA_035559315.1 Actinomycetota bacterium
GGCGGGCCCGCCCCTCCCGCTCGGGGAGCGGGGCGCGGGAGAGGAGCGCGTCGAGCTCGTCGCGGAGCCGGTCGAGGCCCTCGCCGGTGACCGACGAGCAGGGGACGATCGGGGCGTCGGCCAGGGCGGTGCCGGCCAGCCGCTCCCGGACCGCGAGGGCCTGGAGCTCGCGCGTCTCGGGGTCGACCAGGTCGACCTTCGTGAGGGCCACCACGCCCCCGGCCGCGCCGAGGACGTCGACGATCTGGAGGTGCTCCTCGGACTGCGGCTTCCACCCCTCGTCCGCCGCGACCACGAACAGCACGAGGCGGACCGGGCCGACGCCGGCGAGCATGTTCCGCACGAACCGCTCGTGCCCGGGGACGTCCACGAACCCGATCTCCCGGCCCGACGGGAGGGTGCACCACGCGAACCCCAGGTCGATCGTGAGGCCCCGACGCTTCTCCTCCTCCCACCGGTCGGGGTCGATCCCGGTGAGCCGGAGGATCAGCGAGGACTTCCCGTGGTCGACGTGCCCGGCGGTGGCGACGACGTGGAGCGCCGGCTCGGCCACGGCTCACCCCTCGACGTCCTCGGCCTCGAGCGCGTACAGCGCGGCCCGGGCCAGGTGCGCGACCTCCTCGTCCGTGACCGTGCGGACGTCGAAGACGACGTGGTCGTCCTCGACCCGGCAGAGGACGGGCGGGCTGCCGGCCCGCAGGCGCGCCGCGAACGCGGCGGGGTCGGGGACCCGGAGGCGCACCCCGGCGGAGGGCAGCGCGTGCCCCGGCATCGACCCCCCGCCCACCGAGGCCGTGGTCTCGACGACGTGGGCGCCCTCGAGGTCGCCGTCGAGCGCCAGGGCCAGCCGCTGGGCCCGCTCCCGGACCGCGGCCGCCGGCTCGCGGAGCATGCGCCAGACCGGCAGCTCGTCCCGCCGCCCCGTCGCGTACATCGCGAGGACGGCCTCGAGCGCGGCGACCTGCATCTTGTCCACCCGGACGGCCCGGGCGATGGGGTGGCGCCGGAGCTTCGCCACGAGCGCGGCCTTCCCCAGGATCACCCCGGCCTGGGGGCCGCCGAGCAGCTTGTCGCCGGAGAACGTCACGAGGTCCGCCACCGCCACCGCCTCGTCCGCCGCCGGCTCGTCCGGCGGTACGCCGTTCCCGCGGTGGAGGAGGCCCGAGCCCAGATCGTGGAGGAACGGCACGCCCGCCCGGGCGGCGAGCGCGGCGAGGTCGCGGGCGGCGGGGGCCTCGGTGAAGCCCACCACCCGGTAGTTGCTCGGGTGCACCTTGAGGATGAGGCCGGTGCGCTCGGAGAGGGCCGCGCGGTAGTCGGCGAGGCGGGTGCGGTTGGTCGTCCCCACCTCGACGAGCTTCGCGCCGGAGGCCGCGAGGATGTCGGGGATCCGGAACTCGCCGCCGATCTCGATCAGCTCGCCGCGCGAGACCAGCACCTCCTTCCGGCGGGCCAGGGCCGCCAGGGCGAGCAGCAGCGCGGCGGCGCAGTTGTTCACGACCAGGGCGTCCTCCGCTCCGGTGAGGGCGGTGAGGAGCAGCTCGGCCCGGCTGGTGCGCCGGCCGCGGCGGCCCGTGGTCCGGTCCAGCTCGAGGTCGGTGTAGGAGGTCGCGGCGCGGGCCGCGGCCCTGGCCGCCTCCTCGGGGAGGGGGGCCCGGCCCAGGTTCGTGTGGAGGATGACGCCGGTGGCGTTGATCACCGGCGCGAGCCCGGCCGCGGTGCGGGCGGCGAGGCCGGCCGCCATCGCCAGGATCGTGTCGTCGTCCGGCGGCTCGGTCCCCCGCGCCGCCCGCGCCCGGAGGTCCTCGAGGACCAGCGCGAGCGCCCGCTTGAGGAGCGGCCGCCCGAGGGAGGCCGCGGCGCGGCGGGCCGGTTCCGAGCGCAGGAGCGCGTCGACCGACGGGATCCGCCGCCGGAGCCCTGCCTCCGCCACCATCGGTCCTCCCGGAACCTCCGACGCCCTCGCGCCAACCCCCGAGCCTACCGGGTCGGGCAGCGCCCGACCGGGCCCGTGGTCGACGGGCGAGCCCGTCTGGCAGGATAGGGCCCGTGGACCCGCGCGAGCGCCCCGCCTACGAGAGCTCCGCCGTGGCCTCCATGGTGCGCGGCGGCGGCCTCGACATCGAGGTCGTGGGCCGGGGCCTGCGGACCGAGGAGATGATCCTGAACATCGGCCCGCAGCACCCCTCGACGCACGGCGTCCTCCGGGTCGTCCTCGAGCTGGACGGCGAGGTGATCACCCGCGCCGAGCCCGTGATCGGCTACATGCACCGCGGCGCGGAGAAGCTCGCCGAGCACCGCGACGCCCGCCAGGTGCTGGTCCTCATGAACCGGCACGACTGGATCAGCGCCTTCAACAACGAGCTGGGCTGGGTGATCGCCGTGGAGCGCCTGGCGGGGATCGAGGTACCGGAGCGGGCGCAGTGGATCCGGACGATGATGGCCGAGTGGAACCGGATCCTGAACCACCTGATGTTCACCGGCTCCTACCCGCTCGAGCTCGGGGCGATGACGCCGATCTTCTACGCGTTCCGCGAGCGGGAGATGATCCAGGACCTGATGGAGCAGGCCACGGGGGCGCGGATGCACCACTCCTACGCGCGGGTCGGGGGGCTCAAGGACGACCTGCCCCGCGGGTTCCTCAAGCGGAGCGCGGAGGTGCTGAAGCACGTCCGGGCCAAGCTCCGGGACTTCGAGGACCTGATCATGGGCAACGAGATCGTCTTCGCCCGGACCAAGGGCGTGGGGATCCTGCCCAAGGAGGTGGCGCTCGCGTACGGGTGTTCGGGCCCGGTGCTCCAGGGCTCGGGCGTGCCGATGGACCCGCGGAAGGACGAGCCGTACGAGAAGTACGGGGAGGTCGAGTTCGACGTCCCAGTGGGGCGGACCGGCGACTGCTACGACCGCCTGTGGGTCCTCGTCCAGCGGATGTGGGAGTCCTGCAAGATCATCGAGCAGTGCATGGAGAAGCTCCCGGCCGGGCCGTACATCGCCCCCAAGCTCCCGAAGAAGCTCTCGCTCGAGGGCGAGGTCTACGTGCGGACCGAGAACCCCCTGGGGCTCATGGGCTACTACCTGGTGGGGGACGGGAAGAAGACCCCGTACCGCCTGAAGATGCGCACCGCCTCCTTCTCCAACGTCTCGGTGCTCCCGGCGATGCTCCCCGGCACGCTGGTGCCGGACCTGATCGCGATCCTCGGCTCGATCTTCTTCGTCGTCGGCGACGTCGACCGCTAGCGCTCCTCAGAGCTGGAGGTTGAACCAGCTCCCGCCGGGGCCGGTGTAGCTGAAGCCCTCGCCCCAGACCGCGAAGGTCCTGCCCACGCTCGTCACCGCGATCTCGCCGTAGTCGCCGTAGACCTCGAGGAAGCCGTCGGCGGTCTTGTAGCCCGCGCCCGAGGTCGCGTCGGAGATCCGGACCGGGGCGCTCCAGCTCGCGCCGCCGTCCCCGGATCGGCGGTACCAGACGTTCCACGCGTCGTGGTTCCCGCCGCTCGTCTGCATGAACCACAGACGGACGTCCCCGTCGCCCACCGCCTCCACGGCGGGGGAGGTGGCCATCTCCGTGGCCGGGGAGAGGACGGTCGGTGCGCTCCAGCTGCGGGCGCCGTCGATCGAGCTCCGGACGTAGATCCGCTGCTTCCCGCCCGGGGCCTCGGCGCCGTCGTAGACGTAGACGATCCGTCCCCTGTCGTCGGCCGAGACCGCGTCGTGCCCCGCGTAGAAGTCCGCGTAGCAGCCATCGGCGACGCAGGGTTCGCCGAGCTCCACGGCCGCGAGCACCTGCTGCTCCCAGGTGGCGCCCCCGTCTCGGGAGACGAAGGCGTGGTGGAGGACCGGCCCCTCAGCGGCCCCGCCGGGACCGGTGTAGGTCAGGCTGGACTCCGAGAGGATCACGGTGCCGTCGGGGAGCACGTCCCCGTCGAAGGCGAAGAAGTACCGGTCGGAGTCGACGAGCTTGGTCTGCGCCCACGTGTCGCCCCCGTCGTGGGAGACCGCCACCCAGGGGTCGCCCCCGGTGGGACCGTTCCAGGAGATGTAGACGTCCCGCCCGTCGTCGCTCACCGCCATCACCGGCTTGTCGTTCCACGAGACCCTGCCCCAGGTGGGGACGGGGGCGCTCCAGGTCGCCCCGTGGTCGGTGGAGCGCACGAAGACCACGTCGAACCCGATCATGAACGCCGCGTAGACGTGCCCGGTGTCCGGCACGACCTCGATCACGGGGTCGAACTGCCCCGACCCCTTGCAGGCGCAGAGCGGCCGGCCCTCGCTCCAGGTCCGCCCCCCGTCGGCGGAGACCTCCAGTGCGATCCAGGGCGAGGGGCAGTTGCCGGGACAGGGCTTGGGTTGGCCGTATCGGGTCGTGAGGACGTACACGTACGGCGCGTTGGGGTCGGCGGCGGCGGCCGGCTCCCAGTCGTCCGTGCGGGGGTCCACCACCTGCTCCCCGACCCAGCCGGGCGCCGGGCGGCGGAGGGTCCGGAGCGGCCGACCGAAGAGCCCGGCGGCGCGGGCCTCGGCCAGGGCCTCGAGCCGCGCCTCGGTGGCCTCCCGCTGCTCGGCCTCCTCCTCGTGCGGGACCGGGGCGCGCGCTCCGTCGTCCCCCACGGGCCGAGGTCCGGGGCTCGGTCCCGGGCTCGGCGCCGGGAGGCTCCCCAGGAGCAGGGCGGCCGTGGCGAGCGCCGCCGCGTTCGCGGCGAGGCACCGGCGCGCCCCACCTCCCGGCCGTGGCACGGGCCGATCGTAGCCCTCAGCGGTCGCCGGGTCGATCCGCCGTCCGGCGGCCTCCATCCCGGGGGAGCCAGCGCGGCGCGGGGAGGCCCGGGGTCGCGAGGAGGAGCCACCGGAGCCGCCCGAGCCCGGCGGGCTCCACGAGGAGCGTAGCCCGGCTCCGGCCGCCCCAGGCCCGGACGGCCTCGAGCCCCCGGCCGGCGTCGAGCAGCTCGCGCTGGCGGCGGAGCTGCTCCCGGACCCACTCCTCGAGGCCGAGCGCGAGCAGCGCGTCGCGCTGGTCGAGGAGGCCGAGGACCTGGAGGCCCGCGGCCTCCGCGCGATCGGAGACCGCGCGGAAGTCGACCCCGGCCGTGACGTCGGTCCCCCCGGGGTCCTCGAGGACCCGCTCGACGAGCCGGTGGCCGCGGTAGCCGTGCACGGGCCCGGGGGACCGACCCTCCGCCGAGCCGTAGTCCACGAGGAGCGCGTACCCCCGGGCCAGGCTCGCGGCGAGCGCGTCGACGAACGCGAGCGCCCCGGTCGGGACCGCCGCCTCCTCCCCGGGGGCGAGCCGTGGCGCGAGCGCGGCGAGCTCCGGGGAGCAGGGGACCTCGACCTCGACGAGCCCGCCAGAGCCCTCCCCCACGAGCACCTCGACCATCCCCTCCGGCCGGCGCCGGACGACCCGGAACGGGAGGTTGTCCAGGAGCTCGTTGGCGAGGACGATCCCGTCCCGAATGGGCCCCGCCCTGCCGATGTCGTCGACCACGGCGGCGAGGCCGAGGGCCAGGAGGGCCTCCCGCGCGCCCGGGCTCCGCTCGACCGCCGCGTAGCGCACCGGCAGGTCGGCGAGCTCGTCGAGCAGGGCCCGGGCCAGGGTCCCGTCGCCCGCGCCGACCTCGACCACCGGGAAGGGGTCGGGGCGGCCCATCGCCTCCCATGCCTCCCGCAGGGCGCGGGCCAGGAGCGTCGCGAACACGGGGTGGACGTGGGGCGAGGTCACGAAGTGGCGGCCGGCGCCGACCGGCGGATCGGCGTAGAACCCGCCCTCGCCGTAGAGGGCCTCCTCCATGAACTCCGCGAACGTGATCGGCCCGCGGCGGGCGATGGCCTGCCGGATCCGGTCGAGCGGTGCGGCTCCCACGGAGCCAGTATCCCCCGGTCGGTGGGAGCCGCGGGCGGCTGCCACAATCCGTGGCGTGGCAACAGGGGTCCGCGACGCGGCGACCGTCGTCGCCGCCCGGGAGGGGCCCGAGGGCCCGGAGGTCCTCGTGGTCCGCCGGGCGGCGGGCAGCCGGTTCCTCGCCGGGTACTTCGCGTTCCCGGGCGGGGCGGTGGAGCCAGGGGACGCGGACCTCGCGGAACGGTGGTTCGGGGCGCGGCGGGAGGCCGCCCGGGCCTGCGCGGTTCGGGAGCTCCTCGAGGAGACCGGCCTCGCCCTCACCCGGGGAGGGATGCGGGCGGCGGACCCCGCGGACGGGATCGCCGCGATCCACGCGTCGCCCCCGCTCCCCGGCCAGCTCGTGCCGATCTCGCGGTGGGTCGCGCCGGCGCGGATCCCGGTCCGCTTCGACGCCCGGTTCTTCGCGGTGCGAGCACCCTCGGGCGCCCCCGCCCGCGCCGCGAGTCCCGAGGTCGCGGAGGCGAGGTGGGCGAGGCCCCGCGACCTGCTCGAAGGCTGGGCCGAGGGGCGGGTCCTGCTCTTCTGGCCAACGATGAAGGTGCTCGAGGGCCTCGCGGCGTGCGCCAGCGTGGAGGAGGTCCTGGCGGCCCGGATCCCCCAGCAGGAGCCGGCGGGCGGCGAAGAGGCCGCCATGCCCCGGTCCACGTTCACCGAGGAGGCGTGAGGTTGGGCGGCGGGCCGCGGGTGGTGCGGGTCCTGGCCCCCAATCCCGGGCCCTACACGCTGGAGGGGACGAACACGTGGATCGTGGGGCGCGACCCGGCGGTGGTCGTCGACCCCGGCCCGGACGACCCCGCGCACCTCGCCGAGGTCCGGCGGGAGGCGGGTGCCGTGGCGGCCATCCTCCTCACCCACGACCACCCCGACCACGCGCCCGGGGCGGCTGCCCTGGCCCGGGACACGGGCGCGCCGGTCCTCGCCTTCCGTCCCCCCGCGGGGGGCCGGCGGATCCGCGACGGGGAGGTGGTCCGCACGGGCGGCGCCGTCCTCCGGGCCGTGCACACCCCCGGGCACTCGCCGGACCACGTGGCGTTCGTCCTGGAGGGCGAGCGGGCGCTCTTCACCGGCGACGCGGTGCTCGGGCGGGGCACGAGCGTGATCGACCCACCCGAGGGCGACCTGGCGGCCTACCTCCGCTCGCTCCGGCGGATGCTCGAGCTCGCCCCCCGCGTCCTGTACCCGGGCCACGGGCCCGTGGTGCTCGACGGGGCGGCCAAGCTCCGCGAGTACCTCGAGCACCGCGCGATGCGCGAGGAGCAGGTGCTGGCGGCGCTCGAGCGGGGGCGGCGCACGATCCCCGAGATGGTCGAGGAGATCTACCGAGGCTATCCGCCCGAGCTCCGGCCCCTCGCCGAGCGGTCCGTGCTGGCGCACCTCGTCAAGCTCGAGGCGGAGGGCCGCGTGGTCCGTCGCACGGCGGCCGGGGGCGCCCGGTACGAGCTGGCGGAGCCCCGGGTCTGCGAACGGTGCGGGGCCCCGGTCCGCGGCCGGACCCGCCTCTGCCGCCGCTGCAGCCTCGAGGTCCTGCAGGAGCGGCCGGCGCCCTGAGCGGCCCGTCCAGAGGGGGGCGCGCGCTGATGGCTCTACCCTCCCCTCGAGATGACATGGGTGCCATCCTCCCTGGACGTGGACGGAGCCCGGGGGAAAGCTCCGCGCGCTTGTCCCGCGAGGACAGACGTGAGACGGCTTCCCCCGGGCCTCGTCTCGGAGGCCAGATCCCCACAAGGGTGTCGTCCCTCGAGGACTGGTCCATCAGCACGGGGCCGTGCCTCCAGCCCTTCCCCGCACCCCCGTCGGCCTTCCCCACGAGCGAGAGAGGAGGACGGATGCTCGCGGTAGGGATCGACTGGGCCGAGGACGCCCACCGGGTGGCCCTGGGCCGGCCGGGGGAGGGGGTGGTGGAGATCCTCTCCATCCCCCACCGCCCGGAGGGGGTGGCCCGGCTGATCGAGCGGATCGGGGAGCTCGAGCCCGACCCGGCCGAGATCCGGGTGGGGATCGAGACCCGCCACGGCCACCTGGTGGAGGCCCTGCTGGACGCGGGCTACGCGGTGGTCCCGGTGAACCCGGGCCTCGTGGCCCGCCGCCGGGGCCCGGCCCGGAAGAAGGACGACTCCGAGGACGCCCGGATCCTCTGCCTGCTGGCCCTCGACCGCCACCAGCCCCTCCGCCCCCTCGTCCCCCACGGGGAGCGGGCGGCCGAGCTGCGGGCGATCGCCCGGGACGACGAGCGGGCCGCCCGG
>DATMBJ010000089.1:0-11876 GCA_035559315.1 Actinomycetota bacterium
GGGGCGAGGTCCGTGCCGCTCCCCGAGCTCGAGCGGCGGCTGGACGAGCTCCCCCGCGACGTCGAGGTCGTGGCCTACTGCCGCGGCCCCTACTGCGTGCTCGCGCCCGAGGCCCTCGGGATCCTCCGGGCGGCCGGGTTCCGGGCGCGGCGGCTCGAGGACGGGTTCCCCGAGTGGCGCCTGGCCGGGCTCCCCGTCGAGGTCGGTGAACGGCGAGGGGGCGGCGGGTGCTGATCGTCCCGGGGCGGCGGGTGCTAATCGTCCCGGGACGACCCGTCGGACGGCTCGGAGCGCTCGTACGACGGGCTGCGGCTCGCGATCTCCCTCTCGAAGCGGGACGGCGTGGAGGTCCGGGTCTTCCTGATCGGGGACGCCGTCGGCTGCGCGGTGGCCGGGCGAAGGGTGCCCGAGCCGACCGGGTCGTGACGTTCTGACGGTCCCCTCCGGCCCGCGGCCCGGTGCCTCAGTGGCCGGCGGGGGCGGCCTCGGCCCAGTTCGGCCCCCAGCCCACGTCGGCCCGGAGCGGGACCGCGAGCTCGTAGGCCGACTCCATCGCCCGCTTCACGACGGCCGCCGCCTGCTCGACCCGCTCCCTCGCCACCTCGAACACGAGCTCGTCGTGGACCGTGAGCAGCATGTGGCAGTCGAGCTCGGCCTCCCGGATCGCCCGGTCCACCCCCAGCATCCCGAGCTTGAAGACGTCGGCCGCGCTCCCCTGGATCGGGGCGTTCAGCGCGATCCGCCGGCCCATGTCGCGGACCCGCGGGTTGGGGTGCTGGAGCTCGGGGACGTACCGCCGCCGACCGAGGATCGTCTCGGTGAACCCCTCGGCCGCGGCCTTGGCCACCTGCCGCTCGAGGTACTCCCGGATCCTCGGGAACCGGGCGAAGTAGGCGTCCATGATCTCCTGGGCCTCGTCGGGCGTGATCCCCAGCCGCTGGGCCAGCCCGTAGGCGTTCATCCCGTAGGCCAGGCCGTAGTTCACCATCTTGGCCCGGTTCCGGAGCGCTGGGTCCACCCGGTCCTCAGGGAGCCCGAAGACCCGGGCCGCGGTGGCGGTGTGGATGTCAGCGTCGGAGGCGAAGGCCTCCCGGAGCCCCTCGTCCCCCGAGAGGTGCGCGAGGATCCGCAGCTCGATCTGCGAGTAGTCCGCGACGAGCAGGAGCTGGTCGGGCGACCCCGGGATGAACGCCCGACGGATCTGGCGGCCGAGCTCGGTGCGGACCGGGATGTTCTGGAGGTTCGGGTTGGAGCTCGACAAGCGCCCCGTGGCCGCCACGGTCTGGTTGAACGAGGTGTGGACCCGCCCGGTCCGGGGGTCCACGAGCCTCGGCAGCGCCTCGAGGTAGGTGGAGTTCAGCTTGTCCAGCTCGCGCCAGGCCAGGAGGGCGTCCACGATCGGGTGCTGGTCCCGGAGCTTCTCCAGGACGCTCGCGTCGGTCGAGAGCTGCCCCTTGGGGGTCCGCTTCCCCGGCTGGAGGCGCAGCTCCTCGTAGAGGACCTGGCGGAGCTGGGGCGGGGAGTTGAGGTTGAACTCCCGTCCCGCGTAGCGGTAGATCCGGACCTCGAGGTCCCGCATCCGGTCCCGGACCCCCTCGGCCATCTCCTCCAGGTAGGCGACGTCCAGGGCCACCCCCCGGGCCTGCATCCGGGCGAGCACCGAGGAGAGCGGCAGCTCCACCTCCTCCAGGAGCCGGCGCATCCCAGCCCGGTCGATCCGCTCCTCCATCGCGGGGACCAGGAGCGCCACGGCCGCGGCCTCCGCCGCCGCGAGCCGCCAGGCCTCCCCGAACAACTGCCCCTCGGCCTCGGGCTCCACCCCCGCCAGGAGGTCCCGGCCCAGGTAGCGCTCGCACAGGGCCCCCACCGGGTAGTCGGCGGCGGCGGGGTCCAGGAGGTAGCCGGCGAGCATGGGGTCGAAGGCCACCCCGGCCAGCGTCCCGCCCTCGGCGAGGATCGCGGTCTCGAGGTCCTTCGCGTCGTGGGCCCACTTCCGCCGCGAGGGGTCGGCGAGCCAGGACGCGATGAGGCCGATCCCGTCGAGCTCGCAGTAGGCGGCCTGGCCCCCGCCGGCCGAGACCGCCGCCCCCCGGACCTCGCGGGCCTCGACCTGGAGGCGCACCGCGAGCGGCGCGTCGGCCTCGAGGAGCCCGAGGAGCTCCTCGGGCCCCACGCGTCGGAGGTCGAGCTCGGCCGCCTCGAGCTGCTTCTCGGCCCGGGCCACCTCCTCCAGGCGCTCGAGCAGCGTCCGGAACTCGAGCGAGCGGAAGAGCCGGCGGACCTCCTCCATATCCCACTCCCCCATCCGGAGGTCCTCGGGCTCCACGTCGAGGGGGAGGTCCGTCCGGAGGCGCGCGAGCTCCTTGTTCCGGACGAGCTCCTCCCCCGCGGCCTCGATCGCCTCGCGGAGCTTCGGCTTGAGCTCAGCCGTCCGCTCGAGCAGCCCCTCCACCGACCCGAACTCCTGGACGAGGCGGGCCGCGGTCTTCTCCCCGACCCCGGGCACCCCCGGGATGTTGTCCGAGGGGTCGCCCTTGAGCGCGACGTAGTCCAGGTACTTCTCCGGCGGGAGCCCGTACCGCTCCCGGACCGCGTCCTCGTCGTAGCGGACGATGTCCGAGATCCCCTTGCGGTTGAACATCACGGCGATCCCGGGGCGGACGAGCTGGAAGAAGTCCCGGTCGGCCGTGACGATCACGACCTCCATCCCGCGTTCCGCGGCCCGCACCGCGAGCGTGGCGATCGCGTCGTCGGCCTCGTGGCCCTCGACCTCCACGACCGGGACCGCCAGCTTGTCCAGCACCTCCCGGATCAGCGGGAGCTGCTGGCGGAACTCGTCCGGCGCCTCGGGCCGCCCGGCCTTGTACTCGGCGAACACCTCCAGCCGGACGGTCGGGGCCCCCTTGTCGAAGGCCACGGCGATGAGGTCGGGCCGCTCCTCCGCGAGCAGCTTGAGGAGCATCGAGGTGAACCCGTAGACCGCGTTCGTCACCTGGCCCGTGGAGGTGGCGAGGTCCGGCGGCAGCGCGAAGAACGCCCGGTAGGCGAGGGAGTGGCCGTCGAGGAGGAACAGGCGCGGGCGGCGGTCCTTCCCGGGGTCGGCCACGGCCGGAATCCTACCGCCCCGGCCCGCCCGGGCCGGGGCGACCGGCGGACGGCGTCAGCGCGAGCGGCGGAGGCGGAGCGCCCGGCGCATCGCTCCGCGGGCCGCGAGGACGCCCGCCGCCAGCGCCAGGAGCTGCCCGACCGTGGGCCCGGCCGGGCCGACCGGGGAGGTCGACCGCGACGCCAGGCGGAGCTCGGGGGCAGCGGCGGAGGTCGGCGGGTAGCCCTCGCAGGTCACCCAGAACACCTTGTGCTTCACGTCGGCCCCGATCGACCCCTCGGCCTCCACCGTGAGGAAGACGTGGAACCCCTGGTTCGGGTGGGGCTCGAAGCCGGCGAGCGCGCCCGAGAGGTCGATCGTCGCCGACCCGTCGAGGTCGGTGCCCCCGCCCGCTGCATCCGCCCCGATGTCCAGGCTCCCGGTCGCGAGCATGGCGTCCTGCCCGCTCGGCGGGTGGATCGTGAACGTGTAGGTGGCCTGCAGGTCCCCCTGGTCGTAGCCGTAGAGGTCGATCTGGAACACGCAGCCCACGTGGGGCTCGTTGTCGGGGTGGTCGTCGAAGGGATGCCCGTCGACCTTCACCGTGCCGTTGTTCCCCGGGGGGCCCGGAGGCGCGGCCCACGCCGCGCCGGGCCCCAGGCTCAGCACGGCCGCGCCCACGATCCCTCCGAGGACGAGCCGGCGGACCCTCACGGAACCTCCCACGCGCGCCTCGACGCCCACGGCCTCCCTACCGCGGCCACCCTGCCGGAGGCGACCGCATGTGCCATCGTCCGTGGGCACGAAGTTCCCCGGTCGATCGGGCGACGGAGGGGGTGGGACCGGAGCGCCGGTGGCGGGCCGTCCAGCGTAGGCCGGGTCGTGGTCCAGCCGTAGAGCTGCTACGGGCGCCAGGGGCGTGCTGCGGTAGCCTTCGGGCCGTGGTCCCGGCCGAGCACCCCGCCGCGGCGTACCTCGAGGCCCTGTACGAGATGGGCGAGGAGGGCATCCCCCTCGTCCAGGCCCGCCTGGCGGAGTGGCTGGGGGTGTCCGCCGCCTCGGCCTCGGAGGCCGTGAAGCGCCTGGTCCGCGACGGGCTCGTCGTGAACGAGGGGCGGCGCCTGGCGTTCACCGAGGCCGGCCAGCGCCTCGCCGAGGTCCTGGTCCGCCGCCACCGGCTGGTCGAGCACTTCCTGATCCGGATCCTCGGGCTCCCCTGGCACCGCGCCCACGAGGAGGCGGTCCGGTGGGAGAAGGTGGTCTCCGACGAGGTCGAGGCCCGCTTCGTGGAGCTGCTCGGCGATCCCGCCACCTGCCCGCACGGCAACCCCATCCCCGGCGCCGCCAGCCCGGTCGACCTCTCCGGGCTCGTCCGCCTCCGGGACGTCGGGCCGGGCTCCCGCGTCGTCCTCCGTCGCCTCACCGAGGACCTCGAGCTCGACCTCGAGGTGATGCGGTTCCTCGAGGAGAGCGGCCTGATGCCGGGCGCCGAGATCGAGGTCCGCAGCGTGGCGCCGGACGGCGCGTTCGCGCTCCGGGTGGGCGACCGGGAGGTCGCGCTGGGCGCCCACCTCTCCGACAACCTCTGGGTCGAGCCGGCCCCGGCGCCGCGGGAGCCGAGGGCGGTCGTTCGGTCTCGAACGGCTTGACCGATTCCGACTTCCTAGATAGGATTTCGGCGCCCCGAACCGAGAGAGTTAGGCAGACCTGAGAAAGGGGGCCGCCGATGGGAGCCGCCTTCCTGATCACCCTCCGGGAGGGCATCGAGGCCGCGCTGATCGTCTCGATCCTCCTCGCCTACCTCCGGCAGCTCGGCCGGACCGACCGCTCGAAGCTCGTGTGGTGGGGGACGGCGGCCGCGATCGGCGTGAGCCTCGTCGTCGGCGGCGTGGTCTTCGCCGTGGCCGGCGAGTTCGAGGGGAAGGCCGAGGAGGTCTTCGAGGGCCTCGTGTCGCTCTCGGCCGTCGGCGTCCTCACCTGGATGATCTTCTGGATGCGGCGGCAGGCCGCCCGGATCAAGAGCGAGCTCCAGGAACGGGTGGACGCGGCCCTGCTCGGCGGCGGGTTCGCGCTGGCGAGCCTGGCGTTCGTCGTCGTCCTCCGGGAGGGCGTGGAAACCGCGCTCTTCCTGTTCGCCACGGCCAAGGCCACGGCCCAGGGGGCGGGCGGCGCCGTGGGGCAGGCCGTGGGCTCGCTGCTCGGGCTCGGGACCGCCCTGGTCCTGGGGTACCTCCTGTACCGGGGCGGGATCCGGCTGAACCTCCGGACGTTCTTCAAGGTCACCGGGGCCCTGATCCTGGTGGTGGCCGCCGGCCTGTTCGCCTTCTCCCTCCACGAGCTCCAGGAGGCGGGGTGGATCCCGATCCTCACCGGCACCGCGTACGACGCGTCGGCGCTCCTGCCGGACGCGGACGGCGTCGGCTCGCTCCTCCGGGCGATCGTCGGCTACAACGACGACCCGACCTGGCTCGAGGTCGTGGCGTGGGCCGGCTACCTGGCCGTGACGGGCGGCCTGTTCTTCCGGCCCGCCAGGCCGGCCCCGGTCCCGGTGGCCGCCGCGGACGAGGCCCGGTCCCGGGAGGACGTCGTCCGGTAGGCGGAGCGGCCGGGCGCCGGGGCGGCCCGCCGGGTACCCTTCCCGGCGCCGTGCCGCTCACCGGGACCCTGATCAACGTCGCCACGGTCCTCGCGGGGACCGCCGTCGGGACCCTGTTCGGCGCCCGCCTCCCCGACCGGGTCCGGGAGACGCTCCTCCACGCGCTGGGGCTCCTCACGCTGGTCGTCGGCATCCGGGAAGCCCTGGGGGCCTTCGAGCCGCCCCTCTCGTCCCTCACCCGGGGGAGCGTCCTCGTCGTGATGGGGAGCGTGCTCCTCGGCGGGCTGGTCGGCGAGGCCGTCCGGATCGAGGACCGGCTGGAGCGGGCCGGGGAGGCGCTCAAGCGCCGGGTCGGCCGGTCCCAGGCCCGCTTCACCGAGGGGTTCGTCACCGCCTCCCTCGTCTTCTGCGTGGGGCCGATGACCATCCTCGGCTCGATCCAGGGCGGGCTCACCGGCGACCACCAGCTCCTCGCGATCAAGGCGCTCCTCGACGGGTTCGCGGCCGTGGCCTTCGCCTCGGCCCTCGGCTGGGGCGTGGGCTTCTCGGTGATCACGATCCTCGTCTACCAGGGGGGCCTGGCGCTGGGGGCGGCGAGCCTCGCCGACGTCTTCACACCGGTCACGGTCGCCGCGATCACGGCGGTGGGCGGCGTGCTGATCCTGGGTATCGGCCTCCGCCTCCTCGAGCTGCGGAGGATCCGGGTGGGGAACCTGCTGCCGGCCCTGGTCCTCGGGCCCCTCGCGTTCGCGCTCCTCGAGGCGCTCCGGTAGAGCGGCTCCGACCGGGGCCCGGGCCCGATGATGTCACTCTTTCTTCCCCTCCATCGACGCCCGCCGCTACCTGCGCCATCCACCCGAGGGCGTTGCGCTGCAACGCTTCTCGCGGGTTGACAGGCCTCGAGGCGGTGGCTAGCATCGCGCCCGGTCCCGAGCGGCTGCAGGGACCGAGGGCCGGGAGCGGACCTCGAGGGACGTCCCGGACGGCGGCGAGCCGTCGGGGTGCGGACCGAGGGGTCGGGCGACCGGGCGTCGGGAGGCCGGGTCGCTCGGGGCCACCTTTCGACGGGCCGAGGGCCGAGTAGACAACGCTCGCGTATGGGGAAGGCGCGAGCGGTTCCAAAGGCCCTCGGCCCGTCGTCCTCCGTCAGAGGACCGCGTCCAGGAACCGCCGGGTCCGGGGGTCGCGGGGGTTCGTGAGGATCTCCGAGGGCGGCCCCTCCTCCACGATCCGCCCCTCGTGGAAGAAGCACATCCGATGCGCCACCTCGCGCGCGAACCCCATCTCGTGGGTGACCACGATCATCGTCATGTGGAGGTCGGTGGCGAGCGAACGCATCACCGCCAGCACCTCGCCGATCAGCTCGGGGTCCAGGGCCGAGGTCGGCTCGTCGAACAGCATCGCCTTGGGCTCCATCGCCAGGGCCCGCGCGATGGCCACCCGCTGCTGCTGGCCGCCGGAGAGCCGGATGGGGTACTCGTGGGCCTTGTCGGCCAGGCCGACCCTGGCGAGCAGCTCCATCCCCATCGGGATCGCGTCCTCCCGCCGCATCCCCTTCACCGTCACCGGGCCCTCGATCACGTTCTCGAGGGCGGTCATGTGGGGGAACAGGTTGAACTGCTGGAAGACCATCCCCGTGCGGATGCGGACCTGGCGGATCAGCTCCTTCTTGTTCGAGGTCCGGTGGCCGGGCTCCAGCCGGATCCCGTCGACCTCGACCACCCCCGCGGTCGGCTCCTCCAGGAAGTTGATGCACCGGAGCAGCGTGCTCTTCCCCGAGCCCGAGCGACCGAAGATCACCACGACCTCGCCGCGGCGGACCTCGAGGTCGATCCCCTTGAGCACCTCCAGGTGGCCGAAGGACTTCCGGAGCCCCTCGACCCGGATCACCGCCCGGCCGTCGGCGGTCGCCTCCACCTCAATGCCCCTGCTGCGGGTCGGCCTCCGGCGCCACGACCTCCACCTCCAGGGCGCCGGACCCCGCGCTCCCGGCGGCGGACGCCGGGACGAACCGGGGGCGCCGCTCGGCCCCGTACTCCCGGACGTAGCCCTTCGAGAGCCGCCGCTCCAGCCGTCCCTGGAGGAACTGGAAGAGGGTCGTGAGCGCCCAGTACACGGCGGCCGCGAGGATGAACGCCTCGAACGGCCGGTAGTCGGCCCGCCCCACGAGCTGGGCACGGCGGAAGATCTCCATCTGGGCGACGGCCGTGCCCAGGAAGCTCACGAGTGCCGAGTCCTTGAGCATGGCGATGAACTCGTTCCCGGTCGGCGGGATGATGACGCGGACCGCCTGCGGGAGGATCACCCGGCGCATCGCCTGACGGTAGGTCATCCCGAGGGCGTACGCCGCCTCCATCTGGCCGTGCCCGATCGACTGGATGCCCGCCCGGAAGATCTCGGTCATGTACGCCCCGTAGTTCAGGCCCAGGGCCAGGATCCCGGCGGTGAGGTAGTCGAACGTGAGGGCCTCGCGGATCCCGGGGATGCGGCTCTCGAGGTTCGCCCCGATCTGCGGCAGCCCGAGGTACAGGAGGAACATCTGGACGATCAGGGGCGTGCCGCGGAAGAACGAGACGTAGAACCCCGACACCCCGAACGCGACCGGGTTCCGCGAGATGCGGGCCAGCGCGCCCACCAGGGCGAGGACGATCGCGAGGCCGATCGCCGCGGCCGAGATGATGATGGTCCACGGCAGGCCCTTCAGCACGAAGAGCCACTCCTCGCGCATCCAGGCCGTGTCGAACCCCGCCGTGAGGAACAGGACCCCAAGGACCGCGAAGATCGCGACCCACACCGCCGCGAGCTTCACGCGGAACGGGACGGCCAGGCTCGCGAGCTCCAGCCGCTCCCGCAGGCCCGGGCGGTGCTCCTCGGCCAGGTCCCGGGGCCGGACGATCCCGGCCCCGGTCCCCTGGTTCAGCCGCACGACGCCACCCCCCGGAGCGTCACTCCTTGACCGTGAGGTCGGCCCCGAACCACTTCACGGAGAGCTGGGACAGCGTCCCGTCCTCGTGCATCTCCTGGATGATCTGATCCACGCGCTCCACGAACCTCGTGGGGTCGGCCGGGGCGTTCTTGTCGATGGCGACCGACAGCGGTTCGTAGAAGACCCGGCCCACGATCACGATCGGCCGCCCGCGGTCGATCGCCCCCTGGAGGATCGGCTCGGCCGAGATCACGGCGTCCAGCCGCCGGGCCACGAGGTCCTGGATCGCGGTGGTGTCCGTGTCGTAGGTCCGGATGTCGGCGTCGTCGATCACGAAGTCGATCTGCTCGCCCGGGATGTTCAGCGTCTTCTGCAGGTACAGGTCATAGGTACAGCCGCCGCAGACCCCGATGGTCTTCCCGTCGAAGTCGGTGGCGATGTCCTGGTACTTCCCGGCGTCCTCCTCGTGCACCGCGATCGCTGCCGGCGTGTAGTAGTACGGCGTGACGAAGTGCAGGACCTCGGCCCGCTCGGGCGTGACGGTCATCGACCCGACCGAGAGGTCCCACCGCCCCTGCCAGTTCCCGGCGATGATCGTCTCCCAGGCCGGGGTCACGAACTCGAGCTCGACCCCCAGGCGCTTCGCGATCTCGCGGGCCACGTCGACGTCGAACCCCTCCCATTCACCGGTCTCCTCGTTCAGGAACGAGGCCGGCGGGTAGGCCGGGTCCGTCGCCACCCTGAGCACGCCGGCGTCCAGGATCTGCTGGAGCAGGTCGGGCTCCGCCGGCGACTCCGGCGCCTCCGGCGCCTCCTCGCGGGCACACGCCGCCGCGACGAGCGCGAGGGCCGCCCCGAGGACGACCAACGGCCACCACCTCGGTCTCCGCATGTTCCCTCCCTGGTCGACGGATCGGAGGGCCTCTTGACACCCCCCAGCTCGAACTATAGGGACGGGAGGGGGTACGGGCAACGCAGGTGGGCCGTCGGCCCTCGCCCGCCTCCCGGCCCGGGAGCGCTCGCGACGCGCCCCCTCACGGCCCGGGCACCGCCACCCACCGTCCGCCCTCGTCCCGGTAGAGCCGGACCCCCGGCGCGAGGAGCTCCCCGTCGGGGCCGAACCGGTAGACGGCCCCGAGCCCCTCGTGGATCTCGATCCCGGCGAGCGCCCGGGCCACGCCCCCCCTGCTCGGGCCGCCCTCGGCGATCGCGCGGAGGAGGAGGCGGCCGGCGTCGTAGCCCTCCACGGCGAAGATCCCGGGGGCCGCACCGAAGGCATCCGCGTAGGCGTTGATGAACCGGAGGGCCCTCGGCTCGGTGGACAGGGAGAGGTCGGCGCAGGGGCAGGCCACGACCGTCCCCTCCCCCAGCGCCCCCGCCAGCTCGGCGAACCGCGGATCCTTCACCCGGTCGGTCCCGAGGAGCAGGACCGAGCGGAGGCCGTGCTCGGAGAGCGCCCGGCGGACCGCGGCCGCGCCCTCCGCCCCGCCGAGCCAGACCACCGCCCCGCAGCCGACCGCCGCCACCCTGGCCACCACGCTGGCGGGGGGGCCGGCCCCGGGGAGCCGGCGGACCGGGATCCCGCCCCGCAGCTCTCGCCGGATCCGCCGGGCCACCTGCTCCGCGCGCTCCGGCCCGTCCCGGCCACCGCCGGACAGGCACACGCCGTCGTCGGCGGCCGGCAGCTCCCGGAGGAACCCCGCGAGCACCGTCCCCTCGGCCCCCAGGGTCGGCACGAGCCGCCGCCACGCGCCGCCCCCGCCCGGGCCCAGGGGCGTGATCGAGACCGTCGCGAGCCCGGCCCCCTCGAGGGAGGCGAGGAGCTCCGCGGGCGGGCGCCACCCGGGGCCGAGGACCGCCGCCACGACCGCCGGGTCGGCGGCGAGCTCGCCGAGCCGCCGGGCCACCTCCTCCGGCGGCGCGCTCACGTCCACCGGCTCCACCTCGACGGCCACCGGCGCCGGAGAGCCGACGGGTCCCTCGTCGAACGCCAGCCGGAGGCCCTGCTCCGCGGGGAGGACGCGGGGGATGAAGTCGGGATGCGACCCCGGCCGAAGGACGACGACCCGGACCGTCGCCTCGGGCGACGGGCTGCTCCGGTCCGGGTCGACCAGCTCCGGCGGCGGCTCCCGGGTGCACGCGGCGAGGAGGGCGGCGAACGTCAGGGCCGCGGGGAGGCGGCGTCGTCCGACGTGCCAACCTCCTCCCATCCGCCGACCGGTCCCCGAGCGCACGCGCCTATCATCCCCGGCCCGGACCGGCTCGACCGGGTGTCGGTGGCGGGGGGTACCCTCGCCCCGTGCACCCACCGGAGCGCGTGGCCGAGGTCCTCGGGCTCGTCGCGGCGGGCTGGAACAACCTCCAGATCTCCCGCGCCACGGGGATCCCGTACTCGACCGTACGGCGCTGGCGATGTGGTGAGCTTCCCTCCAGCGCCAGGCCCCGGGAAGGCGCCGGCGGGTGGCACGGGCGGTCGCCCCCATGTCCCATCTGCCAAGAGGGGTCGCTGGACGAGGCGGCGTACGCGTACCTGCTGGGACTCTACCTGGGTGACGGCCACATCGTCCGGCAGCCCCGCACGACGGTTCTCTGCATCGTCCAGGATGCCCGCTGCCCCGACCTGATCCGCCTCGCCGCCCGCACGCTGGAGAGGGTCCGCGGGGGGCGGACCCGGGCAGGCGCGGTCCCCAAGACCGGCTGCGTGGAGGTCTGTGCCTGGTGGAAGCACTGGCCCTGCCTCTTCCCGCAGCATGGCCCCGGGAGGAAACACGAGCGCGCGATCGTCCTGCGCGACTGGCAGCGAGCGCTGGTTCGGCGATACCCCAGGCAGCTCCTGCGGGGCCTCCTCCACTCGGACGGATGCCGCACCGTGAACCGGGTCCAGCGAAGGCGGTACGCCTACCCCCGCTACTTCTTCCGGAACCGCTCGGAGGACATCCTCCGGATCTTCGAGGAGACCTGCGACGCCGTCGGCATCCGGCACCGGCGGTCGCGGCCCGACACCGTGGCCGTCTCCCGGCGAGACGATGTCGCGACGCTCGACCGGTTCGTCGGACCGAAGTCGTGAACGGGCAGGTGGCCTCGGTACACTTACTGCGCTGCCGGGGTGGAGGAACGCTCGGTAGACTCGATCGCCTCAAAAGCGATTGCGCGCAAGCGCGTGCGGGTTCGAATCCCGCCCCCGGCACTCAGACCACGTGGGCCTCGACCACGAGCTCGCCCCGGGCGAAGCGGTCCAAGGAGAGGCTCGAGACGTCCACGGTCCTCGC
>DATMBJ010000090.1:0-8501 GCA_035559315.1 Actinomycetota bacterium
GAACCCGGCCGCCCGGAGGATCCCGAGGGCCTCGGGCGCGAGCACGCAGTAGGGGCCGCGGCAGTAGGCCACGACCTCGACGTCGCGGGGGAGCTCGTCCAGCCGCCGCTCGAGCTCGGGGAGCGGCACGGACCTCGCCCCGGGGATGTGGCCGGCGGCGAACTCCTCGGGCGGGCGGACGTCGAGGACGGTGACGTCGCCCCGGCCCAGCCGCTCGAGGAGCGTCTGGCGGGAGACCGGCTCCAGCTCGTCCCGGGCCTCGAGGTAGTCCCGGACCACCTGCTCGACCTCGGCCAGGCGCGCCCTTGCGAGGTCCTGGAGCGCGAAGAAGAACCGGCAGACCTCCTCGTCGGCGATGCGGTAGTAGACCCGCACGCCCTCCCGGCGGGTCTCCACCAGACGGGCCCGGCGGAGCACCTGGAGGTGCGCGGAGGTGTTCGTCACCCCCATCCGAGCGGCCTCGGCCAGGGCCTCGACGGTCCGCTCCCCCTGGCACAACAGGTCCAGGAGCTCGATCCGCCGCGGGCTCGCGAGCGCCCTCCCCAGGAGGGCGAACCGCTCGTACAGCGCCTCCTTGACCTCGCGCCCCCTCACTTGACAGGGCCCCTCGCGTTATTCCAATAATCCATAGATGAATCGTAGACGGGGGCGCCCGTCCCCGCAACGGACCGAAGGACCCCCCGGGACGGGGCCGGGCGTCCGGTCGCTCTTCGACGAGGGCCTGGGCAACGCCTCCTACCTGGTGGAGGTGGCGGAGGGCCGGGCGTTGGTCGTGGACCCGTCCCGCGATCCCTCGCCCTACCTCCGGGCCGCGGCCGCCTGGGACCTGGAGATCGCCTGGGTCGCCGAGACCCACCTCCACGCGGACTTCGTGTCGGGGGCGCGCGAGCTGGGCGCCCTCGGCGCGACCGTGCTCGCGGCGCGCGAGGCGGGGCTCGCCTTCCCCCACCGCGGGCTGGAGCACGGCGAGGAGCTGGACCTGGGGGGCCTCACGCTCCGGGCCCTGGCCACCCCCGGGCACACCCCGGAGCACCTGAGCCTCCTGCTCCTCGACGGGGGTCGTCCGGTCGCGGTCTTCACCGGCGGGGCCCTGCTCCCCGGCGCGGTGGCCCGCACGGACCTCGTCGCCCCCGAGATGACCGAGCCCCTGGCCCGGGCGCTGTACCGGTCGGTCCGCGAGCGTCTGCTCACGCTCCCCGACGCCACCCCCGTGTACCCGACCCACGGGTCCGGCTCGTTCTGCGCGGCCCCCGCCGGCGGGGAGCGGATCACGACCATCGGGCGGGAGCGGGAGGCGAACCCGCTCTTCGCCCACGGCGAGGAGGCCTTCGTGCGGGACCTGCTGGGCGGCTACGGGTCCTACCCGACCTACTTCCGGCGCCTGCGCGAGGTGAACCGCCGCGGCCCGGCCCTCTACGGGCCGCATCCGCCGCCGCTCCCCGGGCTCCGGCCCGAGGAGGTCCGCCGGCTGCTGGCCGAGGGGGCGGAGCTCGTCGACGCGAGGCCGGTCCGGCGCTTCGCGGCCGGCCACGTCCCGGGCGCGCTCTCGATCGAGCTGCGGCCGGCGTTCGCCACGTGGCTGGGGTGGGTGGCGCCGGACGATCGGCCCCTCGTGTTCGTCCTCGACGCCGACCAGGACCGGGCCGACCTCGTCCGGCAGTGCCTGAAGGTGGGCTACGAGCGGCTGGCCGGGGAGCTCGCGGGTGGGATGGACGCCTGGAGGGCGGCCGGCCTGCCCGAGAGCCGGATCCCGCTCGAGCCGGTCGCCCGGGCGGCCGGGACGATCCTCGACGTGCGGCAGGCGGACGAGTACGCCTCCGGCCACCTCCCCGGGGCCCTCCACGTGGAGCTGGGCGAACTCGGCGAGGCCGCCCGCGACCTGCCGCCCGGGCCGCTCGCCGTGATGTGCGCGCACGGGGTGCTGCGGGCCATGACGGCGGCGAGCCTCCTGGAGCGCGCGGGCCGGCGCGAGCTCACGGTCCTCCGGGGCGGGGCCCCGGACTGGGCGAGGGCGACCGGCCGGCGCCTCGAGCGGTCGTGACGGAGCCGCGCACCCGGCCCCTGCGGCTGGGGATACGCGCCAACCTCGCGCAGTTCCTCCTCCTGGTCGGCGTGAACGCGCTCGTGGGCGGCATGGTGGGCCAGGAGCGGACGGTGGTCCCGCTCCTGGCCGCGGACGTGTTCCACCTCGATTCGTTCCGCGCGGCCCTCGGCTTCATCGTCGTGTTCGGCGTCGCGAAGGCGACGACGAACCTGGCCGCCGGGGCGCTCTCGGACCGCTTCGGTCGCAAGCCCGTGCTCGTGGCGGGGTGGCTCGTCGGGCTGCCGGTCCCGCTGCTCGTGATCTGGGCCCCCTCCTGGGGGTGGGTGGTCGCGGCCAACGCCCTGCTCGGCGTGAACCAGGGGTTGACCTGGTCCACCACGGTGATCATGAAGATCGACCTGGCGGGGCCGAGGCGCCGGGGCCTCGCCATGGGGCTGAACGAAGCGGCGGGCTACGGGGCCGTCGCGCTCACGGCCCTGGCCACCGGGGTCGTCGCGGAGCGCGCCGGCCTTCGGCCCGAGCCGTTCTTCCTCGGTCTCGCCTACGCGGCGCTGGGGCTCGGGCTCTCGGCGGTCCTGGTCCGGGAGACGCGGCACCACGCCGCCCTGGAGGCGGCCGCAGGGGCGCCGGGCCCGTTCGACGACCGGCCCTCCCCGCGGGAGGTCTTCGTGGCGACGAGCTTCCGGGAGCCGGCGCTCTCGGCCTGCAGCCAGGCCGGGATGGTGAACAACCTCAACGACGGGATGGCCTGGGGGCTCTTCCCGCTCCTGTACGCCGCCCACGGGCTGTCGGTCGGGGCCGTGGGGGCGCTCGCCGCGATCTACCCGGCCGTGTGGGGACTGGGGCAGCTCCTCTGCGGCGCGGTCTCCGATCGCCTCGGCCGCAAGCGGATGATCGCCGGCGGGATGTGGGTGCAGGCGGCCGCCATCGGGCTGATCGCGGCGGGCGCCGGGTTCCCGGCGTGGACGGCAGGGTCGGTGCTCCTCGGCGTGGGCACCGCGATGGTCTACCCGACGCTGCTCGCCGCGATCGCGGACGTGGCCCACCCCGCGTGGCGGGCCTCGGCGGTCGGGGTGTACCGGCTGTGGCGCGACGCGGGCTACGCCGTAGGGGCCCTCCTGGCGGGGGCGCTCGCGGACGTCCTGGGCGCGACCGCCGCGGTGTGGGCCGTCGCCGCGCTCACGGGCGCCTCCGGGCTGGTGGTGGCGGTCCGCATGTACGAGACCCGCCGGGCCCCCCAGCCGGGGACCGTCGTTCCGCGCGTCGTGCGTTGACGGGGTTCCGGGCGCCCGTCTACCATCGCTGCGCCCGCGGGAGCCCCCGCACCTTCCAGCTGCGAGCGTGCGGTGGGGCGTCCGCGTGCGGAAAGGAGCTGATCGGAGATCGAAGACGCCGACCGCGGTACCGCTACCGCTCAGGAGGACTACACGCCGGAGGAGCTCGTCCAGGCCCTCGAGGCCTCCCTCCGGGACTTCAAGGAGGGGGACATCGTCGAGGGGGAGGTCGTCCGGATCGACCGCGACGAGGTCCTCCTCGACATCGGCTACAAGTCCGAGGGGGTGATCCCCGCCAAGGAGCTCTCGATCCGCCACGACGTGGACCCCTCGGAGGTCGTGAAGGTCGGGGACCGGGTCGAGGCCCTCGTGCTCCAGAAGGAGGACAAGGAGGGCCGGCTGATCCTCTCCAAGAAGCGGGCCCAGTACGAGCGGGCCTGGGGGCGGATCGAGAAGATCATGGCCGAGGGCGGCACGATCAAGGGCCCGGTGATCGAGGTCGTGAAGGGCGGGCTGATCCTCGACATCGGGCTCCGGGGGTTCCTCCCCGCCTCCCTGGTCGACCTCCGCCGGGTCCGCGACCTCCATCCCTTCGTCGGCCAGGAGCTCGAGGCCAAGATCATCGAGCTGGACCGGAACCGGAACAACGTGGTGCTCTCCCGCCGGGCCTTCCTCGAGGAGTCCCAGAGCGAGACCCGCAAGCAGTTCTTGGAGTCCCTGCGCAAGGGGGAGCGGCGGAAGGGCAAGGTCTCCTCGATCGTGAACTTCGGCGCCTTCGTCGACCTGGGCGGCGTGGACGGGCTGGTCCACGTCTCGGAGCTCTCCTGGAAGCACGTCGAGCACCCGAGCGAGGTGGTCCAGGTCGGGCAGGAGGTGGAGGTCGAGATCCTCGATGTTGACCTGGAACGGGAGCGGGTCTCGCTCTCGCTCAAGGCCACCCAGGAGGATCCCTGGAAGGAGTTCGAGCGGAAGTACCGGGCCGGCGAGGTCATCGAGGGCCAGGTGACGAAGCTCGTGCCGTTCGGGGCCTTCGTCCGGGTGGCCCCGGGGATCGAGGGGCTGGTCCACATCTCCGAGCTCTCGGAGGGCCACGTCGAGTCGCCGGACCAGGTCCTCTCGGTGGGCGACACGGTGCGGGTGAAGGTGATCGAGGTGGACGTGCCCAGGCGGCGGATCAGCCTCTCGATGCGGCAGGTCGGCGGCCCGGCGGTCGTCGAACCCGAGACCGAGATCGAGGAGGAGGCGGAGGCCGGGGCGGCGGCGCCCGAGGCCGAGGCCGCGCCCACCCCGGCCGCGCCGGAGGCCGCCCCCGCCGCGCCCGCGCCCCGGGAGGAGGCGGAACCCGGCCCGCCGCCGGCCGCCGAGGAGGAGGAAGAGGAGATCTCGCTCGAGGCCATCCTCGAGGACCTCAAGCGGCGCGAGGGGCGCGCCGACTAGCTCCCCGCCGGAGCGGGGATGCTCCTCGTCGGGCTCACCGGGGGCATCGGGACCGGGAAGTCCACCGTGGCGCGGATGCTCGCCCGCCGCGGCGCCGTGGTGGTGGACGCCGACGAGCTGGCCCGGCGAGCGGTCGCGCCGGGCACGCCCGGCTATGCGAAGGTGGTGGCCCGGTTCGGCCGCGATATCCTCGCGCCCGACGGCTCGATCGACCGCAAGCGCCTGGCCGACGTGGTGTTCTCCGACCCCGCGGCCCGCCGCGACCTGGAGGCCATCGTCCACCCCGAGGTGGCCCGGATGTTCGCGGAGGAGGCGGCCCGCCACCGGGGGACGGACCACGTGGTCGTCTACGTCGCCCCGCTCCTGGTCGAGACGGGCCGCGCCGGCGAGTTCGACGTCCTGGTGGTGGTGACGGCGCCCGAGGAGGCCCAGGTGGAGCGGCTGGTCCGGGAGCGGGGCATGACCGAGGAGGAGGTCCGGGCGCGGATCGCGGCGCAGCTCCCCCAGGAGGAGAAGGCCGCCCGGGCCGACGTGGTCCTCGACAACGAGGGGCCGCTCGAGGAGCTGGAGCGCCAGGTCGACGAGCTCTGGCGGGCCCTCCGGGCCCGGGCCGGGTCCCGGGGCTGACGCCGCTATCATCGAGCCGTGCGGTTCCGGGCCGTGTTCTTCGACGCGGGCGAGACCCTCGTCCACCCCCACCCGACGTTCCCGGACCTCTTCTCCCGGGTCCTGGCCCGGCGGGGGCACCGGGTCGAGCCCGAGCGGCTCCACGGGCTGGTCCACGTGGTGGGGGAGCGGTTCGAGCGGGCGGCGCGGGAGCGGGAGCTGTGGACCACGTCGCCCGAGCGCTCCCGGGCCTTCTGGCTGGACGTCTACGGGATCTTCCTGCGCGAGCTGGGGCTCCCGGAGCGGGACGGCCTGGCCGAGGTCCTGTACCGGGAGTTCACCGACCTCTCGAACTACCGGCTGTTCGAGGACGTCCCGCCGGTCCTGGAACGGCTGCGGGCGGCGGGGCTCGTGCTGGGGGTGGTCTCGAACTTCGAGGAGTGGCTGGAGCGGCTGCTCGAGGCGCTCGGGGTGGCGGGCTACTTCGACGTCCGGGTGATCTCGGGGATCGAGGGGGTGGAGAAGCCGGACCCCGGGATCTTCCGGCTGGCCCTGGAACGGGCCGGGGCGCGGCCCGGGGAGAGCGCGTACGTCGGCGACAACCCGGTCTTCGACGTGGAGCCGGCGGCGGCGGTCGGGATGTTCCCGGTCCTGATCGACCGCCGGGACCGGTTCCCCGACGCCGGGGCCACCCGGATCCGCTCGATGGAGGAGCTCCCGGCGGTCCTCGGCCTGTGAGGTTGCGCGGGGCGCGCTCCATCGGTTCCCATCCGCCCGTGCGGGGAGCGGGCCCGGCGGGGCGCCCGTGAGCGAGGAGCGCCTGTTCACCGTCGAGGAGGCGGACCGGGCGCTGCCCGAGCTCCGGGAGCGGCTCCCCCGCATCCGGGCGGCGCGGCAGGCGGTGCTGGCCGCGGCGGAGCGGATCGGGGAGCGCGCCCCCGGCGACGGCGGGGGGCGCGAGGGGCGGCGCCACCACGAGGCGCTGGCCGCGCTCCGGGCCGACCTCCTCGCGCTCCAGCGCCTGGGCGTGATCCTCCGGGACCCCGAGAGCGGGCTCGTGGACTTCCCCGCCGAGCGCGAGGGCCGGCGGGTGTTCCTCTGCTGGCGGCTGGGCGAGGAGCGGGTGTCGCACTGGCACGAGGTGGACGCGGGCTTCGCCGGCCGGAGGCCCCTGTGAGGCCGCGGGTGGTCGTCGCCGGCGGGGCCCGCCACCGGCCCCCGGGGATCGAGCGGGCGGAGGCCCTGGCGGACCTGGTCTTCGCCGACGACCCGGCGGAGGTCGCCGAGCTGCTCCCGGGGGCCGACGTGGTGCTTGCGTGGCGGCCGCGGGCGGAGCTCCTCCGGCCGGGGTTCGCCCGGGCCGCCCGCCTGCGGTGGATCCAGGCCGCGTCGGCGGGCGTGGACGGGCTCCTGTTCCCGGAGCTCGTGGAGAGCGACGTGGTCGTGACCAACGCCCACGGGGTCTTCGACGGGCCGATGGCCGAGTACGCGCTCGCGCTCCTGCTCGCGTTCGCCGTGGACCTCCCCCGGACCCTGGAGCTCCAGCGGGAGCGGCGGTGGGAGCCCCGGGAGACCGAGCGGCTCGCGGGCCGGACGCTGCTCGTGGCGGGCCAGGGGTCGATCGGGCGGGCCGTCGCGCGGCTCGCCCGGGCCGTGGGGATGCGGGTCCTGGCCGTCGCGAGCCGACCCCGGGCCGGGGACGGCGTCGTGGAGGAGGTGGGCGGGCCCGGGGACCTCCCCCGGCTCCTCGGGGAGGCCGACTTCGTGGTGAACGTCCTGCCGCTCACCGAGCGCACCCGGGGCCTGTTCGGCCGGGAGGCCTTCGCCGCGATGCGTCCCGGGGCCCGGTTCGTGAACCTCGGGCGGGGCGGGACGGTGGACGAGGACGCGCTGGTCGAGGCGCTGCGGGAGGGCCGGATCGCGGGGGCCGCCCTGGACGTCTTCGCGGAGGAGCCGCTCCCGCCGGACAGCCCGCTGTGGTCGGCGCCGAACGCGATCGTCTCCCCCCACATCTCCGGCAGCGCCCGGGGATGGCAGGAGGCCGTGGTGGAGCTGTTCCTCGAGAACCTCCGCCGGTTCGCGGCGGGGGAGCCCCTCACGGGGGTCGTGGACAAGCGGCTCGGGTACGTCCCCTCGGGGTGAGGGGGGCCCTGTGCTAGGCTCGCCCGCGACGCCCCGGACCGGGGCCGGGGACGCGAAGGGGGGACCGATGCGGAAGCTGCTCGTGTCGTTCGTGGCGCTCGCCGCGGCCCTCGCGGCGTGCGCGCCCCAGGAGGAGCCGACGGTCGGCGGGCCCACCGGGACGGCCGCGCCGCCGGCCACGGCGGCGGAGTGCGCGGAGCGGAACCGCGACGCGTTCGAGCGGCCCGGGGCCCTCACGATCGGCACCGGGAACCCGGCGTTCCCGCCCTGGTTCGAGGGCGGGACCACCCCCGGCTCGGAGTTCGAGCTGAACGACCCGGCGAACGGGGAGGGCTACGAGTCGGCCGTGGCCTACGCCGTGGCCGAGGAGATGGGGTTCGCGCATCCCCAGGTGGTCTGGGTGCCGGTCGGGTTCAACAAGTCGTTCGCCCCTGGCCCCAAGCCGTTCGACTTCGCGATGCAGCAGATCTCCTACACCCCCGAGCGCGCCGAGGCCGTGGACTTCTCCGAGAGCTACTACGACGTGAACCAGGCCGTGGTGGCCACCGAGGACTCGCCGATCGCCGGGGCCACGACCATCGCCGAGCTGAAGGACGCGGTGCTCGGGGCCCCGATCGGGACCACGAGCCTGCGGGTGATCGAGGAGGTCGTGCAGCCGAACGTCGAGCCGGCCGTCTACGACGACCTGGCCGGCGCGATCCAGGACCTGAAGGCCGGCGCGATCGACGGGGTGGTGGTCGACCTCCCGAGCGCGTTCTACATCACCGCGGTCCAGCTCCGGAACGGCGTGATCGTCGGCCAGTTCCCGCGGACCGGCGGCGAGCAGGAGTACTTCGCGATGGCCTTCGAGAAGGGGAGCCCCCTCGTGGAGTGCGTGAACCTCGCCCTCCGGGCCCTCAAGGAGGACGGGACGCTCGCCGCGATCGAGCAGGAGTGGCTCGCGGACAAGGCGGACGCCCCGGTCCTCCAGCCGTGAGGAAGCCGGCCGCCCGTCGGGC
>DATMBJ010000091.1:0-8618 GCA_035559315.1 Actinomycetota bacterium
GATGCCGCGGAACTCCCAGTCCCCGCCGAGGGCGGTCGAGACGACCTCCTCGGACTCGGAGGGCTGGGCCCCCACGTCCTCGCGGATCGGGGTCGGGCCGGCCACGATGCGGTTCGTGAGCGCGCCGAGGCCCTCGACCTCCACGGTCACGACGTCGCCCGGCTGGACCGGCCGGGAGTTGGCCGGGGTCCCCGAGAGGATCACGTCGCCGGGCAGGAGCGTGATCGTGCGGGCGATGTCGGCCACGAGGTAGCCCATCTCCCAGACCATCTCGTCGGTGGAGCCGTCCTGGCGGACCTCGCCGTTCACGTAGGTCCGGATCCGCTTGCCGCGCCAGTCCCAGTCGTCCACGATCCCCGGCCCGAGCGGGCAGAGCGTGTCCGACCCCTTCACCCGGAGCATCGAGCCCGCGTCGGTGTCGCGGAAGTCGTGGAGCCCGAAGTCGTTCGCGATGGTGTAGCCGGCGATGTGCTCGTAGGCCTCCCGGATCGAGACGTTCCGGGTGGGCTTCCCGATCACGATCGCGATCTCGCCCTCGTAGTTGAGGTACCGGCACCGCTCGGGGCGGACGACGGCGCCGCCGTGGGCGTTGAGCGAGGAGACCGGCTTGTGGAAGTAGGTGGGAGCGGGCCCGAGCTTCGCGCCGAACTCCTCCACGCGGCTGCGGTAGTTCAGGTGGACGCAGACGATCTTCGTGGGCTCGCACGGCGGGAGGTGGACGGCCTCCTCGGCCCGCACCCGCCGCCCGTCGCCCGCGACGAGCCACTCGCCGTCCCGCACCACCGGCGTGACGGCCCCCTCCAGGAGGATCCTCCGCCGCTCCATCCCCGCTCCTCGGTCTCCGGTACGCCCCCGGTAGTATGCGGGCCGTGGCCGAGCTCCGCGGGTTCATGGTCCCGCGCTCGCCGGAGGGGCGGGCCTCGATCGTGCCGCCGCCGCCCTGGCACTACTCCGGCGACGTCCTCACGATCGAGTACCGGACCGACCCCGAGCGGGTGGCGGAGCTCCTGCCCGACCCCTTGGAGCCCGCCGAGGAGGACCCCGGGGCGGTGGCCGTGGTCTTCGCCGATTGGCAGAGCTGCTCCGACTCCTTCGAGGAGCTCCTCGACCCGGTCCGCTCCCAGTACAAGGAGTGCTTCTTCGTGGTCCGCTGCCGGTTCCGGGGCGTCACCTACTCCCGCTGCGTCTACATCTGGGTCGACAAGGACTTCGCCCTGGCCCGGGGCTGGCACCAGGGCTACCCGAAGAAGCTCGGCTCGATCTGGATGACCCGCCCCGTCCAGGTCGGGAAGGCCGGACCCCGGCTCGGGCCCGGCGCCCGGTTCGGCGCGACGCTCTCGGCCAACGACCGCCGCCTGGTCGAGGCGCGGTTCGAGGTCACCGGGCCATCGGAGACGGCCGGGTTCGTGAACGCCCGCCCCATGCTCCACCACCGGTTCTTCCCGTCGATCGAGACCGGCGCGCCCGCGGCCCTCGACGAGGTCGTGACGATGCGGAGCGAGGATGTGGAGCTGGGGCCGGCCTGGACCGGGCGGGCCGAGCTCCGGTTGTTCGACGCCCCCACCGAGGAGCTCGCCCGGCTCGAGCCGCGGGAGATGATCGCCGGCTACTGGCGGAGCGTGGGGGCGACCTTCCGTACCGGGACGCGCCTGGCCTGAGGCCGGCGGGCCGCCCGCGGGGAGGCTCGGACCGGGGCGCGTGCGGTAGCCTTCCGGCGCCGATGCGACTCGTTCGCTTCACCGCCGACGGCCGGATCGCGACCGGCGTGCTCGAGCCGGACGGCCGGATCCGGGTGCTGCGGGGCACGTTCTTCGAGGATCCCGTCCCCACCGGGGAGGAGCTCGCCGTGGCCGGGGTCCGCCTGCTCGCGCCGGTGCTCCCCTCGAAGGTCGTGGCGGTGGGGAAGAACTACCCGGCCCACGCCCAGGAGTTCGGGGGCGAGGTGCCCGAGGAGCCCCTCGTGTTCCTCAAGCCGTCGACGTCGGTGATCGGCCCCGGCGACCCCATCCCGCTCCCGCCGATCAGCCGGCGGGTCGACTACGAGGGCGAGCTGGCGGTGGTGATGGGCCGGGTGGCGAGGAACGTCCGGGCCGAGGACGCCGGGCGGTACGTGCTGGGCTACACCTGCGGGAACGACGTCACCCTCCGCGACCTCCAGAAGCGGGACGGGCAGTGGACCCGGGCGAAGGGGTTCGACGGCTCCTGCCCCCTCGGGCCCTGGATCGAGACCGAGCTCGACCCGAACGACCTCCTGGTCGAGACCCGGGTGAACGGCCAGGTCCGCCAGTCCGCCCGGACCTCCGAGATGGCCTTCGGCGTGGCCAGCCTGATCGAGTTCGTCACCGGGTTCATGACCCTCCTCCCCGGGGACGTGATCCTCACCGGGACCCCGGAGGGGGTGGGCCCGCTCGCCCCCGGCGACCGGGTGGAGGTCGAGGTCGAGGGGGTCGGGGTGCTCGAGAACCCCGTGGTCGGCGTGCCGGCCGCCGAGCCCGCCGCCCGATGACCGTCCGCACGCGGTTCGCGCCGGCGCCCTCCGGCTCGATCCACGTGGGGAACGCCCGGACGGCGCTGTTCAGCTGGCTCCACGCCCGGCGCCACGGCGGCGCCTTCGTCCTGCGGATCGAAGACACCGACGTGAGCCGGGTGACCGAGGAGGCCGTCCGGGAGCTCATGGGGTCGCTCCGGTGGCTCGGCCTCGACTGGGACGAGGGGCCCGACGTGGGCGGCCCCCACGCGCCGTACCGCCAGTCGCAACGGCGGGAGATCTACCGGGAGCAGGTGGAGCGCCTCCTCGCCGCGGGGCACGCCTACCGCTGCTACTGCACCCCGGAGGAGCTCGAGGAGCGGAGGAAGCGCGCGCTCGAGCGGGGCGAACCGCCCGGCTACGACGGCCGCTGCCGCCGGCTCACCGACGCCGAGCGGCGGGCCTTCGAGGCCGAGGGGCGGCCGTGGGCGGTCCGCTTCGCGATGCCCGAGCGCGAGTGGGTGGTCCACGACCTCGTGAAGGGCGAGGTCCGGTTCGCGCCGGGCTCGCTCCCGGACTTCGTCCTGGTCCGCTCGGACGGCTCGCCCACGTTCCTGCTGGCGGTCGCGGTGGACGACCTGCTGATGGAGATCACCCACGTGATCCGGGGGGAGGACCTCCTGGCCTCGGCACCTCGCAACGCCGCCGTGATCGAGGCCCTCGGCGGGACGCCGCCCGCCTACGCCCACCTCCCGCTGATCGTGGGGCCGGACCGCCAGCCGCTCTCCAAGCGCCACGGGTCGACGTCCGTGGAGGCCTTCCGCGAGCAGGGGTTCCTCCCCGAGGCCCTCCTCAACTACCTGGCGCTGCTCGGGTGGTCGAAGGACGAGCACACGACGTTCCTCACCAAGGAGGAGCTCATCGCCTCCTTCGACCTCTCCCGCGTCTCGCACAACCCCGCGGCGTTCGACGTGGAGAAGCTCGAGTGGATGAACAACCACTACATCCAGGGGCTGGACGACGACGAGCTCGCCGCGCGGTGCATGCACTTCATGACCCAGGCCGGGCTCCTGCCCGACCCCGCGGCGCTCCGGCGGGCCATGCCGCTCGTCCGGGAGCGGATGCGGCGCCTCACGCAGGCCCCCGAGCTCCTGCGGTTCCTCTTCACCGACGACCTCGAGCCGAACGAGCCGGCCCGCGAGCTGATCCGGAAGGCCGGGCCGGACTACCTACGGGAGGCGGCCGACGCGCTCGAGCGGCTGCCGTCGTGGACGGCGGCGGCGATCCAGACGGCACTGGACGACCTCGCGGCGCGGCACGGGCTCTCCCGGACGAAGGCGTGGCAGCCGATCCGAGCCGCGGTGACCGGCTCGAACGTGTCGCCGCCGCTCCCGGAGTCGCTCGAGCTCCTCGGGCGGGAGCGGACGGTGGCGCGGCTCCGGGCGGCTGCGGGGTCGCTCTGAGGAGGCTGGTCGAGCGACCTATCGAGCCGCCGTCCGGACGCGGTCGAGGGACTCCCGCATCTGGGCCGCGGCGTCCTCGGGGGCCACGGTGTTGATGCTCATGCCCGAGCCCAGCTCGAACCCCGCGGCGGTCGACAGGCGGGGGAGGACCCGGAGGTGCCAGGTGAAGTGGGGCTGGTCTCGGTCGGCGGCCGGGCCCGACGCCACGACGATGTTGAAGTCGGGGTCGCCGGCCGCCCGGCGGAGGGCGCGGAGCACCTCCCGGAGGAGGCGGGCCAGGTCGGCCAGCTCGTCGTCGTCCACCCGCGCGAACGAGGAGCGGTGGCGGGCGGGGAGGATCCACGTCTCGTACGGCGCGCGGGACGCGAACGGGGCGATCGAGACCATGGACCCGACCTCCGCGACCACCCGTTCCCCCTGGCGGACCTCGGCGTCGCGGAGGTCGTCGTACACGGAGCGCCCGGTGTCGTCGAAGTAGCGGAGCGCGACCGAGTGCCGCCGGAGATCCTCCGGCGCGTAGACCGGGATCGCCACCACCTGGGAGTGGGTGTGGACGAGCGAGGTGCCCGCGGTGATCCCGAAGTTCTTGAACAGGACCACGGAACGCGCCCAGGGCTCCCGCTCCAGCGCCCGGTAGCGGCCCCGCCACACCTCCAGGACGTCCTCGACCTCCTCGTCGGCCATCTCGTCGATCCGGGCGTCGTGGCGGGGGGACTCGATGATCACCTCGTGGGCCCCGATCCCGTCCATCCGACCGAACACCCCGTCCCCCGCGCGCCGCGGCTCGC
Organism: Actinomycetota bacterium; assembly: GCA_035559315.1. GTDB lineage: Bacteria > Actinomycetota > UBA4738 > UBA4738 > HRBIN12 > DATLZM01. Next base: position 4,719 of record DATMBJ010000091.1, read on the forward strand.
CGTCGGGGGAGACGGCGGGGAAGAGGTTGGGGACGACCCGGATCCGCCAGCCGGCGCCGTTCGTCACCCGCATGATCTCGGGCGGCGTCCGCTCCTCGTTCCCGGGGCAGAAGGGGCAGGCGGGGTCCCGCGCGGGCAGCGGCTCCCGCTCGACCCGGAGGGGGTCGTGGGGCCGCGCCGCCCGGCGGGGGGCGATGATCACCCACTCCTTCGTGGTCGGATCCTGCCGGAGCTGCGACATGTTCCGTGTAGGGTATCGGCCCGCGCCGACGCTTTCGTGAGTTTCGCCTTCGGAACTCGAGGCGCGCTCATCCGCAGGTTGTACCCTCGATACGTAGCCTGATGCATGCCGCCGCGGGGATCCGGGCGGAGCATCGGGGCACGGCCGGGGCGCCGTCCGGCGGCCGGGGACTCCCTGGGCCGAGGCAGGGTGCGAGCCCCGGAAGGCCCGGTGGGACCGGCCGCAGCCCGACGGCGCCCCGCGCCGTCCAACCTCGGGCTGGAGCGGCCAGCCGGCGTCGGCCTTCGGCCCCACCGCCGTGGCTGCGATCTTCGACCGCCGTCCGCCGATCCCGCCCCGCCCCGAGCCGCGGGCCGCGTCCGCGCGCGCTCCGACGCCCGCGCCGGGGATGGGCACGGGCGACGGCTCGGGTTCGAAACCGGGGCGATGAGGTGCGATGCTACGGGCGGTCGGATGGAAGCGGGGGCTGGAGGTCGACCATGGAGCGGGCATCGGCGAGGGCATCGAGGTTCACGACCCCGACCATCGTGCTGATGGCGGTGGCGATCGCCATCAACATCGCGGTCGGGAACACCGTGCAGAACGTGATCCGGCTCCCCCTGTACCTGGACTCGATCGGGACGGTCCTCGTCGGCGTCCTGGCCGGGCCGATCGCCGGCGCGGTCACGGGGATCGCGGCCAACGTGATCTGGGGCCTCACGATCGGGCCGAATACGATCATCCCCTTCGCCATCACCGCCGGGGTGATCGGGCTCCTCGCCGGGGCCTTCGGACGTCGGGGCATCTTCTCGGCGCGCGGTGGCGCGCGGAACTGGGCGCTGGTGGCGGCGGCGGGGGTCGCGACCGGGGTCGTGGCGGCCATCGTGTCGGCGCCGATCGCCTACGTCCTGTTCACCGGCGTGACGGGCTCCGGCACCGACGCGCTGGTGGCGTTCTTCCGGGGGGTACTGGACAACGCGCTGGCCGCGACCTTCGCCCAGGGGATCGTCTCGGACCCGATCGACAAGCTGGTGACCTACCTCGTCGCGCACGCCATCCTGCTGGCGGCGCCGGCGACCGTGAAGACCACGTTCCCCCAGGGCGAGCGGACCGTGTAGGGGCTCAGGGCGCCCGTCCCCCGGGACGGCGCGGGGACGGCCGCCCGTAGACTCCGGACGTGACGAGCTTCTACGTGCCCGGCTCGGGTTGGCTGCACCGGCGCCACCCGTGGCCGAAGCTCCTCGTGGTCCTCTGGGCGGTGCTGGCGCCGTTCGTCCTGCCCCCGGCGGCCCTCCCGGCGCTGATCGCCGGCGCGGTCGGGGCCGGGTTGGCCTCGGGCCTGGGCCGCACCTACCTCCGGCGTCTGGCGTGGGGGACGCTCCCGATCGTCGTCTCGATCGTCGTGGTGAACGGCCTCTTCCTGCCCGGGGCCCGCGACTTCCTGGTGAGCGTCGGACCCTTCCACCTCTCCCGGGAGGGGCTCGTCCTGGCCGCGCGCACCGCGGGCAGGGTCGTGGCCGCCGTGGCCGCCACCCTGGCCTTCGTCTCGAGCACCCGGCCCGACGACCTGATGGAAGCCCTGATCGAGCGGGGAGCGAGCCCCCGGCTCGCGTTCGTCGTGCTCTCGACCATCCAGATGGTCCCGAGGACGCTGGACCGGTCCGCCAGGATCCTCGACGCGCAGCGCTCCCGCGGCCTGCCGACCTCCGGGTCGGTCCTCACGAGGGCGCGCGCGATCGTCCCGCTGGTCGGCCCGCTGGTCATCGCCTCGCTCGTCGAGGTCCGGGAGCGTTCGCTGGCCCTCGAGGCGCGGGCCTTCGGTGCCGCCCACCACCGGACCGCGTACCGGAGCCTCGAGTGGGACCGGGTCGACCGCGCCCTCGGGGGGGCGGCGGTCGTCGGCTTGGTGCTCCTCGGGGCCTACGCGGCGCTCCGGGTCTCCCGGGCCGTCGCCTGAGCTCGATGGCGGCGGCGGACGGCTCGGGGGCACGTCCCGGTCGGCGAGGCGCCGGGCCGGAGGGGCGCACGGGGGCCGGCCTCCTGGTCCGGGAGCTGACCGTCCGCTACCCGGGCCGAGCCGCCGACGCGCTCCGCGGGGTCGGCCTCGCCGTGGAGCCCGGGGAGCTGGTGGGCGTGGCGGGGCGGAACGGCGCCGGCAAGTCCACCCTGGCCCTCGCCGCCGCCGGGCTGATCCCCCGGGTCGTCCGGGCCCGGGTCTCGGGATCGGTCACCGTGGACGGCGAGCCGGTCCTCGGCGCCGACCCGGCCCGCCGGCGCCACCGGGTGGGGATCGTCTTCCCCAGCCCCCACAACCAGATCTCGGCGACCAAGTTCACGGTGCGGGAGGAGCTGGCGTTCGGCCTGGAGAACCTGGGCGTCCCCCGGGCCGAGATGGACGAGCGGATCGACCGCGTCATGGCGGACCTGGGGATCGAGCACCTCGCCGACCGGTACCCGTTCCACCTCTCGGGCGGGGAACAGCAGCGGGTCGCGATCGCCGCCGTGCTGGCGATGGGGAGCGAGGTCCTGGTCCTCGACGAGCCGACCGCCCAGCTCGACCCCGCCGGGCTCGCGGCCGTCGCCGGGATCCTCCGCCGGGAGGCGGGGAGGGGGATCGCGGTCCTCGCGGCGGAGCACGCGGTCCCCGTGCTCGCCGAGGCCGTGCGTTGCGTCCTCCTCGACGAGGGACGGGCCGTGGTCGAGGGACGGCCGGGCGTCGTGCTGGGCTCGGCGGTGCTCGAGCCGCTCGGGCTGCGCCCCCCCGAGCTGGTCGCGCTGGCCGAGCTCGCCGGCACCGCGTCGGGGGACCTCACCGACGAGGCCGCGCTCGCCGCCGGCCTGGCGAGGGCGGCCCAGGCCGGTCGCCTGCCCGAACGGATGCCCGCGGGCCGGGTCCCGGCGGCGAGCTGGGAGCCGGTCCGCCGGCACCCGCCGACCGGGGTCGAGGTCCGACGGCTCGTCCACCGGTACCCGGGCGGGGTCGAGGCGCTGCGGGGCGTGAGCCTCGAGATCCCCCCGGGCCAGAAGGTCGCGGTCGTCGGGCGGAACGGCTCGGGGAAGACGACGCTCGTCAAGCACCTGAACGGGCTCCTGCGGCCGGACGTCGGGGAGGTCCGGGTCGGCGGGGAGCCGGTGGCCGACCGGCCCGTCCACCTCATGGCCCGCACCGTCGGCTTCGTGTTCCAGGACCCCGACGACCAGCTCTTCGAGCGGACCGTCGAGCGCGAGGTGCGGTTCGGCCCGAGGAACCTCGGGCTCGACCGGGGCACGGTCGATCGGCTGGTGGAGGCGGCCCTCGCGGCGACGGGCCTCGCCGGCCGCCGGGACGAGAACCCCCACGACCTCGGGCCCTCGGACCGGAAGCTCGTAGCCATCGCGAGCGTGCTCGCCATGGATCCCGCCGTCGTGGTCCTCGACGAGCCGACGACGGGCCAGGACGGCCCCGGCGTCGCGCGGGTGGGCGCGATCGTCGACGCCCTGGCCGCGGCGGGCCGCACCGTCGTCGCGGTCACCCACGACGTGGGGTTCGCCGCCGAGCGCTTCGACCGCATCGTCGTGATGCGGGAGGGCGAGGTCGTCCTCGACGGGAGCCCGACCGAGGTGTTCGCGCCCGGCCACGCAGCGACGCTCGCGTCCACGGGCCTGACCCCGCCCGTGGCGGCGCGCGTCGGGGCGCGGCT
>DATMBJ010000092.1:0-1915 GCA_035559315.1 Actinomycetota bacterium
CGAGCCCCGGCCCCGGGCCACGGGCTCGCCCTCGCCGTCGGCCTCTCCGGGCGCGCGGACCGGGAGCGTGACCCCGGAGCCGGCCCCCCGCCGCGTCGCGTGCGGCGCAGAGGCGCCGCCCCTGGCCGGGGAGCCGAAGCCCCAGTTCGCCGGCCCGCCGCCGGAGGTGATCGACCCCGGGCGCCGGTACACGGCGATCATCGAGACCTCGTGCGGCGAGATCGTGGTGGAGCTGCTCGCGGACCGGGCCCCGGAGACCGTCAACAGCTTCGTGTTCCTGGCCCGGCAGGGCTTCTTCGACGGCACGTACGTGCACCGGCTCGATGCCTCGATCGACGTGATCCAGGCGGGGGACCCCACCGGCACGGGGAGCGGCGGGCCCGGGTACGCCATCCCCGACGAGCTCACCGGCCGGGAGGAGTACGGGCCCGGCACGGTGGCGATGGCCAACTCGGGCCCGAACACCGGCGGCAGCCAGTTCTTCATCATCGCGGGGCCGGACGGCCATCGGCTCGACGACAACCCCGCCTACACGATCTTCGGTCGGGTGGTCCGGGGGATGGAGGTCGCCGAGCGGATCCTCGCGCTCCCGGTCCGGGACCCCGAGGCCGCCAGGGCCGGCGACCTGTCGGCCCAGCAGCCGAAGCTCGCCGTCTACATCGAGCGGGTCCTCGTCCGCCAGCGGTAGCGGCCGCGTCGCCGGGGTGTCGGTCCCGGCCGGTACGTTCTGCGGAGCCGATGCGTTCGAGGAGGTACACCGACGCCCAGCTCGCCGCGGCCCTCGCCCGCAGCCGCACCATGCGCGAGCTGCTCGCTGCCCTCGGGCTCGTCCCGCGCGGGGGGAACTACGAGACCGTGCGCAGGCGCATCGCGGAGCTCGGCCTGGATGCCTCGCACCTCCGGACGCTCCGGCGGGGGCGGGCCCTCAGCGACCGCTCCGACGCCGAGATCGCCGAAGCCGTCCGGGGGTCGCGCTCGCTCGCGGAGGCGATGCGGCGGCTCGGCCTCCGCCCGGGCGGCAATCAGGCGCGGCTGAAGCAGCGGATCCAGGAGCTCGGGATCGACACGTCGCACCTCCTGGGGCAAGGGTGGTCGAGGGGGGTGCGCGTGCCATATCCGCCGAGGGCGCGGCCCCTCGCGGAGCTCCTCGTGGAAGGCACGCTCCGGAAGACGTCCCACCTCAAGCGGAGGCTGATCGCGGAGGGGGTCAAGCCACCCAGATGCGAGCGCTGCGGCCTCGAGCGCTGGAACGAAGGCCCCATCCCGCTCGAGCTGGACCACATCAACGGCCGGCGCGACGACAACCGCCTCGAGAACCTCAGGCTCCTCTGCCCGAACTGCCACGCGCAGACCCCCACGTACAGAGGGAGGAACATCGCGACACCGTCCCGGCCACCGTATGATTCGGTGGGCCCGGGTGCCGGAACAGGCGAGACGGAGGGCCCTTAAAAGGCCTGGCCCGCAAGGGCGTGTGGGTTCGAATCCCACCCCGGGCACGGACCCTGCCAGGCGTCCCGCGCGACGACCTCAGCCCCGCGCCGCCTCGAGGCGCGCCAACCGCTTGAGCGCCGCGACCTTCTCGGTCCTGCCCGCGCGGGCCTCGGCCAGCGCCCGGCGGAGGGACTCGATCGTCGAGTCGTAGGTCGCGCGGTCCACCGGGAACGGCGCGCCGTCCTTCCCCCCGTGGGCCCAGGCGAACGAGAGGGGATCGCGGACCGAGGCCGGCTCGCCGTACGCGAGCTCGGCGACGAGCGCGAGCGCGCGGAGCCCCTTCGCGCCGACGCCCGGCGTGGCGAGGAGGGCGGTGTAGTCGGCGGGCTGGGCTTCGTAGGCGCGCAGCAGCACGCGCTCCAGCCGCTCGGGGTGGAGGTCGGCGAGCCGGGCCGCGTGCCGGCGGGGCATCTCGAGCTCCCGC
>DATMBJ010000093.1:0-4422 GCA_035559315.1 Actinomycetota bacterium
CTCACCCGGAGGGGAGCGGACCAGCTCCTCCCCCCGTCGGTGCTGGAGACGTGGAACACGCCCTGGTAGGGTCCGCCGTCCCGGGCGAACCCCTTCGACGTGAGGTCCGAGGCGTAGAGCACGTGGAGCGCGCCGCCGGCCGCCGCGGCGGCCCGCCCATCGGTCCAGGCGAACTCGGCGACCGTTCTCGGCTCGCCCCAGGTCGGCGCCGCGGCGGCCGGGACCGGCAGGGAACCCGCGAGGGCGGCCGCCAGGATCGCGAGCGTGCGGGCGCCGGGGCCGGGGGGCCGTCGCCGCGTCGCCGCCGCCCGGGCGGGCGCATGGGCCCCCGGAGAAGGCCGTCGCCCGTTCCCCGTCTGCCCCACCATCCGTCCTAGTCCACCCGGCGTATCGACACGAGCCGCGTCACCGGTGCACCATACCGTGCCCGCAGATGCAACCCCACCCACGGCCCCGATCCCTCCGAACGCGGGGCGGCCCGCGCCGCCCCGCGGCCCTCGCCGTGTTCGCGCTGGCCGCGTGCGTGCTCGCGGCGGCGGCCCCCGTCCCCGCCGGAGCGCAGGTCGACGACCCCGAGGTCCGCGAGGCCCAGCGCGAGCTCCGGGAGGCTCGGGAGCGGGTCCGGGCGAAGCGCGAGAGGATCCGCGCCATCCAGGAGCGGATCGACGCGATCGCCACGCGGATCTCCGAGCTCCGGAGCTCCCTCGAGCGGACCGAGCTCGGCATCCGCCGGGCGCGCCGGGCGATCGAGGAGCTCCGGGCGCGGCTCGCCGAGATCCAACGGGAGATCGACGAGCGCTCCCGCCACGCCTTCATCCTGGGCCCGGCCACCGGCCTCCAGATGGTCCTCGCCGCCGACTCCTACGTGCAGCTCACCCGGGCCATCGGGCTCCTCGAGGAGCTGAACAGCCGCGACGCCGAGCTCGCCGCCGAGCTCCTGTCGGTCCAGGAGCGGATGAACGTGCGGCAGGCCGAGCTCGAGCAACTCGAGCTCCGCCGGATCGGGTTCCTGTTCGAGCTCGACACGCGGCGGCGCGAGCTGCGCGAGGCGTTCCGCGAGCAGCGGGAGGTGCTGGAGCGGCTCCGCGAGCGCCGCGACCTGGCCCGCCGGCGGCTCTCCGAGCTCCGCCCGTTCGCGGTCTGCCCGGTGGACGGCCCGCACGCGATCGCGGACGACTTCGGCGCGCCGCGCGTCGACGTGATCGAGGTCGAGGGGAAGGACGGGAAGGTGAAGCGGAAGGAGCGGGTTCGCAAGCACCAGGGGAACGACATCTTCGCCCCCTTCGGCACCGAGGTCGTGGCGCCGTTCGACGGGGTGGCGGTGGACGCCCGGAACGAGCTCGGCGGGCTCGCGGTCAAGGTGATCGGCGAGTTCGGCTACGTCTACAACGCCCACCTGTCGCGCTACGGGAAGCTCGGGCCGGTCGAGACCGGCGACGTGATCGGCTACGTGGGGACGACGGGGAACGCGCGGGGGACCTCGCCCCACGACCACTTCGAATGGCACCCCGACGGCGGCCCCGCCGTCGACCCCAACCCGTTCCTGCTGCTGGTCTGCTGACCGGGGCGCCCGGCCGCGCGGTGCGGGCGCGGGGCCCGGAGCCGGCCGCTCGTCCCAGGTCGCCGGGGGCGGAGAACCGGGCCGCGAGGCGTCAGCCCAGGTCGCCGGGGGCGGCGGAGAACCGGGCCGCGAGGCGTCCGCCCCGCCCGTCCTCGATCGCGCCGACGACCCGGATGGTCCCCCGGTCGTCCTCCCACCGGCCCGAGAACTCGACCCGGTAGCTCGTCCCCGTGGGCCCGACCGCCTCGTAGGTTTCGGCCTGGTCGAGGAAGCGCTCGACGAGCTCCTCGTAGGGGAGCATCCGGAGGATCTGGAGCCTCCGCGCGAGCAGCGACCTCGCCTCGTCCTCGTTCACCCATCCGCCTCCCGGGGGCCTGGCCTCGCGCTCGCCGGGGTCTTCCCCCCTCCGGCGGGTCCTCCCCCCGTCGGGGGAGGACCAAAGATACCCCGGAAGGACCGTGCCGGCGGATACGCCCAACGGTATAGGCTCACCTGCGCACAGGGATCGGCGAGGGAGCGAAGGCCGGGGGCATGCGGAACGAGGTCGGCCGCGTCCGGGTGATCGTGGCCCACAGGCGCCCGCTCCAGCGCAGCCTGATCAGGTTCTTCCTGGACCCCGATCGGTTCCAGGTGGTCGGGGAGGCCGCCACGCCCGCGGAGGTGCTCCGCCTGTCGGGGAGGTTCCAGCCGGACGCGGTGGTCCTGGAGGACCGGCTCGCCACGTCGCGCGGGCTCCCGCTGGTCCGAGAGGTCAAGGCCCGGGCGCCGGGGGCGAAGATCGTGCTGCTCGGGGCGGAGCCCGGCGAGGCCCGGGCCGATGAGGTCGGGGCCGACGTGTTCCTCGAGGAGAGCGCCGGGCTCCAGGCCCTCGAGTTCGTGCTCCAGACGCTCTGCGGCGCGCCCGCCGGCGACGGGCCGAGCGCGGCGGAGGCGGCGGCCCCGGTCAGACCCGGGCCCGCGGACGGGGCCGCCTCGAGCGACCGCCTCTCCCGGGCCGTGCTGCTCTCGACCTCCGAGGCGCGGCCGGTGGAGAAGTGGTACGCGAGGCTCCAGGGCGCCGCCGCCGCGAGCGTCGTGCTGCTCGCGATCCTCGTCGCCCGGACCGTGCTGATCCCGCCCGCGCCTCCCCCCGCGAGCGGCATGGGCTACCTCCGGGCCGCCGTCCGGAGCCTCGAGCACCTGACCCAGGCCATCCAGGAGGAGGCGCCGCCCGAGGAGATCATCGCGGCCGTCGGCGATCTCGCCATCCAGCGGGTGGCCGCGCAGGTGGCCGGCGTGGACGTCTCGATGCTCGACGCGATGATCGAACGGCAGCTCGTCCCGTTGCTGCCCGAGATCCCACCGGAGGCGGTCCCCGTCGTGGAGACGCTCCTCGGGGAGGTCGTGGGCGAAGCCCTGCCCCCGCCGAGCCCGAGCCCGACGGTCACGCCGGAGCCGTCACCGGAACCGTCGTCGGTCCCCTCGCCTTCGCCCTCTCCCGTTCCATCGCCGTCCCCGGTTCCGTCGCCGTCCCCGGTTCCGTCGCCCTCGCCCGAGCCTTCCCCGACCCCCGAGCCTTCGCCGAGTCCCACGCCCGAGCCTTCGCCCAGCCCCTCTCCGACGCCGGAGCCCTCGCCCTCGCCCACGCCCGAGCCCTCGCCGGAACCCTCGCCCACGCCCGAGCCCTCGCCGAGCCCCTCGTCCAGCCCATCGCCGACGCCGGAGCCTTCGCCCAGCCCCTCCCCGACGTCGGAGCCGTCGCCCACCCCGGAGCCCTCCCCGACGCCCGAACCCAGCCCGAGCCCCACGCCGGAGCCGTCGCCGACCCTGGAGCCTTCGCCCTCGCCCAGCCCGTCGCCCACCCCCGAGCCGTCGCCGAGCGAGTCGCCCTCGCCGGAGCCGTCACCGACCCCCGGGCCCCAGGGGGACGCCGGTGGCGGCGCGGGCGCGGGCCTCTCCGGCCTCCCGCTGCTGGCCCTGGGCTCCAGGCGTCGGACTCCCGTGGCGGAGCCCTGAGCGGCCGGGCACGGCGGCGCCACGTAAGCTCGTCCTGGGATGCGGACGGGGACGGCCGACCTCCCGCTCCACGCCGGGCGTACGCCGCGGTGGCTGTTCGAGCGGATGACCCTCCTGGCCCGGGAGATCGCGCTCGCCATCGTCGCCGAGGAGGGGCCCGAGGGCCTCCTCCGCAGGATCTCGGATCCGTTCTGGTTCCAGGCGTTCGGATGCGTCCTGGGGTTCGACTGGCACTCGAGCGGGATCACGACGACGGTGTGCGGCGCCCTGAAGGAGGGGCTGCGGGGCCTCACTCCGGACACGGGCCTCGTCGTGGTCGGGGGGAAGGGACGGGCCTCGCGGCGGACGCCGGCCGAGATCCGGGCCGCCTGCGAGGCGCTCGGCCTCGATCCTGAGCCGCTGATCCGCGCGAGCCGCCTCTCGGCGAAGGTGGACTCGGCCGCGGTCCAGGACGGGTTCCAGGTCTACCACCACACGTTCCTGTTCACCCCCGACGGCCGATGGGCGGTGGTGCAGCAGGGGATGGACGAGGCGCGCGGCATGGCCCGCCGCTACCACTGGTTGACCCCGACCCGCTTCGACGCCGACCCCCACGCCGCGGTGGCCGGCGACCCGTCCCGGGACGTGCTGAACCTCGTGGCTGGGGAGGCGGAGGGCAATCGGGAGATCTCGGTGCACCTGGCCAGGGAGGAACCGCGGACGGTGGCCCGCGAGGTGGCGCGGATGCGGGAGCTCGAGATGCCCCGCCGGCACGCGGCCCGGCTCGCCGACCTCCACCCCGAGCGGCTGGAGCGCGTGCTGCTGCGCGCCTACGAAGCCCAGCCCGCCGACTACACCGCCCTCCTCGCCACGCCGGGCGTCGGCGC
>DATMBJ010000094.1:0-28281 GCA_035559315.1 Actinomycetota bacterium
GCGGTGGGGATCCCGCTCGATCTTCCGCCGCAGGCGCTTCACGTGCACGTCGAGGGTCCGGGTGTCGCCGAAGTAGTCCGGCCCCCACACCTCCTCGATCAGGAACTCCCGCGTGAGCAGCCGGCCCCGCCGGCGGAGGAACACCTCGAGCAGCTCGAACTCCTTGGGGGGGAGGGCCACGGGCTCGCCCCGGACCCGCACCTCGTGGCGGGCCACGTCCATCTCCACGGGACCGCCCCGGAGCACCTCCTCGGCCGCCGCCGGCGCCGGCATCCCGGCCCGGCGGAGGTGGGCCCGGACCCGCGACACCAGCTCCCGCATGGAGAACGGCTTGGTCACGTAGTCGTCGGCGCCCAGCTCGAGGCCGGCCACCTTGTCGGCCTCGGCGTCCTTCGCGGTGAGGATCACGATGGGGACCGGGGATCGCGCCCGGATCTCCCGGCAGACGTCCAGCCCCGACATCCCGGGGAGCATCAGGTCGAGGATCACGAGGCCCGGCCGCTCGGCCTCGAACCGCTCCAGGGCCGAGGGGCCGTCCGCGGCGACGGCGACCCGGAACCCCTCCCGCTCGAGGTTGTAGCGGACGGCATCGGCGAGCGAGGCCTCGTCCTCGACGACGAGGATCGCCACCGCGGAGGCCGGCTCGCTCACCCCCCGGCGCCCTCCGGGTGCGAGGCGTCGGTGAACTCCCGGAACTCCCCGGTGAGGAGGAACCCCACCTGCTCGCCGATGTCGACGGCGTGGTCCGCGACCCGCTCGAGCTGCCGGGACACCACCGTCATCCGCAGCCCCCACTCGAGCATCGCGGGGTCGCCGGCCAGGGCCGCGACCTCCCCGTACATCCGCAGGTTGAGCCGGTCCACCGGGTCGTCCATCCGGGGCAGCCGCAGGCACAGCTCGAGGTCCCGGCGGGCGAAGGCCTCGAGGGCGGTCCGCAGCATCCCCCGCCCGATGTCCCCCATCTCCTGCAGGTGCGCGAGGACCGTGGGCGAGGAGGGGAGGTGGCGGACCGAGAGGAAGATCTTCGCGATGTTGACCGCGATGTCCCCGACCCGCTCCAGGTGGAGGTTGGCGTGGAGGATCGCGGAGATCAGCCGGAGGTCCACCGCCACCGGGGTCTGGAGGGCGAGCAGCTCCAGGGCCCGCCGTTCGGTATCGAGGTAGCGGGCGTCGATCTCGTCGTCGGCGGCCACGACGGCCTGGGCCTCCCCGGGGTCGTGCCGGACGAGGGCGTCCACCGCCCGGCCCACGGCCCGCTCCGCCAGTTCGCCGGTGCCGAGCACCTCGAGCTCGAGCTGTTCGAGCTCCTCGTGGAACCGCACGCGCGCCGGCATCAGCCGAACCTCCCCGTGATGTAGTCCTCGGTCCGGGGGTCCGAGGGATGGGTGAAGATCACGTCCGTGCGGTCGTACTCCACGAGGACGCCGGCCCGCCTCCCGTCCTCGTCCACCTCGGCCGTGATGAACGCCGTCATGTCGGAGACCCGCGCCGCCTGCTGCATGTTGTGGGTCACGATCACCACGCTATAGGTCTCCGACAGCTCCCGCATCAGGTCCTCGATCTGGGCGGTGGCGATGGGGTCGAGGGCCGAGCACGGCTCGTCCATCAGGATCGTATCGGGCTCCACGGCGATGGCCCGGGCGATGCACAGCCGCTGCTGCTGCCCGCCGGACAGCTCGTACGCGTTCCGCCGGAGGCCGTCCTTCACCTCGTCCCAGAGCGCCGCCCGCCGGAGGGCCGCTTCCACCCGGCCCTCGAGGTCGTCGGTCATCCCGTGCACCCGGAGCCCGAACGCGACGTTCTCGAAGACCGACTTGGGGAACGGGTTCGGCTTCTGGAACACCATCCCGATGTGCCGGCGGACCTCCACGGGATCCACCGCGGGGTCGTAGAGGTCCTGCCCGTGGTAGCGGACCTCTCCCTCCACCCGCGCCCCCGGGATCAGGTCGTTCATCCGGTTGAGCGCCCGCAGCAGCGTGCTCTTCCCCGATCCCGAGGGCCCGATGATCGCGGTGATCCGGTTCCTGGGGACGTCGAGGGTCACCCCCCGGACGGCCGGCACGCCGTCGTATGAGACGGCCACGTCCCGGAGCTCGAAGACCGGCTCCGGCCGAGCCTCGGCACGGGTGGGCCGCGCCACGTCCACGTGGACCTGGACCTGCTCCATCACCACCTCCGCTCGTACCGGTTCCTGAGGTAGACCGCCAGGGCGTTCATCGCGAGGAGCACCCCGAGGAGCAGGACGATCCCGGCCGCCGCGACGTGCTGGTACCCGGTCTGGGGCCGCGAGACCCAGTTGTAGATCTGGATCGGCATCGCGGTGAACCGGTCGTAGGGGTCCCGGGGCACGAAGTTCACGTACGTGAGGGCGCCCAGCGTGATCAGCGGGGCCGTCTCCCCGATGGCCCGCGACAGCCCGAGGATGAGGCCGGTGAGCATCCCGGGGAGGGCGGCGGGGAGGGTCTGCCGCCAGGTGACCTGCCACGGGGTCGCCCCGACCGCGTAGGCGGCCTCCCGGATCGAGCCGGGGACGGCGCGGAGCGCCTCCCTCGAGGCCACGATGATCACCGGGAGGATCAGCAGGACCAGGGTGAGGGCCCCGGCCATGATCGAGCGGCCGAGCTGCATCGCCCGGACGAAGGCGGCCAGCCCGAGCAGCCCGTAGATCACCGACGGCACCGCCGCGAGGTTCGCCACGTTCAGCTCGAGGAACGCCGTGAGGCGGTTCCGCGGGGCCATCTCCTCGAGGTAGACGGCGGCCCCCACGCCGAGGGGGAACGAGATCGCGGCCGTGAGCACCATCAGCCAGGCGGTGCCCACGAGCGCCGGGAGGATCCCCGCCCGCTCCGGGAACCTCGAGTCGAGGCTCGAGAGGAACCCCCGGTCCAGCCAACCCGCCCCCTTCGTGGCCACGTCCACGAGGAGGGTGGCCAGGGTGAGGAGCGCCACGAGCAGGGCGAGGAGGAGCGCCAGGTGGAACGCCAGCGCGCCCGGGGAGCGCTCCGCCCGGCGCCCGGTGGCGAGGGCGGGGACCCGCGCGGCGACGGCCGGCGAGCTCACTCGTACCGCTCCCGGAACCGGCGGACGAGCCGGAGCGAGGCGGCGTTCAGCCCGAGCGTGAGGAGGAACAGGGACGCTCCGACCGCGAAGATCGTCCGGTACTCGACGCTCCCGTACGGGGTGTCGCCCTGGGAGATCTGGACGATGTAGGCGGTCATCGTCTGCATCGCCTCCCGCGGGTCGAGCGAGAGGTTGGGCATCTGGCCGGCGGCGATCGCGACGATCATGGTCTCGCCGATGGCCCGGGAGAGGCCGAGGATCACCGCCGCCGCGATCCCGGAGAGGGCGGCCGGCACGACGACCCGGAGGGCCACGGTCCGACGGGTGGCCCCCATCGCGAAGGCCCCCTCCCGGAGGGCGCGGGGGACCGCCCGCATCGCGTCCTCCGAGACCGAGGCCACGAGCGGCACCGCCATGACCCCGATGGCGAGGCTCGCCGAGAGCGCGTTGAAGACCCCCGTGCCGGGCAGGAGGCGCTGGAGCAGGGTCGGCGTGATGAAGGTGAGCGCGAAGTAGCCGAAGACCACCGTCGGGATCCCGGCCAGGACCTCGAGCAGCGGCTTGAGCACCCGCCGGGCCCCCGGCCTCGCGTACTCCGCGAGGTAGACGGCCGCCCCCAGGCCCACCGGCACGGCCACCAGCATGCTCGCGAGCCCGATCAGCACCGTCGCCGACAGGAGCGGCAGGACGCCGAAGGAGGGCGGCCGGAAGGTCGGCCCCCAGGACGTCCCGGTGAGGTAGTCGAGCACCGGCACCTCCCGGAAGAACGCCACCGCCTCGAAGGCGAGGGAGGCGACGATCCCGAGGGTGGTGGCGACGGAGAGGACGCCGCACCCGAGCAGGAGGGTCCGCACGAGCCGCTCGCCGTAGCGCGGACGCCGGCCCGTGAGGGCCCGGGCGATCGCCTGCTCCGCCGCCACCGCCCCTGCGACCCCCGGCCCCTACGCCCCGGCCTTGAAGTCGGCCCAGGCCTGCTGGGTCGCCTCCCAGTCGGCCTCCGACACGTTCACGTAGCCGACCTGCGGGACCAGCTCCCGCCCGACCTCGAGGTAGAAGTCGATGAACTCCACGACCTGGGGCTTCGCGAGCGCCGCCTCCGAGACGTAGACGAACAGCGGCCGGGAGAGCGGCGCGTAGGTGCCGGTCTCGATGGTCTCCGTGGTGGGCTCGACGCAGCCCTGCCCGCCGTCGATCGCGAGGGCCCGGAGCTTGTCCTGGTTCTGCTCGTAGTAGGCGTAGCCGAAGTACCCGAGGGCGTTCTCGTCGCCGGCCACCCCCTGCACGAGCACGTTGTCGTCCTCGCTCGCGGTGTAGTCGGAGCGGCTCGCACCCTCCTCGCCGACGATCGCGTCGGTGAAGTAGTCGAAGGTCCCCGAGTCCGTCCCCGCGCCGTACAGCGTGAGCGGCCGGGAGGGGAAGTCCGCCCCGGGGATCTCGCTCCAGTCGTCGATCCGGCTCCCGGGCTCCCAGATCGCCTTGAGCTGCTCGACCGACAGGCACTCGGCCCAGTCGTTCGCCGGGTTCACCACGACCGACAGGCCGTCCAGGGCCACCTTCAGCTCCACGTACCCCACGCCGTTCTGCGCGCAGGCGTCGATCTCCTCCTGCTCGATGGGCCGGGAGGCGTCCTGGAGGTCGGTCTCGCCGGCGCAGAACTTCTCGAACCCCCCGCCGGTCCCCGAGATCCCCACCGAGACCTCGACGCCGGGGTTCTCCGCCGTGAACTCCTCGGCCACGGCCTGGGTGATGGGGAAGACGGTGCTGGAGCCGTCACCCACGACCGCGCCCGAGAGCCCGCCGCCGTCGCCCCCGCCCGCGCCCTCGGCCGTGTTCCCGCAGGCCGCCGCGGCGAGCGCGAGCGCCGCCCCGGCCGCCACGAGCCCGAACCACCTCCGACCCATGCGCGTCCTCCTCGTCCCTCCCGAGAACCGATGGACCTGGGCGACGCGGGGGACGGCCGTACGGAGAGGGGGGTGTCGTCCGGCCGTCCCCCGGTCCCGCGGGTTGGCGCTGCGGTCGCCCATCGGGGCGGATGCTATGGGGCTCGCATGACGCGACCCGGGCGCGGACGTGAACGGGACGTGAACGTTGGGGGCCGGCCGGCGCTCGCCTCCGGGTGCCCTTCCGCACCGGGTACGCTCCACGCGTGGGCGCGGCGTCGTTCCTCGCGGGCCTCCTGCTCGGCCGGTCCCTCGGGCGGATCCGGCGGGCGGCCCTCCGCCTCGCGGACGAGCTCCCGGGGGTCCGGGCGATGCCCTGGGAGCTCCGCGACCCCGCCGGCGTGGCGCGGGTGCTCGAGCGGGCCGCGGACGAACTGGCCAGGGAGCGGCGGGCGGCCGCCGAGGAGCGGGAGGTCCGGGACCTGATCCTGGCCTCCATGGAGGAGGGGGTGCTCCTGGCCGACGCCGACGGCCTGGTCCGCTTCGCGAACCGGGCCGCGGAGCGCATGCTCGGGGGCCCCATCCCCTCCGCCTCCGCCCTGGCGCCCGCCGCGCTCCGGGAGGCGCTCGCCGCCGCCCTCCGCGAACGCCGGGGGGTGACCGTGGAGGCCCTCCGCGGCGCCCCCGCCCGGCACCTGCGCGCCACCGCCGTCCCGGTCGAGGGCGGCGGGGCGCTCCTCGTGCTCCGCGACGTCACCGAGGCGAAGCGGGTGGAGGCGATGCGCCGGGACTTCGTGGCCAACGCCTCCCACGAGCTCAAGACGCCGGTGGCCTCGATCCTCGCGGCCGCCGAGACCATCCGGACCGCCGCCGTCGAGGACCCCTCGGCGGTGGCCGGGTTCGCCGAGCGCCTCGAGCGCGACGCCTCGCGCCTGGCGAGGATCGTGGCCGACCTCCTGGACCTGTCCCGCCTCGAGGCGGGGAGCGAGCGCACCGAGCGGGTGGCGATGGAGACGGTCGTGCGGGAGGAGGCCGAGCGGTTCGCGGCGCAGGCCCGGGACGCCGGCATCGAGCTCGTCGTGGACGCGCGGCCCGGGCCTGCGGTGACGGGGTCGCGCCGGGACCTCGCCCTGCTCGTGCGCAACCTCCTCGACAACGCGATCCGGTACACGGGCCGCGGAGGGCGGGTGGAGGTGGCGGTGGGCCCGGCGGACGGCGAGGTCCTGCTCCGGGTCTCCGACACCGGGGCGGGCATCCCCTCCCGCGACCTCCCTCGGATCTTCGAGCGCTTCTACCGGGTGGACCCGGCCCGGTCCCGGGAGACCGGGGGCACCGGCCTCGGGCTCTCGATCGTCAAGCACGTGGTGGAGAACCACGGCGGGGAGGTCCGGGTCGAGAGCGAGCTCGGCCGGGGCTCGACGTTCGAGGTCCGCCTCCCCGCCGCCGCGGGGTGAGCGGGCGCCCGCCGGCTCCGCGCTCAGGCCTCGGCGTCCAGCACCTCCGAGACCCAACGGTAGGCGGCCATGGCCTGCGGGAAGCCGGCGGTCGTGATCGCGAGGATCGCGGCGTGCCGCAGCGCGTCGGGCCCCAGCCCCTCGGTCAGGGCCTTCCGGACGTGGGAGCGGACCCCGCCCTCGGAGGCCGCCCCGATCGCGATCCCCAGCTTGACCAGCCGCCGCTCCCGGTCGCTGAGGGGGCCGGCGGCGTGGGCGGCCTCGGCCAGGGCCGTGTAGGCCATGACCCCGGGCTGCTCATCCCGGAACCGTCGGTAGATGTCCGGGAGGTACTCGACCATCGCCCTCCTCCTCTCGTCGTCCGCCGGCATCCTCGCACGCCGGCCGCGGGGCCCGCTCACCCGCGGACGGGCCCTTCGGCGGGCGCGCGCCCCGCGGCGCGGCAGTCCGGGCAGAGCTCGGTGAGGAGGCGGAGCAGCCCCGGCCCCTCGTCGGCGAGGAGCTCGCGGATCCGTTCGAGCATCGGGCCGGGCGCCACGGGGCCCCCGCAGGAACGGCAGAGGGCCTCCGCGCCGGCCCGGAGGCGACGGCGGCCTCCCGAGAGCTCGTCTCGATCCAGGCGGCGGGAGAGCCGGAGCGCTCCCTCCGGGCAGATCGGGACGCAGTTCCCGCAGCCGGCGCAGGAGGCGGGGTCGAAGGTGAGGGCGGACGTCACCGCCCCCCGCTCGAGCGCGACGGCGCCCGTCGGGCAGACCGACGCGCAGAGCCCGCACAGCGTGCACCGTTCCGTGACCGAGAGCACCCCGGGCCCGGCGGGGAGGTCCTCCAGGACCGCGCCGGACGGCAGGAGGGCCGCCGCGGCCGCGGTGGTCGCCCAGGGCTCGGAGAGCCGCGGCCCCGCCCGCCCGACCGTCGCTTCCCCGGGCGGTGCCGGTGCGGTGGCACCGCTCCCCACCGCGGGTTCCTCGGGGAGCCCGCCCAGGTACAGCCGCACGCGGTCGCCCGCGGACGCACCCCGCGCCGCCACGACCCTCCGCACCGTCTCCACGACGCCCCGGGCCCTCCCGGCGCCCCCGACCCGGCAGGCGTCGCCGCACCCCGCGAGGACGATGCCCGGGGCCCCGGCGACGAGGAGCTGGAGCACCCACCCGGCGGTCACGACCGAGAGGCACGGGAGGCGCACCGGCACCCGATCCCCCTCCTCGGGGATCCTCGGGGCCGAGCCGCAGGCGAGCGCGAGGGGCACCCCCGCGGCCCGAGCCTCCTCGACCAGGACCGCGAGCTCGGCCTCGAGGCCGGGGAGGTCCGCGTCGGGGAGGGTCGCCGCTCCCACCGGGCAGGCCGAGACGCACGCGCCGCAGGCCCGGCAGGCCTCGGCGTCCACGACCGGCCTCCCCGGGCCCTGGATGGCCCCCGCGGGACACGCCCCGACGCAGAGGCCGCAGCGCTCCACGCCGAGGCAGCCCTGCCCCACCGCCGCCACCGGTCGGTAGGTCCAGGTGCCCCCGGTGAGCAGCGACCGGCGGCTCAGGCCGGCGGCGGCGAGCTCGGGCCGGAGGTGGGCCTGGACGGTCCGCCCTCGGGCCGCGAGGCCGGCCGCCCGCGCCGCCAGGAGCGCGGCGAGCCGAGAGCTGGGGTCGGGCGCCGGGGCGGCGTCCGCGAACGGCACGACCTCCGCATCGAACGGACCGAAGCCCGCGCGCCGGGTCCGGGCCTGCAGTTCCTCGGGCCCCGGGCGGCGGTCGCAGAGTCCGAGCACGAGCCGCCCCTCCTCCCCCCTCCCCTCGAGCGCCGCGGGACGGGTGCACACGTCCTCCACGACCGAGGCGTCCACGCCGCGCGCCGCGAGGAGCGCGAGCACCTCCCCCGGCTCGGCGCCGGCCTCGGCGGCGTGCCCGCAGAGCAGGACGCGCACGCCCGGGATCACGCGACCCCCTTCCCCGCCCCCAGGCTCGAGAGGAGCACCTCGTCGTGGCCGGCGAGGGCGAGCGCCGCCTCCGCCGGCCACCGGTAGAACCCGGCGGGCGAGACCCGGGCCAGCCGCTCCACGAACCGGGGGAGCCACCGGAGCAGGTGGCCGCGGAGGAACGAGAGCTCGCGCTCCCGCCACCCCTCTGCCGCCGGCCCGCCTTCCGCCTCTCGCCGACACAGCTCCCCGAGGAAGTCCAGCTCGACCGCCAGGTGGTCGGGGAGCTCCGATCCCTCGACGAGGTAGCCGGCCCCGCGGTAGGCGGCCGCCACGGCGGCGACCACCCCCGCCCCCTCGTAGCCCGTCCGGATCAGATAGGCGGATGCGTGCGGGGGACACGCCCCGCCTCGCACACCGGCCAGGAACAGCGTCGCGTGTTCCTCGGCCACCCGCTCGGCGGCCGCCTCCTCCAACCCCTCCAGGGCCCGCAGCAGCGCCTCCCAGGCCGGGCCCGGGGCGAGCTCGGAGAGCGGCCGCGCCCGCTCCCGCAGCTCCGGGACGGCGGTACGGAGCGTGGCCAGCCGGGCCGGGGACGGCTCCAGGAAGCACGCCGCGAGGGTCCGGTAGGCGACCCGCCGGGCCCCGGCGAGCTCGACCGGGGCCGCCGGCGTCATCCCTCCCTCCTCGACCTCCGGTCCGGCAGCAGCTCGTACACGATGGCCGCGACGAACACGAGGATCACGCCGAGGATGAACAGGGCCGGCGCGAACGGCACGCGAGGCTCGCTGAACCGGACCGCGGTGGGCGTCCCGATGGGGGCCGCCAGGAACAGGTAACTCACCGCCTGGAGCGCGAACCCCGCGACCACGAGCGCGAGCGTGATGGCCCGGCGCATCACTCGACCTCCTCCGGCAGCTCGACGATGGGCAAGACCTTCGCGGCGACCAGGTAGATCAAGGTCCCGAGCCCGAAGAGCCCGAGGACGATCGCGTACTCCACCCAGGTCGGCCGGTACGAGCCCTCGCCGTAGGGAAGCAGCGCGCCGCTCACGAGGGAGGGCACCACGATCAGCACCCGCTTCCCGATCGCCGCCAGGTTCACCAGGACCCCCGCGACCACCCGCGGCCAGACCGCGTCCACGCCCCGGAGGAAGCACCAGCCGAGGATCGCGGCCGCGACCCCGAGCGCTCCGACGCTCGGCCAGAACAGCCAGGCCCACCGGCCCAGCAACATCGAGCGGGTGAGCGCGGCCTCCCGCTCGGGCGCGGCGTAGATCCCCGTGAGGACCTCGACGACGACGAAGTAGAGGTAGGCGAGGGTGAGGACCAGGAGGAGGTTCCCCAGCAGCCGGAACACCTCGGGCCCGAGCCGACGCTCCTCGCGGAGCGCCCGCCGCGCGGCGGCCGCGATCGCGATCAGGAGCCCCAGGCCGGAGACCCCGGCGAGGACCACGAACGCCGGGGCCTGGAGCGCGCTGAACCACCCCGGGCGCCCCACCTGGAGCCCGAACACGAAGCCCAGGGTGGAGTGGGCCGTGACGAGAAGCGGCAGGATCGCGATCGCGAGCCAGAACGTGGTCCGCGCGTGGCGCTCCCGCTCCTCGGGGGTCCCGCGGTACCCGGCGGCGAGGAGCCGGTGGAGGGGCTGGAGCGGCCCCGGGACCCGCGCGCAGCGGGCCGCGTCGGCCCGGGCGTCGAGGTAGAGGTAGACCAGGCTGGCGAAGAGGTAGCCCGAGATCACGAGCGTGAACGTCCCGAAGAACGGCGACTGGGGCCGCGCGTACCGGAGCAGGTTCACGACGGCCCGCAGCGGCTGGCCCACGTCGGCCAGGATCGCGAGCGCGCCGGCGACCAGGGATGTGACGGTGAGCAGCTCCGCCATCCGGGAGATCGGACGGAGCGTCCGGACGTTCGCCAGGCGGATCAGCGCGGCCGTGGTGATCCCCGCGAACGAGACCCCGACGAAGTACACGACGAACGCGACGTAGAGCCCCCACGGCGCCCCGCGCATCACCCCCCAGTCGCGCAGCCCGGTCACGGCGTGCCCATGGAGGAGCTGCTGGACGTACGCCACGACCCCCATCCCCAGGAGGGCCAGCGCCACCAGCACGCCCGCCGCCCACGCCTTCCCCGGGCGGCCCACGCCGTAGGGGAGCGCCTCGGTCCTCGCGGCCATCTCAGACCACCTCCGCTTCCACGTCCTCGACGGACCGCGTCTCGCTGTGGGGCGGGTGCCCGCCCGCGTAGAAGACCCGGGGCTCGGTGCCCGCATCCTCCAGGAGCCGCCAGGTGTGCCGCTCGGAGAGGATCCGGGAGGCCGCGCTGTCGGGGTCGTCCAGGTCGCCGAAGATCAGGGCCCGCGCCGGGCAGTTCTGCACGCACGCCGGTTCGAGCCCCGCCTCCACCCGGTGGACGCAGAACGTGCACTTCTCGATGACGCCCTCGATGCGCCCGCCCCCGGCGATCCGACGCTGCTCCGGCCCGTAGGGGAGGTCCAGGTCGGGGTTGGACCAGGGCGGCACCGCGCCGCCGGTGACCCGCGACACGTCGGGGTCGTCCCAGTCCAGGTACTGGCGCTCGTCCGGGTCGCGCCAGTTGAACGTGTTCACCCCGTACGGGCAGGCCACCTCGCAGTACCGGCACCCGATGCAGCGGTCCCAGTCGGTCGCCACGATCCCGTCCTCCCGCTTGTAGCGGGCCCCCACCGGGCAGACCTTCACGCAGGGCGCGTTGTCGCAGTGCATGCAGGGCCGGGGCATCCACCAGACCCTGGTGTCGGGGAACTCCCCCTCCTCGAACCGGAACACGTACATGAAGAACGAAGCCTGGGGGGTGTCGTTCTCGACCTTGCAGGCCTCCATGCACGCCCGGCAGCCCCAGCAGCGGTCCAGGTCGATCACCATCCCGTAGCGCGCCATCTCAGGCCTCCTCCGCGGGGAGCACGCGGACCTTCACGTGGAACGACTGGTCGGCGGTGTTCGCCACGTAGCCCGGGCCGCTGAAGTAGAGGACGTTGGGCGACGGCCCCTGGCCTCGCGCCCACGGGTGGGTCCACAGGCCGAACCCGTGCGGCATCGCGACCACGTCGGGCCTGATCGCCTCGGTGTAGCGGGCCCGGACCGTCACCCGGCGGGTCTCGCCGGTGACCGCGTTGTGGGACTCGACCACGACGGCCTGTCCGTCGGCGATGCCGCGCGCCCGTGCGGTCCGCGGGTTGATCTCGAGGCGCTGACCGCCGGTGAGCTCGGCGAGGAGGGGCACGAAGCTCGTCCGCGACTGCTTGTGCTCGACCAGCTTGTAGCTCACGAGATAGAGGTCGTATTCGGGCGGGGACGATTCCATCGTGGGCGGCCGCCAGGTGGGGAGCGGGGTGTAGTCCCGCCAGAAGATCTCCTCCACCCCGCGGCGGCGCATCTCGTCCCGGTACCGCAGGAGCGACTCCCCGTAGAAGCGGTGCACGACCCCCCCGAAGGGCGGGTCGGTCGCGTAGCCGTAGCGGACCTCGGGGGGCAGCGGGCCCTTGACGAGGACGCCCTGCTCCTCGAACCGCCGGACCCCCTCCTCGGCGCCCTGGCTCCGGGCCCACCGGTCGAAGATCTCCCTGGCCGTCGGCTTCCGCCGCAGCGGGAGCGCCAGGGGCCCGGTGAGCTCGAGGTGCTCGTTGATGAGGTCGAGGAAGCCACCCCTCCCGTACAGCACCCCGACCCGCTCGCAGAGGTCGAGGTAGATGTCGACCTCCCCGCGGGACTCGAACAGCGGCTCCATCGGCGGCACCCGGAGCGTCACCGCGTCGACGTACGCATCGGTGGCCGAGAGCGGCCCCTCGTACTTCTCGAGGGTCGCCGCGGGGAGCACCACGTCAGCCAGGAGGTCCGCGGTCTCCGAGAGCCAGGGGCTGATCACGACCGTGAACGGGACCCGGGCGTACGCCTCCCGGACGGCGGGCGAGTCGGCGAACGAGACGGCGGGGTTCGCCATGTGGACGATCATCACCTCGGGGGTCTTGCCCACCCCGTAGCGCTCCGGCTCCAGCATGGCGTATGCCCCGAGCGACGGGTTGCCCGTGTTGATCGGGAAGTACTTGGAGCCCTTCAGCAGGTGGTCGTAGGGGCCGTCGGAGATCTCCACCTGGTCCAGCGCGAAGTAGTTGTCGTGGATCTCCCACTTGGGGGCCATCTGCACGCCGCCCACGGCGCCGACCGCGCCGAGGAGCATCAGCACCTGCACGATCGCGCGGGTGGCCTGGAAGCCGAGCTCCTGCTGGGCGGCGTGGTAGAGCATCACGCTCACCGGCCGGTAGGGCAGGCGCACGCCGTCCACCACGATCGTGGACCCGAGCATCGCGTTCTCGGCCATCCCCCGTGCCACGTCGCGGACGTCCCCGGCCGGCACGTCGCAGACCGACGCCGCCCACTCCGGGGTCGCCTCCCGGACGTGGTCCCGGAACAGCGAGAACGCGGTCCGGGCGCGGCCACCGCCGACCCGCGCCGAGCCCTCCAGCGCCGGGCGGACCCCGGGGGTCCCCGCCGGGACGACCTCGCCGGAGCCTTCGTCGATCACGAGCGGCCGGTCGCCCTCGCGGACGAAGTAGCCGTCCTCGCCCACGAGGTACGGGGCGTTCGTGAACCGCACGAGGTAGTCCCGGTCCACGGCGTCGAGCTCGAGGAGCTCCCGGGCCAGGGCGAGGGCGAGCGCGAGGTCGGTGCCGGGACGGATCGGGAGCCAGCGGTCGGCGAAGGGTCCCGCCCCGCGGATCCGGGGGTCGATGGCCACGACCTCGAGCCCGCGCTCCCGGGCCTCGAGGAGCTGGCGCTGCCAGGTGATGAAGCAGAGCTGGTTCCCGCCGGCGCTCGAGAGGTTCCATCCCCACGACAGGAGGTAGCGCGTGTGCCGGAAATCGGGGTTCAGCACCCCCTGGACCCCGACCGTGTACTCGAGCGCCCGGTAGCCGGCGTCGGAGCAGTAGGCCCCGTGCCCCACTTTGGTCGCGCCCAGGGCCTCGACCAGGGCCTCGTCGTAGAGCTGCTTGGACTTGCTCCGGCCCTTCTGCCACAGGACGAGCGAGGGGTCCTTCTCCCTCGCCGCGCGGATCCGCTCCGCGACGAGGTCCAGGGCCTCGTCCCACGTCGCCCGCCGCCACGTCCCGTGCTCGCCCTTGGCGTTCGTCCGCACCAGGGGCGTCTTGACGCGGTTCGGGTCGTAGAGCGCGGCGATCTGCGCCACGCCCTTGGGGCACAGCGTCCCCTGGTTCCGCGGGTTGCCGGGGTGGCCCTCGAGCTTCACGACCCGCCCGTCGATGCGGCGGGCCATGATCCCGCAGTCCTGTTTCCCGATCCAGCAGGTCGTCGGGACCCACTCCTCGCGCGCGGCCGCCGCCGCTCCCTCGGCCGCGCGGAGCGTCTCCGGGCCGCCCAGCAACTCCTCGGCGGCCACCGCGGCCGAGGCGGCCCCCACCCCTTTCAGGAACGTCCTCCGGCTCACGCGCATCGGGCAGACCTCCCTCGGACGTTTCGCGCGACATGCTCGCCGACCCACCGCGCGGACCGGAGGGGCGAGGGTCCCCGCCCCCGCGGGCCGTTCGACCCGAACCGGGTCCGATAGCTCCGGATGGCCGGCCGCAACCGGTCGAGGCACCGGACGGGGCGAGCCGGTGGAAGGACGAGCCGTCCCGCCCGGAGCCCCGCCGACGAACGAGCGCCCCGACCTGCGATGACGAACTCTTCCGAGAGCGGAACCGCGTGTTACAGTCGTCGCGTGGAGGAACGCGCCGCGCAGCTCGAGGCCATCGCGCTCCTCGCGGAGCCGGTCCGGCGCCACCTCTACCGCTACGTCGTGGAGCGCGGGGAGGTGGGGCGCGAGGAGGCGGCCCGGGCGCTCGGGATCTCCCGGGCCCTGGCCGCCTTCCACCTCGACCGGATGGCCGCGGCCGGGCTCCTCGACGTCCGCTATCGGCGCCTCACCGGGCGGAGCGGCCCCGGCGCCGGGCGCCCGGCGAAGCTCTACCGGAGGGCCGCCACGGAGTTCCGGGTCTCGCTCCCCGAGCGGCGGTACGAGCTCCTCGCCGGGATCCTGGCCGCGGGGGTCCGGGGGGCCGGGGACGGCGAGGCCCTCCGGGAGGCGGCCCGGGCGGCCGGGGCGGGCCTGGGCGAGCGGATCCGCCGGGCGGGGTGGCGGGCCGGTCCCAAGGCCGTCCGGCGGGCCCTGGCCGAGGAGGGGTTCGAGCCCGTCGAGGCCGGCGACGGCAGCGTGCGCCTCCGGAACTGCCCCTTCGAGGCCCTGGCCCGCGTCGACCCCGACCTGGTCTGCCGGGCCAACCTGTGGTTCATGGAGGGCCTCCTCGAGGCGGCAGGGCTCGCCGGGCTGGTCGCGGAGCTCGACCCCTCCGCGGGCGGCTGCTGCGTCGTGTTCCGCGGCCGGAGCTGAGCCCACGCCCGGGGCCGAGCGCGGGCCCGGGGCCGGGCGCGGCGCGCCGCTATCCTTCGCGCGTGGCGCTCCTGCTCCTGATCCGACACGGGGTCACGGCCTCCACCGGCATCCGGTTCCCCGAGCCCCAGACCCCGCTCTCGGCGGACGGCCTGGTCCAGGCCGACCGGCTGGTCTCCCGGCTCGAGCCCGTGGGGATCGACGCGCTCTATTCGAGCCCGCTCCTCCGCTGCCGGCAGACCGCCGAGCCCCTGGCCCGGGCC
Organism: Actinomycetota bacterium; assembly: GCA_035559315.1. Lineage (GTDB taxonomy): Bacteria > Actinomycetota > UBA4738 > UBA4738 > HRBIN12 > DATLZM01. Next base: position 14,989 of record DATMBJ010000094.1, read on the forward strand.
CGCGGGATGCCGGTCCGGGTCCGGGAGGACCTGGCCGACGTCCGCGTCGGGCGCTGGGCCGGCCGGCGCCTGGCGCAGGTGAAGCGCACGCGCCTGTGGCGGCGGGCGACCACCGCCCCCCTCGCGACGCCGTTCCCCGGCGGCGAGAGCCTCCTCGACGCCTACCGCCGCGCCGTGGCGGAGCTCCACGCGATCGCCGAGGCCCACCCCCGAGCCACCGCCGCCGTGGTCACCCACGCCGACGTGATCCGCCTCGCGCTCGCCCACTTCCTCGGCGCGCCGGTCGAGGCGTTCGCGAGGCTCGCGATCGACCCGGCCTCGGTCTCGGTGGTCTCCCTGGACGACGGCCCGCCCCGCGTGCTCCGGGTGAACGACACCGGGGGCCTGGAGGGCCTCCCCCCGGGGCGGCGGCGCGGGAACGTGCGAGGATAGGCCGCGTGGAGCTCGGACCGGTCGACCGGATCACGACCGACGCGATCGGCGAGCCCGGCCGGCGCACGTTCTTCATCCAGGCGCGCCGCGGCCCGGACCTGGTGACCGTGATCGTCGAGAAGCAGCAGGTGCAGCTCCTCGCCCAGTCGATCCTCGAGATCCTCGCCGGGATCGGGCGGGAGACCGAGGAGGGGCCGCCGGAGGAGGAGATGGCCCTCGAGGAGCCGCTCGACCCTCTGTGGCGCGTGGGGCGCCTCACGATCGGCTACGACGAAGGACGGGACCTGTTCCAGCTTGAGCTCGAGGAGCTCGTGGAGGAGGACCTCGAGGAGGGGTTCCCCGAGGAACCGGAGAGGATCGTGCTCTGGGCGACGCGGGGGCAGATGCTCGCGCTCTCCCGCCACTCGGCGACGGTCGCGGCCCGCGGCCGGCCGACCTGCCGCTTCTGCGGCAACCCCATCGACCCGGAGGGGCACCGGTGTCCGGCGATGAACGGCCACCGCGGCACGGAGTGAGCCGTGCCGGCCGAGAGGGGCGAGCATCCCGTGCCGGCCGGCGCGACGGAGCGTCCCGGGCCGCCCGGGAGCTGGACGACCTGCTCGCGCTCCTGGCCGGCGGCGAGCTGGAGGTGCTCGGCCGCCTCCCCCGGGCCTCGAACGCGACGTTCCTCGTGCGGGTGCGGGAGCGGGGGCGGGAGGCCGCCGCGGTCTACAAGCCACGAGCGGGCGAGGCGCCGCTCTGGGATTTCCCGGACGGGACGCTCTGCGCCCGGGAGGTCGCGGCGTTCCTCGTGGCCCGTGAGCTGGGCTGGCCGAACGTCCCGCCCACGGTCCTCCGCGACGGGCCGCTCGGGGTCGGCTCGGTCCAGCTCTACGTCGAGCACGACCCGGAGGAACACGCGCTCACGCTGGCGGAGCGGTACCCCGACGAGTTCCGCCGGATCGCCGCGTTCGACGTCGTGGTGAACAACGCCGACCGGAAGGCCGGGCACTGCCTCCTGGGCGTCGACGGGAGGATCCACGTGGTGGACCACGGCGTGTGCTTCTCGCCCGAGCCGAAGCTGCGGACGGTGCTCTGGGGCTTCGTCGGCGAGGAGCTCCCACCGCCGCTCGCCGCGGACCTCCGCCGGCTGGCCGGCGAGCTGCGGGAGGGACCGCTCGGGCGGCGCCTGGCCGACCTCCTCTCCGAGCGCGAGGCGCGGGCGACCGCGGTCCGGGCCGAGCGGCTCGCCCGCGAGGGGAGGTTCCCGGGCCCCGGTCCCGAGCGCCCCTACCCGTGGCCGCTCCTCTGACGATGCGGGGCCCGCTCGCTCCGGCCGTCCGGCGACCGCTCGCTCCGGCCGTTCGGCGGCCCCTGCGGTACGCGCTGCTCGACTCGCCGCTGGGGCCGATCCTCGCCGCGGCCGGGGAGCGGGGGGTCGTGCGGCTCGCCTTCGCCGACCGCGGCCCCGGGCCCATCCTCGAGGAGCTCGCTCTCCTCACGGGGACCGAGCCGCGGGAGGACCGGCGCGCGCTCGCCGGCCTTGCCCGCGAGCTCGACGCCTACTTCGCGGGCCGCCTCCGGCGGTTCGCCTCCCGCCCGGACCTCTCGCTCGTCCCGCCGGGCTTCGCCCGGAGGGTGCTGGGGGCGACCGTCCGCATCCCCTACGGGGCCGTCGCGACCTACGGGCGGGTCGCGGCCCTCGCCGGGAGCCCGCGGGCCGCCCGGGCCGCGGGGAACGCGCTCAACCGGAACCCGGTGGCGCTCCTCGTCCCCTGCCACCGGGTGGTCCCGGCCGACGGGACCATCGGCGGCTACGGCGGCGACGAGGCCCGCAAGGAGGCCCTCCTCCGCCTCGAGGGAGCGTTGGGGGGCCTCTCGGCAGGGGCTCCGTGAGATGGCGAACCTATCCAGCCGGGGGAGGCGCGGACGGCGGCTCGACGCCCTGCTCCTGCTCGGCATCAACGTCCTTGCGAGCGAGGCCGAACAGCCGCGTCGCGTTCCCCCCTTGGATCGCCTTGCGGGCTTCGTCGCTCATGCGAGCGGAGCTCAGACGCTTCCACTCGAAGTCAGGATCGAAGACGGGCGCCATCGAGCCGTAGAGGACCCGCTCGGGGTCGGCTGCGGCCAACCGCTCGATGAAGTCCTGCCGGTATTCCCCGTTCGTGAGAACCCTCAGGTTCGCAGTCGACGTGACTGCCAGCCAGGCGTCGGCGAGGGCCAGGCCAGAGATATTCAGATTCCCGCAGTTCGTCATGACGACCGGGGTCTCCGGGAACTCAGCGGCTACTTGGGAGACCTGAAGGGGCTCCGACAGGGCGAACAGGCCCGCGGCAACCACGACCGGCGCCCGGCGCCGCTGCGCTACCTCCAGGATGTTCCTCGCCTGGGTGATAGGACACGCTTCTTCCCCAGGGTGCAGGAAGATACCCGCGCACCCCAGCTCATCCAGGCATCGGCCGGCTTCCCTCACCGCGCGTGCACCGTCGGTCGGGTCGACCCGGCCAAGGGCGATCACCCGACCGCCGCTCTCGGCAGCGAAGCGCGCCAGGGCATCGTTCGCCGGCCCTAGGTGATAGTCCCGGGGTCGGGCCGGGGCGGCGACGATGACATCGATCCCGATGCGATCGGCCACAGCGAGAGCCTCCTGGGGCCCGAGCGAGGGGCCGAAGCGGTTCTCACCCAGCAGCATGAGGGCATCGACGTTCATGGATCCCGTGTCCCAAGTCGCAGCATGACAGCGGCGTTGCCCCCGAGCACGAGTCGTTCCTCCTCCGCAGGGAGCCCGGCCATCCGGACCTTCTCGACCTCGAGACGAGGATTGCATCCTGGGCCATCGCTCCCGAACAGGACCCGTTCCGGACCGCATCGTCGAACGGCCTCAGCGATCCTGGCCGGGTACGGCATGGCCGAGGTTTCGAGGTAGAGGTTGGGGTGGCGCTCGGCCATCTCGATCGCCTCGGCGACATGGAAATAGCCGCCCATGTGGCCGAGCACGACGGCGGTGTCCGGCGCCCGCGCTGCTCCGGCGGCGATGACCTGCGGCGTCGTGTAGGGATCGTCTCCACAGTGGAACAGCACCGGTACGCCGAGGTCCCCACACGCGCGCAGGAGCTCGATCGTGGGCTCGTCCGCGGGGTTCGCCAGGGTCGTCGTCGGGTGGAGCTTCACTCCCCGGAAGTTGAGATCCTCCACCGCTTCGCGCAGGATCGCACGGGCCTCTCGACGATGGTTGGGGTTCAGTCGCACGAAACCGATCAAGCGGTCGGGGAAGCGCGCCACAGCATCCGCCAGGTAGGCGAGAGCCCGGGGGTTCACCCCCGGGAGATCTACGTACGTCATCACGACCGCACGATCGATCGCAGCCTCATCCAGCAGCGGAACGAGCTTCTCCGGTGGGTCGATCCAGCCGAACAGCTCCGCTTCATCCACATGCGTGTGGAAGTCGATGATCATCGACGCTCCTCGGTAGGGACAGGTGCGGCGGCAGCCCGCGCGAATCGACGCACGACCTCTGCGTACAACGTCACAGCTTGCTGGACCTCGTGGATCCGAACCCATTCATCGCTCGAGTGCGCCACATCGATGGACCCGGGGCCGAGGACGACGCAAGGGATGCCACCGAGCCCGGCGAGGTTCGAGGCATCGGTCCCGTAGGGGGCACCGCCTGCGATCTCGGTACGCCCCAGCACATCGCGCACGGCGCCTTCGGCCGCCTCCACCAGCGGATGGTCTGCAGGTGTCTCCACGGCGGGGAGCAGGATGTACGGTGCCTCCCGGTGAACCAGGTCACCTCGCTCCTGTACATGGCTGAGGATCTCATCGATCTCGGCCATCGCGTCTTCGGGCCGCTCGCCCGGAGCGAGGCGCCGATCGAAGAGAACCTCACATCGGTCCGGCACGACGTTCGGCGCGGATCCTCCGCGGATCACACCGACGGTGAGCAGCGCTGGCCCGGCCAATGGGTGAGCGCGCAGGCGCAACCTTGGGATCAGACCCTCAAGGGCCACCACTGCTCGAGCGGCGGCGGAGATCGCGTTGATCCCCAGATCGGCGCGGGAGCTGTGGGCAGCGCGCCCGTTGGCGATCACACGGAAACGCGCCAGGCCGTTGTGGACGCGGACCGGGGAGAGAGAGGTGGGCTCACCGACCACGGCGCCCTGCACGGGCGGCAGTTGCTGCAGGAGGGCTCGCGAGCCCACCATGCCGACTTCCTCATCGATCGTGCCCGCGAAGATCACGGTCGGCCGCTCAGGCCCATCTTTCGAGAGTTCGTGGAGCGCTCCGACCATCGCAGCAGCGGAGCCCTTCGTGTCGCACGCGCCTCGCCCGACCAGCCGGTCCCGGTCGCGCCGCACACGGAGGAACGGGGCCACCGTGTCCAGGTGCGCCTGGAGCAGCACGGCTACGTCAGCCCTGCCGGGGAGCGTGGCGAGGATGTTCGGCCGTCCCGGCTCGACCTCGTTGACGGCGACCGCGAGCCCCAGATCCCCCAATAGGCGCGCGAGGGATGCCGCGATGTTCCCCTCGCCTTCCCCACCCATGGCCGGGTTCACCGACGGGATGGAGACCAGCTCCTCGAGTACCTCGACGACGTCCACCTGCACCCAGCCTCCGCTACCTGGCGATGTAGCCGCCGTCGATCACCAGCGAAGCCCCGGTCATGAAGGACGACTCATCGCTCGCGAGGAAGACGGCGCCGGACGCGATCTCTTCGGGTCGACCCAGTCGGCCCAACATCGTGCTGGAGGCCCACGTCGCCAGCAGCTCGTCTCGGTTGGGCTTCCCCTCGAGCTGGCGCTCGATCATCGGGGTCATCGTGGGGCCGGGGCAAAGAGCGTTACAGCGCACCCCGTACTTCGCGAAGTCCATCGCGATGCCCCGGACGAGCCCGATGACTCCGGATTTGGCCGCCAGGTAGGACGTGAATCTCTCCAAGGCGACGAACGCGAGCTGGCTCCCTACCGCGATCAGCGAGCCCCCACCCTGCTCGATCATGAGTGGGAGGGCGCTCTTGAACGTGGCGAAAACACCGCGTAGCAGAACGGCTTGGTGCGCATCCCACTGTTCGTACGTCAGCTCGAGTGCGTGGGCGACGAGCTCGTATCCCGCATTGGCAACCACGACGTCGAGCCCGCCGAACTCCGTGCGCGCCCGTTCCACCGCCGTTCCTATCTGAGCTGGGTCCGCCACGTCGCATACCTGGAAGCTCGCACCCGTGCGTTCGACACGGTCACGCGTCGAAGGATCCCGTTCGGCCACCAGCACTCGGGCCCCCTCTTGGACGAAGCGTCGGGTGATGGCTTCCCCGATGCCAGAGCCGCCCCCGGTGACCAATGCTCGTTTGCCCTCCAGCTTGCCCATGATTCAGTACCGCAGATGAGGAGGGAGGGCCAACGCATGCCACACGGTCTCCCGGTGGAACGTGCGATCGAAACCTCCCCCATCCCATGTCGACATCAGCTTCGGCCAGATCCGGATCGGCACGCGTGGGAAGTCAAAGGTGGCCTCTCCGTACGCCAGACCCTCCGGGCCGATGTATCTCAGGATCATCTCCCGCGCCGGCGACTTCCAGTCGAAATCCTCCGGGAGGAACTCCACCACGCCCTTGAAGCTCACGCGCTTGTAGGGCAGGGTCGGGTTCTCGACGAGCCCTCCGCACCTCGGGTCGCGACGCAGGTTCTTGATGTACCCAGTCTTCTCCTTGCCCACCACGAGGAAGGAGGACCCGTCCCATAGGTACCACACGGGGCTGACCGTGGGCCAGCCAGCCTCATCGGTGGTGGCGATCTTCAGGAATTTCGCACCCTCGTTGAGGAAGGCATCGCGCTCCTCGACGGTCATCCCCCTGCCGGAAGCCGATGTCATGGCCATCCTCACCACCCCCTTCCCTCGCATCGCGGAGATTCAGGACGCCGCACCTCGCCTCCGGCCGACGTAGGCAGCGGATCCCAGCAAGATGATCGTCCCCTTCAAGAGCTGCTGGTACCACACGTCGACGCCGATGAAATTGAACACGTTGCCGATCAGGGACAGAAGCATCACTCCCCCGAACACCCCGATCAGTCGGCCCCTACCGCCAAGGAGGCTGGCACCACCGATCACAACGGCAGCCAGCGACTCGAACTCCAGGCCGAACCCCGCGTTCGGGTCCCCGATGCCCGCCCGGGCCGCCGTAAGCACGCCCCCCAGAGCAGCGAGCACGCCCGCGACGACGAAGACCGAGACCTGCACGGCGCGCACCCTCACGCCGCTGCTCCGGGAGATCCTCACGTCGCCTCCGATCGCGTACACGTGGCGCCCCCAAACCGTGAAGTTGAGCAGGAGCCAGAAGACCGTCCAGATGAGCAACATGAGGATGACGACGCCATATATCGGGCCCAGCCTCCAGCCCCAGAACGCGCCCAGGAGCGGAGAGGTCTTCCCCTTCGGCACCGTCGTGATGAGCAGCGCGATGCCCTGGAGCACCGCCATGGACCCGAGCGTCGCGATGAAGGCGGGAACCCGGAACCACGTGACGATGACACCGTTCGTCATCCCCGCGACGAGCCCTAGGAGGAGCGCGATGGCGAGACCGAGGACAAGCCGCTCGTCGAACCCCCCCATCGTGATCGCGCCCGAGATCGCGGTGATCTTCACGATCATGCCGAGCGAGAGATCCACGCCTCCGGACACGACGACGAGGAACTGGCCCAAGCTCACGAGCGACAGGACGACGGCCTGCCGGGCCACGTTGACGAGGTTGCTCGCCGTCCGGAAGTCCTCGGATACCAGGGCGCTCAGGAGGACCAAGGCGAGCACGATCGTCCACACCATGCCACCCGAAGCCACCGATCCGCGGAGCCGGTCCACCACCGTTCCTGTGGGGCGCGCCGCTGCCTGGCTCACGGCTTCACATCCTCGGACGCGGTGGCGAGACGCATGACCGCCTCCTCCGTGGCGGACCTCCCCTCCAGCTCACCAGCGATCCTGCCCTCGCACACGACGACGATCCGATCGGCGAGACCGAGGATCTCGATGAGATCCGATGAGATGACGACGATCGCCAGGCCCTCGGTGGCAAGCTGCCGAAGGAGGCGGTAGATCTCTTGCTTCGTTCCCACATCGATGCCACGCGTCGGCTCGTCCAGGATCAGGACCCGTGGGCTGGCCTCCAGCCACTTCGCCAGAACCACCTTCTGCTGGTTGCCCCCGGAGAGCTTCGCGATGACATCGTCACCCGTGGGGGAAGTACGGATCGAGAATCGGGTAACCGCGGCCTGGACGAGGGCTCGCTCCGTCCGTGGCCGGATGAGCCGGAGCGGACCCTGCAGTATCCGCCGCAACCCGAGGAGCGTCAAGTTCCAGCGGACGGTCTTCCTCGTCGCCAACCCCTCCCGCGTGCGGTCCTCCGGAACGTAGGCCAGGCCCGCCTTCAGCGCTTGGGCCGGCGACCTGAAGGGTCCCTCCACCCCGTCCACCCAGACGCGGGTCTCGTCAGAGACCGGGATCGCACCGAACACGGCCTTGGCCAGCGTCGTGCGACCGCTCCCCATGAGTCCCGCGATCCCGAGGATCTCTCCCTCCCGTACCTCCAGATCGATGCCGCGGAGTTTGCCCTTGACCGAGAGACGGGAAACACGGAGCCGTACCCTCCCCAGGTTGTTCGCCGGAGGTGGGAAGACGTCGGACACCTCCCGTCCGACCATCATACGGATGAGCTCATCCCGCCGCACGTCGCCGACGGGCCCCGTCTCCACGAGCCGCCCATCCTTCAGGACCGTGAACCGGTCGCAGTGATCGAAGACCTCGTCCAATCGGTGACTGACGTAGATCACGGCCACGCCGTCGCTGGTGAGCTGGTGGATGATCCGGAACAGTCCCTCCAGTTCGTCGCCTGCGAGGACCGCTGAGGGTTCGTCCATCGCCACGACACGACTCTCGAGGGCCAGAGCCCTGGCGATCTCGACGAGCTGCGCCTGCGCGACGCTCAGCCGCTCCACGGGGACGTCCGGCCCGAAATTCGCGCCGAGCCGCCGGAGCAACACCTCCGCCCGAGCGAACATCTCACCGCGCTTGAGGACGGGACCGAGCCGAGGCTCTCGCCCCAAGAAGATGTTCTCGGCTACGGTCATCGCCTCGATGAGGGCGGATTCTTGCGGAACGATCGAGATCCCGAGCACCTGAGCCGCCCGAGGTGAGTAGTGAGCGAAGCTCACGGACTGCCCATCGATCTCCATCCGGCTCGGTGGATCGGGTCGGATCACACCCGCGATGATGTTCAGGAGGGTGGACTTGCCGGCACCGTTCTCTCCCACCAGGGCGTGAACCTCTCCTCCTCGGAACGCCACGGACACGCCATCCAGAGCGAGCGTCGGGCCGAACCGTTTCGTTATCCCGTGGAGCGCCAGGAGGGGGCGCTCCTCCCCGTCCGGGGCGGGACGCGCTGGACCGGGCAGCGTCCTTCCCCCTTCGGCCGCCCGCATCGGTGGCCGCCCGTCGCCCCTCATCGCCTAGGTCTGACCTCTCGTCATGCTCCGAAGCCCGCGTCGAGGTAGACCTCGTCGGGGACGACCGCTGGGCCGATCCAGTCGTCGTTGAATTCCGGGCGATAGAACTCTTCGGCTCGATCGTCCCCGAACGGCTGGGTCCCCTCCATCACGTCGGCCACCTCGATGAACCGCGGAACCGACTCTCCCTTCAACACCTTGAACAGGGTCTCGACGCACAGCTTCGACGCGCTCGGCGGGAAGGGCGCGGCGAAGAAGCGGACATCGTTCTCGATAGCGAGGCGGAGGAAACCATTGATCGGGTTGGTCCCGGCGATGAACGGCAGAGGCCGACCTGCCTCCTTGAAGGCGTTGATCACCGACACTCCCATCTCAAGTCCGCCGACCCACACCCCGTCGATCTCTGGGTTCGCGGCGAGGATGGCACGCATCTTGTCGAGCGCGTCAGCCACGGACCACTGACCATAGTCCTCGGCCACGACCTCGATGTCCGGGTACTGCTCGAGAGCCGCCAGGGCACCACTGCGCCAGAACTCGGCGGCGTCGACGCCGGCGATGCCGTGGAGCAGGACGACCTTGCCCTGACCGCCGAGCCCTTCCGCCAGGGCCTTCGCCGTGTCGTAGCCCATCATCGGGATGCTCCGGCTGACGTCGACGGTGGGCGCATCGCCCTCGACGGTCGCCATGCACGTGATCACCGGGATGCCAGCATCGACCGCCCGCTGGACCGGTTCAGCCAGGCCCGCTCGGGAGAGCGCAGTCAACAAGATCGCGTCCACGCCCTTGGCGATGGCGTCATCGATCCCGTTGGCCTGGGACTCGGTGGTGAAGTCCCACGGGACGTACAGCTGCTCCTCGACCAGGCCAGACCGCTCAAGCTCGTAGTTCATGACGACGTCGAAGATCGTGCCCCAGCCGTTCGTGGGCCCCTGCACGATCGTCGCGATCGTGTACGGGGGGTCCTTCTTGAACCGCGAAGCGTCGACCGTTTGGGTCGCCCATCGCGCGTGCTGGACGGAGAAGTCGTCGGTGAGCTGGACCTGGCCTCCCGCCGTAGGTTCCGTCGTCCGTTCGCCGCCGTTCGGTTGGCCTTCCGGTGCACACGCGGCTGCCACCAGGGCCGAAACCATGACAGCAGCGACCTTCCATCGCCACGTGGATCCACCCCGACCGGCTGTCCTGTTCATCTGTCCGAGACCTCCTTCACCTCTTCCGATGGGTCCGTGCAGCAGGTGCCATCCTCGCTCGTACCCGCCTCACCGGCCCGGATCCCTACGCGTCAGCATCTGAAGCGCGACGGCCCCGATCAGCACCACTCCCTTCACGACGAACTGCCACTCGACGCTCAACCCGGCCACGACGATCAGGTTCAGCAGGGCCACGATGAGCAGTGCCCCTGCAGCCGCGCGTACGAACGAGCCCTCGCCTCCGGAGAACGTCGTGCCTCCCAGGAGCGCGGCGGCCACGGAGTCGAGGTCCATACCGCGTCCGATGAAGCGGTCGATGTACCCGACGAATCCGGCGAAGAACACCCCCGCGACGACCGCCAGCGATGAGCAAGCGACGTAGGCCAGCACCTTCAGCCGCCCCACCTGGATCCCGGACAGTCGCGCCATCCGCTCGTTCGCGCCGGTCATCACGAGTTGGCGTCCCCGCGGTCGACGGTTGACGAACACGGTCAGCGCGACCACGGTGATGACGAGGCACAGGGTCGCCCATGGGAGGCCCAGGAGCGTGCCTCGGCCAGCGCTCCGGAGGACGGCAGGAACGGTGCCGCTGACGGTCCCACCCGTGTACGCGAGACGCGCTCCTTCCAACACGACGAACATCCCGAAGGTTGCAACGAACGGAGGGGTTCGCCGCACCGTGATGAGCAGCCCGTTCGTCAGACCCACGCCTAGGCCAACGACGAGCATCATGAGGAACCCGACCGCGAGGCCCGAGCCACCCGGAGCGGTGGTCTCCGCGATGATCATCGCCGTTACGCCGATGAGAGCGCCGACCGAGAGGTCGATCCCTGCTGTCAGCAGGACCAGGACCTGACCCATGGTGACGATCCCCAGGATCGATGCCCGCCGGAGGATCTCCTGGAGGTTGTTCAGCTGGAAGAATCGGGGTTCGAACAGGAGCGCGAGCATCGCGAGCAACGCGATGGCGCCCCAGATCCCCAGCCCCGATACGGCGAGGGAAGGGAGCCGAGCGCTCCGGCCCCTGATCGCGCGGCTCATCCCTCCTCCCTTGGGTGAACCGAGGGGTCCACGGGACGCAGCCCTTCGGGATCATGCTCGACGACCGGGTAGCTGGTCGCGTTGTGCGCGACGCCCACGCGACCGGTCGTCGCCTCGAAGACCACGATGCCCCCCACGGCCCGTCGGTCGTTCAGCAGCCCCACGGCCCATCTCGCTGCCTCGCCGGGATCGGAACCCTGACGACAGCGCTCCACCGCGCGGAACGCCAGGGTCAGCTCGATGGCAGCCTCACCGAGCCCCGAGCAGAGCGCCGCCCACCGCCGGTCGGCGTAGATGCCGGCGCCGAACACGGCTGCATCACCGACGCGGCCGGCGGGCTTCAACTGCACCCCACCCGTGCTCGACGCAGCCGCGAGATGCCCAGCCCGATCAAGCGCGATCGCGCCCACCGTGTCGCCGATCTCTGCCAGGCGACCGGTGAACGGACTGACCGAGATCTCGCCGCGTTTCGCTCGACGCCATGACATCAATTGCTCGGACGTGCGTAACTCCTCGACGCCCAGACCGAGCTCATCGGCGAAACGTCGTGCGCCTGCGCCTGCGAGCAGCACCGGGCCTGGGGCTCGACGCAGGAGCTCCGCCGCCACCGATACCGGGTGCATGACCCCGGTGAGAGCCGCGACACCTGCGAATCGACCCATGGCGCCATCCACGATGGCCGCATCGGTCTCGACCTCTCCGAGTTCATTGAGGACCGAGCCGAACCCTGCATTGAAGACGGGGTTCTCCTCGAGCACACGGACCGCCGCCTCCACGGCGGCCACGGCTTCTCCACCCCGCTCGAGCGCGGCATACCCCACCGCCGCGGCCCGCTCGAGTCCCCGAAGAGCATCGGGCGTGCCAGCGGAGTCGACACCCCCATGGATGACGATGCGTGGGCGCACCTCAACCGTCCCCCGTCAGCGGCAGGAAGACGTTCGCGAGGATCTCCCGGGCCGAGTGGAGGTGAGCCAGGACCGCCTCTTCCGCCCTGGCCGGATCTCGGTCGGCGATCGCCTCGATGATGTCATGGTGCTCGTACATGAACCGTCGGTCCGATCCGAGTTCCCGGTAGGCCCGATGCCACAGCCTGGCCGAGAGTGGGAGGATCCGCGTGAGCGCGTCCTCCAGGTGCCGGTTGCGGCCGGCGCGCGCCAAGGCGAGGTGCAAGGCGAGATCCCTCGCCACGAACCCGGCAGCCGTCTCCTCCTCGCGGCTCGCCTGCGACAGGTTCCGGAGGCTCGTGATCTGCTCGGACGTCGCGCGCTGGGCCGCGAACCGGACGACCGCGGTCTCGATGGCCATGCGCGCGTCGTAGACCGCGGACACGTCCAAGACGTCGAGCGGGGCGACCAACAGGCCCTTGCGGGCGAGAGGCGTGATGAGCCCCAGATCCGCCAGCCGTGCCACCGCCATCCTCAGCGCGGGACGGCTGGATGCCGTCCTCTCGATCAGCTCCCTCTCCGAGACGATCTCCCCGGGCTCGTATTCGAGCGTGACGATCGAGTGGAGGAGCTGTCGGAAGGTTCGCTCACCTATGCCCTGCTCCGCGCTCACGACCCTCCCGGCCGATGAGAGCTGACTCCTCACGAGGTCAAGCGTGACCGACCCGTTCATCGAGCTCCGAATGCTAGTGGGGTGCTCAGTGAACGGTCAAGTGGGTACCGAATGTCTCGAGGAGGACGATATCGAACGTCCCGGGGAGGACGAAGAGTCCGCCAAGGAAGAGCGCCGCGGGTACAGCGATCCCAGAGTTCTCCCGTCTCGGCGTTCGCGCGGTAGCCTGCGCGCATGAGGAACCGGGCGGGAGCCGAGCCCCTCGCGGTCGCCGGCCTGGCGGCGGGCGGCGTGGTCGCGGGACACGCGCTGGGGTACGCGCTGGCCCAGCCCGACCCGGCGCTCCGCGCCGCCCACCTCGCGGCCACCGGGCACGCTTCCTTCGGCCTCCTCGCCTGCGTGGCCACGGCGGCCGCGCTCCTCGCGGTGGGCAGGGTCGCGTGGCGTGCGGCCGCCGGGCGTGGCGACCGCTCCCCGGCCTTCGGCCACCTCGCGGGCGTCCAGGTCCTCGCCTTCGCCCTCGTGGAGGTCGCCGAGCGTGGGTTCTCCGCGGCGGCGGCCGCGCGGGACCCGGCGGTCCTGATCGGCCTCCTGCTCCAGGTGCTCGT
>DATMBJ010000095.1:0-2078 GCA_035559315.1 Actinomycetota bacterium
ATCGACCTGGGGACCACGAACTCGGTGATCGCCGTCCTCGAGGCCGGCGAGCCGGTGGTGATCCCCAACGCCGAGGGATCGAGGATCACGCCTTCGGTGGTGGCGTTCTCGAAGACCGGGGAGATCCTGGTGGGGGAGGTCGCCAAGCGACAGGCGATCACGAACCCCGAGCGGACGGTCCGGTCGATCAAGCGCCAGATGGGGCGGAAGGACTGGTTCCTCGAGATCGACGGGAAGAAGTGGACGCCCCAGGAGATCTCGGCGCAGATCCTGATGAAGCTCAAGCGCGACGCGGAGGCCTACCTCGGGGACTCCGTCACGCAGGCCGTGATCACGGTCCCCGCCTACTTCGACGACGCGCAGCGACAGGCCACGAAGGAGGCCGGGCAGATCGCCGGGCTCGAGGTCCTCCGGATCATCAACGAGCCCACCGCGGCGGCGCTCGCCTACGGTCTGGACAAGCAGCACGACCAGACCGTGCTGGTCTTCGACCTCGGCGGCGGCACGTTCGACGTGTCGCTCCTCGAGATCGGCGAGGGCGTCTTCGAGGTGAAGGCCACCCACGGGGACACCCACCTGGGCGGCGACGACTGGGACCAGCGGATCATCGACTGGATGGTGGAGTCGTTCAAGAACGCCCACGGGGTGGACCTCTCGAAGGACCGGATGGCCCTCCAGCGCCTGAAGGAGGCGGCGGAGAAGGCCAAGATCGAGCTGTCCCAGGTCCTCGAGACCACGATCAACCTGCCGTTCATCACGGCCACCTCGGAGGGCCCGCTCCACCTCGAGATGAAGCTCACCCGCTCGGAGTTCGAGCGGATGACCGAGGACCTCGTGCAGCGGTGCGTGGGCCCGTTCGAGCAGGCCGTGAAGGACTGGGGGAAGGACATCTCCCAGATCGACCACGTGATCCTGGTGGGCGGGGCCACCCGGATGCCGATGATCCAGGACCTGGTCCGCCGGCTCACGGGCGGGAAGGAGCCCCACAAGGGCGTGAACCCCGACGAGGTGGTGGCGGTGGGCGCCGCGATCCAGGCCGGGGTGCTGAAGGGCGACGTCAAGGACATCCTGCTGCTCGACGTCACCCCGCTCTCGCTCGGGGTCGAGACCAAGGGCGGGATCTTCACCAAGCTGATCGAGCGGAACACCACGATCCCGACCCGCAAGAGCGAGATCTTCACCACGGCCGAGGACGGCCAGACCACGGTCGAGATCCACGTGCTCCAGGGCGAGGGCGAGACCGTGTTCTCGCCCGGGGTCCGCTCGCTCGGGAAGTTCCACCTGGTCGGCATCCCGCCGGCCCCGCGGGGAGTGCCGCAGATCGAGGTCTCGTTCGACATCGACGCCAACGGGATCGTGAACGTCTCGGCCAAGGATCTCGCCACCGGCAAGCAGCAGGCGATGACCATCACCGGCGGCACCGCCCTCCCGAAGGAGGAGATCGAGCGGATGATCAAGGAGGCCGAGCGGTTCGCGGAGGAGGACCGCCGGCGTCGGGAGGCGGCCGAGGCCCGCAACGCCGCCGACCAGCTCTCCTACCAGATCGAGAAGGCCCTCAAGGAGTGGGGCGACAAGGTCCCGGAGGCCGAGCGCGGGGAGCTGCAGCGGGCCAACGACGAGCTCAAGGAGGCCCTCAAGGGCGAGGACGTGGAGCGGATCCGGCGGGCCACCGACGCCGCGATGCAGGTGTTCCAGCGGGTCGGCCAGGCGATGTACGAGCGGGTCCAGACCGGCCCCCAGCAGGCCGCCGCGGCCGGGGGCTCGGCGTCCTCCGCGGGCTCGGCGTCCGGCGAGGGCGAGGTGGTCGAGGGCGAGGTCGTCGACGAGGGCGACGGGTCGTCCTGAGCGACCCGCGTCCGGGGAACGATCGGAGACGGGACAGGAGGCCATGACCGGGAACGAGCGGAACGACGAGGCGAGGGAGCGGGAGGAGCGGCCCCGCGTGAAGGTCGTGGACCGCCGGCGGGTCCGCGCGGAGGAGCCGGAGCCCCGGCCGGCGGAGCTCGCCCCGGGCCGGGAGGCGGGGGCGGCTCCGGAGGCCGGGCCGGCGCCAGGGGGGGCCGAGGGTGGCGCCGAGG
>DATMBJ010000096.1:0-4668 GCA_035559315.1 Actinomycetota bacterium
GACGGGGTCTCGCTCGAGGGCGAGCTCCGGACGCCCGAGGGGGAGCCCCGCGGCTCCGCCGTCCTCTGCCACGCCCATCCCCGGCACGGGGGGAGCAAGGACCACCCCGTGCTCTGGGCGATCCGGAACGAGCTGGCCCACCGAGGGCTCGTGGTCCTGGCGTTCGACTTCCGGGGCACGATGCGGAGCGGCGGGAGCTACGGGGGAGGGCGGGCCGAGGTCCGCGACGTCCGGGCGGCCGTCGGCCGGGTCCGGGAGGAGGCCGCGGGGCCGACGCTCGTCGCCGGCTGGTCGTTCGGCGCGAACGTCGCCCTCCGAGCGGCGGTGGACGACCCGAGGGTCGGGGCGCTGGCCCTGGTGGGGCTCCCCCTCGGCGAGCACGGCGTGGACCTCCCCGACCTCCCGTCCCGGGCCGAGCTCTCGGCCCTCGACCGGCCCGTGCTCCTCGTCGCCGGCGAGGGGGATCCGATCTCACCGGCCCCCGAGCTGCGGAACCTGGCCGCGAAGCTCAGCCGCGCCGAGGTCGCGGTGGTCCGGGGGACCGACCACTTCTTCTGGCGCCGGGAGGCGGAGCTCGCCCGCCTGATCGGGGACTTCGCGGAGCGGGCCCTGTTCGGGGCTGACCGCTAGTCGAGGGCCCCGGACCGCGAACCGCGCTTATACACTTGTTGGTGTATCGGTGTACCCTGCAGCCCGAGATGAGATCCATCCACGATGTCGTCTGCCGCCCGGACGCGCCGGAGCTTCGCGAGCGCCCGCTCCTCGGACCGTCGGAGGCGGCGCGGATGGCCCGGGTGTTCAAGGTCCTGGCCAACGACACCCGGCTCCGGCTCCTCCACGCGCTGGCCAGGGAGGGCGAATCGTGCCTCACGGACCTGGCGGCGACCGTCGGCATGAAGCCCCAGGCGGTCTCGAACCAGCTCCAGCGCCTCGTGGATCGCGGGATCCTCGGCTCTCGCCGCGCGGGCAACCACGTCTTCTACCGGGTGATCGATCCCTGCGTGACGAGCCTCCTCGATCTCGGCTTCTGCGTCACCGAGACGCTGAGGGTCGAGGTCACCGAGAGGGATGGTGAGGGATGACCCCACCGCGTGAACCTCCCCTGCTGTCCCAACCGGCTTCGGAGCGGGAGGGCGCCCGAGAGCTCAGGCTGGAAGGCGACGGGCGGGTGCTCCGCACGCCGGCCCGTTGCGGTCTCGGCCTGGTCCCGGCCGAGAGCCGGGGAGCGGAGCACGAGCGCCCCTGGTGGCGGCGGCCGAAGTTCATCGCGCTCGCCGCCGCCGTGCTCCTGGTGGCTGGCCTTTCGGCGGAGGAGGTGTTCCACGCGGATCCCGGCGCCACGGCGCTGTACGCGGCGACCCTCGCCGTCGGGGGCTCGTACCCGGCGCTCGCCGCCCTGCAGGCGCTCCGGGCCCGGCGCCTGACGATCGCCACGCTCCTCGTGGTGGCCGCCTCCGGCGCGGTGGTCCTCGGCGTGCTCGGGGAGGCGGCGCTCCTGGTCGTGGTGTTCTCCCTCGGCGAGGTGCTCGAGGACCACGCGGCCGATCGGGCCCGCGGGTCCATCGAGGCGCTCATGGCCCTGGCGCCGCCCGTCGCCACCGTGAGGTCGACCGACGGCTCGGTGGAGACCGTCCCCGTCGAGGCGCTCGTCCCGGGGGACGTCGTCGTGGTCAAGCCGGGGGAGCGGATCCCCACCGACGGCCGGGTGCGCTCCGGCACTTCCTCCGTGGACCAGAGCCCGGTCACCGGCGAGTCGATCCCGCTCGAGGTGGGACCCGGTTCCACGGTGTTCGGAGGGACCGTGAACGGCACCGGGGCGCTCGAGGTCGAGGTCACCAAGGAGTACGCCGACACCACGCTCGCCCGTATCATCCGCCAGGTCGAGGAGGCCCAGGCGAGCAAGGGCCAGGCCCAGCGGTTCGCCGATCGGTTCGGGGCCGTCTACACGCCGGCGATGTTCGCGCTGGGGACGCTCGTGGCCCTCGTGCCGCCGCTCCTCGGGGGCGACTGGCGGGAGTGGATCTACCGGGGCCTCGTGGTCTTCACGGTCTCCTGCTCGTGCGCCTTGGTCATCTCGGTTCCCGTCTCGGTGGTGGCGGCGATCTCCCGGGCGGCCCGCGACGGGATCCTGATCAAGGGCGGGGCGTACCTCGAGGCCCTGGGGTCGATCCGGGCCGTGGCCTTCGACAAGACCGGCACCCTCACCAGGGGACGGCCGGTGGTGACGGACGTCGTGGCCCTGGACGGGTCCGCGCCGGACGAGGTCCTCCGGCTCGCGGCCAGCGTCGAGGCCGCGAGCGAGCATCCCCTGGCCGAGGCCATCGTCCGGGCCGCGGAGGACCGGGGGTTCCCGATCGTCCCTGGGGCGGACCTCCGCGCCCTGCCGGGCGTCGGCGTGGAGGCGACGGTGGGCGGCCGGCGGCTGTTCGTCGGGAGGGCGAGCGGGGACGACGCCCCCGAGGTCCGGGAGCGGGTCGCGGCTCTGGAAGCCGAGGGCAAGACCGCGGTGGTGCTGGCCGCGGACGGCCGGACCCTGGGGATCCTGGGGGTGGCCGACGAGCCCCGGGACGGGGCCCCGGAGGTGATCGCCTCCCTCCACGAGCTCGGCATCCGTCACCTCGTCATGCTGACCGGGGACAACGAACGGGTGGCCGAGGCCGTCGCCAGGCGGATAGGGGTCGACGACTGGCGCGCGGGCCTGCTCCCGGAGCACAAGACCGAGGCCGTCAGGGAGCTGCAGGCGACCTACGGCTCCATCGCCATGGTCGGCGATGGGGTGAACGACGCACCCGCGCTGGCCGTGGCCGACGTTGGGATCGCGATGGGCGCAGCCGGGACCGACGTCGCCCTGGAGACCGCCGATGTGGCGCTCATGGCGGACGACCTCGCGAAGCTCCCGGCCGCCATCCGGCTCGCCCGGCGGGCGCTCGCGACCATCCGGGGGAACATCGCGATGTCGCTCGCGACCGTGGCCTTCCTCGTCGCCGCGGCGCTGGCCGGCTGGCTCTCGCTCACGACCGGGCTGCTGCTGAACGAGGGCACCGCCCTGCTGATCATCGGCAACGGCCTCCGGCTGCTCCGCCCGCCGAGGGGCGAGCCCCGCCGACGGAACAGGGCCCGACCGGCTCCGTCGGGCGCCCGCGCCTAGGGACGTCACGAGGGTCCGAGGGGACACCGGGTGCGTCCCCATGGGAGACCGGGTGCGTCCCGGACGGCCCGGCTCCGCGCCGGTGCGAGCGCCCGACCGGCCGTCGGCCTTGCCGGCGTCGCGGCACCCGCCTAGGATGGGCGCGACAAGCGGATAGACGCGCGTCGCTCGCGGCGAAGTCCGGTCCAAGTCCGGCGCTGCCCCGCAACTGTAGGTCCGCGAAGGCGGACGAGCCAGGTCGCCCGCGAGCGCGCAGGGCCCGGTCGCCCTCGAGGTGCGGGGTGGAGGGCCAGGCGGCTCCCCGTGCCGCCCGACACCCGACCTCGGTGGGCCAGACGCGCCCGGCGAGGGCCGGGTGGGGGAGGTGCCATGGGGAAGCAGCTGCGGAGGGCGCTGGTCGCGATCCTGGCCGGCGCCGTCCTCGTCTCCGGGCTCCCGACGGGAGCCGTCACGCGGCGCGAGCGGATCGCGCTCGGCGCCCGCTACATCGCGAGCCGGCAGGACGCCGACGGGTCGGTCCCGGGGTTCTCGGCGGTCGGCGGCACGGCCGACGCCGTCCTGGCGCTCGCCGCGGCCCGCCGCGGGCCCCAGGCGGTCGCGGACGCCCTCGCGTTCCTCGAGGGGCAGGCCCCCGGGATCGCGTCCGTCGGCCAGCTCGGGAAGGTCGCGATGGCGGCCGTGGCCGGGGGCCGCGACCCCCGGGCCTTCGGCGGGGTCGACCTGATCGAGCGGATCCAGGCCGCGTACGACCCGGCGACCGGCCGCTACGGAACCGACCAGGGCGTGGGGGTCGTGGACCAGGCCCTGGCCATCCTCGGCCTCGCCGCGGCCGGCGCCCCCGTCCCCCGGCGGGCCGCCCGCTGGCTGGCCGAGGCCCAGTGCCCCGACGGCGGCTGGCAGTTCGACGCTCCCTACGACCCGGCGGTCGACGACCGGCACTGCTCGTCGGGCCAGGACGACTTCAGCCTGAGCGACACGAACACCACGGCCTACGCCGTGATGGCGCTCGAGGCGGCGCCGCCGGTCCGGCTCCGCCGCGATCCCTTCCGCTACTTCGACCTTGCCCGCGACGGCGTCAAGGGCGGGTGGCGGTACGACTTCCGGCGGAGGCCGTTCGGCTCCCTCGCGGTGACCGACGCGAACTCCACGGGGCTCGTGCTCCAGGCCTACGCCGCGGTCGGGGAGGACCCGCCGCCCCGGGCGCGGCGCGCGCTCGCCGCGCTCCAGTACCGGCCGTGCGGCCGTCTGGCCGGGGCCTTCGCCTACACCTGGGTGGAGCGGGACGGCCGGTGGGTCCGGAGCCCCAGCCGGGCCGAGGCCCGGGCGGAGGCCGGGAGCGGCGGGGTGACGGTGATCGGCGCGACGGTGGGGGCCCTGCCGGGCCTCGCCGGGGTCCCGTTCCCCGTCCCCGAGGCCGGCCCGCTCCGCCCGCTGCCCGAGGCGCCGGCCTGCTGAACGAGGCGTCCGTGCTGCGGAGGGCCCTCGCCGCGCTCGCGGTCGCCGCGGGGCTCCTCGCGCCC
>DATMBJ010000097.1:0-13625 GCA_035559315.1 Actinomycetota bacterium
CGCGGCGCGGGCCACGAAGGAGGCGCTCGCCACGCTGCCCCGCTACCGGGAGTTGGACCGGTACTGGGTCGAGATCAACCGGATCGAGAACGAGGGTGACCGGGTGTACCGGCAGGCCGTGGCGGACCTCTTCGGGGGCGACCACAAGGCGATGGACGTCCTGAAGTGGAAGGACATCATCGACGAGGTCGAGGCGGCGATCGACGAGCTCGAGGACGTGGCGAACACCCTCGAGGCCATCGCGCTCAAGCACGCCTGATGCCGCTCTGGCTCGTCCTCCTCCTCGCGTACCTGTTCGAGTTCGCCAACGGGTGGACCGACGCCCCGAACTCGATCGCCACGGTCGTCTCGACCCGCGTCCTCCGGCCGCACCACGCGGTGATCATGGCCGGGGTGCTGAACCTGGCGGGGGCGCTCCTGATCGGGACCGCGGTGGCCAAGACGATCGCCGCCGGGATCGTGGACCCGAACCAGGTCACGCTCGAGACGGTCGCCGCCTCGCTCCTGGCCGCGACGGTCTGGGCGCTCGGGGCGCAGTACTTCGGCCTGCCCTCGAGCGAGTCCCACGCCCTCGTCGCCGCCCTCCTCGGGTCCGGCTTCGCCGCCGGGGGGCTGGGGGCCCTGGAGTGGGAGGGGACCCGCAAGTCGCTGATCGGCCTCGTGACGTCGCCGGTCGGGGGGTTCCTCGGTGGCTTCCTCCTGATGGTCCTGGTGTACCGGCTGTTCGCCCGGGTGCGTCGACCGATCGTCAGCCGGGTCTTCGGTCGGCTCCAGATCCTCTCCGCGGGCTTCATGGCGCTCTCCCACGGGACGGGGGACGGCCAGAAGACCATGGGGGTCATCACGCTGGCCGTGCTCCTCGACCGGGCGGGCTCGGCGGGGAGGGTCCCGGCGGAGTTCCCCATCCCGGTCTGGGTGATCGTCTCGGCCGCGGTGGTGATGGGGCTGGGCACGATGATCGGCGGGTGGCGGGTGGTTCGGACGATGGGGCTCCGGATGACCCACCTCGAGCCGGTCCAAGGGTTCGCGGCGGAGACCGCCGCCGCCACCGTGATCACCGCCGCGGCCCGGGTCGGGATCCCGGTCTCCACGACCCACGCCATCGGGACCTCGATCATGGGGGTCGGCGCGACCCGGCGGTTCTCCGCCGTCCGCTGGGGCGTGGCCGGGCAGGTCGTCGCGGCCTGGATCCTCACCTGGCCGTCGTGCGCCGTCCTCGGGTACCTCCTGGAGCGGACGTTCCGGCTCGCGCTCTGAGGCGGGCGGCCGGGCGCCGTCAGCCCCGGAGGGGCGCGAGCGTGCTCCCGATCCTCCCGACGGTCCGGAACCCCAGGCGCTCGTAGAGGCGGACCGCGGGGGCGCCGTCCTCGGCCAGGAGGAAGACGGGATCGCACCCCGCGGCCCGGGCCTCCGCCGCGAGGCGGGCTACGAGCGCCCCGGCGTACCCCCGCCGGCGGTGGGCGGGGAACGTGACCACGTGGTCGACGTAGCCCGCGCCCGCCAGGGCCACGAGGGCCGCCAGGCTCGCGATCTCGCCGTCCGCGCGGACCGCGAACCAGCGCTTCACCGGCCCGAACACCTCCCGCTCGAGCGCCACGAGCTCCTCCACGGCGCCCGCGTCGGTCACGCCGAAGGCCGCCAGGGAGGCGCGGAACGTCCC
Organism: Actinomycetota bacterium; assembly: GCA_035559315.1. Taxonomy (GTDB): domain Bacteria; phylum Actinomycetota; class UBA4738; order UBA4738; family HRBIN12; genus DATLZM01. Next base: position 1,661 of record DATMBJ010000097.1, read on the forward strand.
CCAGAAGCGGCGGTCCAGCTCGACCTCCGCGATCTCGGCGCCGGGCGCCAGGCGGGGGTGGGAGGCCGGGGGCCCCGGCTCGCCGGCCCGGCCGTCGGGGCGCGGCCGGTGCTCCATGACGACGTCCCACGACAGGTGGTCGCCGCGGGCCGAGAGCTCCACGAGGAGGTCGGCCTGCTCCTCGGGGCGGTGGAGGACGACGTGGAAGCGGTCCGCGCCCGCCCGGGCCAGGGCCGGCCGGAGCGCCGCCTCGACCTCCGCCAGGGGAGGCGGTTCGGCCGCCTCCACCCGCGCGTAGTTCGCGTCCCAGACGTGCGGGAACCGCCGGTCGGTGACGACCGCGCCCCAGGGGGTCGGCTCGACGCGCTCGAGGAGCCCGTCGAGCGCCCGCCAGAACGGGAGGAACCGGTCGGCGTCCACGCGGCGAGCCTACCGCCCCGTCCCGCGGCCGCGGTCCGTCCCGCGATAGGCTGCGGGGGGATGGCGCGGGTCACGTACCGCCTGTACCGCGAGGGCGTCCTCCGCGAGGAGCCGTTCCAGCCCGAGCGGCTCGGCGAGCTGCTCGCCGAGGACTCGGCCAGGGTCTGGGTGGACGTCGAGGAGCCCACCGACGTCGAGCTGGAGCGGATCCAGCGGTGGTTCTCGCTCCACCCCCTCGCGATCGAGGACTCGCGGCACTGGGGCCAGCGGCCGAAGGTCGAGGTGTTCCCCGACCACCTGTTCGTCGTGGTCCACGCCCTGTCGCTCGACGAGCAGGGGGAGCTCGTGGACCGCGAGATCCACCTCTTCGCGGGGCGCGGGTTCCTGGTGACGCTCCGGGCCGCGCCGCCCTTCGACCTGTCCCGGGTCCTCCAGCGCTGGGACGCGCAGCCCGAGCTCACGCGGCAGGGCGCCGGGTTCCTCCTGTACGCGCTGCTCGACGAGATCGTCGACGGCTACCTCGACATCGTCGAGCGCTACGAGGACCTCTCGGACGAGATCGAGGACCGGGTGTTCGCCGACGAGCCCGACCCGGCGGTCCAGGCCGACATCTTCCGGATGAAGCGGCGGGCGGTGGAGCTCCGGCGGGTCGTCGTGCCGCTCCGCGAGGTGATCGACTTCGTCCAGGAGCAGCCGGGGCTCGTCCCGCCGGAGCTGGGCCCGTACTTCCGCGACGTGGCCGACCACGTGATCCGCGCGATCGAGTTCATCGATAACATCCGCGAGCTCCTCACCACCGCCCTCGAGGCGCAGATCTCGCAGGTCTCGAACCGGCTCAACCGGGTGATGAAGAGCCTCACCTCCTGGGGCGCGATCATCCTGGTCCCCACGCTGATCGCGGGGGTCTACGGGATGAACTTCCGGTACATGCCCGAGCTCCAGTGGCGCCTGGGGTACCCGTTCGCCCTGGGGCTGATGCTGGCCTCGGCCGCGGCCCTGTACGCGGTGTTCAAGCGGAAGGACTGGCTGTAGCGGTGTGCCGGGCGCTCCGGGTGCTCTGCGTCGCCGAGGGCCGCGAGCGCCTGGCCGAGCTCGCGCGGGCCACGGTCTCGGCCGCCTGGGAGCTCGCGCGCGGCGCCGCCTCGGAGGAGGAGGGGCTGGCCCGGCTCGAGGAGGAGCGGCCGCACGTGGTGGTCGCGTTCGGGCCGTTCCCCCGGCTCGCCGCCGAGGCCCGGGCGCGCGGCGCGCGGGTGGTCGCCGACCGGGAGCTGCCGGGGGCCGTGGTGGCCCGGTCGCTCGACGAGGTGCGGGAGCTGGTCCTCGGGGCGCGCCCCGGCGGACCCGTCCGTCGCGGCGCGACGCCCGAGGGTGGCCCGTGACGGGATCGAGGGCGGGAAGGAGGGCATCGAGGTGGACGCGGGGGAGGTCTCGGCGCGACGGGTCGGCCTGCGGCATCCGGTCAACATCCGCCACCGCGGCGACCTGCGGACGTTCGGCGAGCGCCTGGCGGACGGCGTGGCGGCGAGGGTGGGATCGTGGCCCTTCATCGCGGCCCAGAGCCTGATCCTCGCGCTCTGGATCGCGGGCAACGGCTTCCTGATCCGCGACTGGTTGGGCGGCAGGCCGTTCGACCCCTACCCGTTCATCCTGCTCAACCTGGTGCTGTCGTTCCAGGCCGCCTACACGGGGCCGGTCGTGATGATGAGCCAGAACCGGCAGGCGGCCCGGGACCGCGACGAGGCCGAGCACGACTATGAGGTGAACCGCCGGGCCCTCGAGCTCCTCGAGCGGCTCCTCGAGGAGCAGGGGAGGATCCGGGCGGAGCTCGCCCGGGGGTCGGGGGGCCCGCCCGCGCCGTGACGTCGCGGGGCCGCCGGCCCCGCGGGAGGGAGGGGAGGGCGAGGCGCCCTCCCCGGCCCTCCGTCTACGCGCAGCCCCAGGGCCCCCAGCCGACGGCCGCGGCCATGCGGATCGAGACGATCACGTTGGCCCGGGCGTTGAATGGGGAGCGGCCGGGGAACCCGTAGTGCGTGGCCCGCGTCGGCCAGTACCTGACCGCCTGCTGGAACACGCCGGCGTAGCCCGCGGGGTTGTAGGCGTCGGGCCGGAAGCCGGACTCGCACGCCGCGACCGCGAGCGCCTTCCGCGCGCCCCCGGGGACGTCCCAGCGGTGCGCCGCGCACTTGATCAGCTGCTTCACGTGCCAGGTCCCCTCCCACCATTCGTGGTCGCAGACCCGGAGGGGGAGCCGCGGCGCTCGGTGGTGAGCCCGGGCGGGCGCGGCGGCCGCCCAGAGCGCGAGCGCGGCGGCGACGATGAGGATCGGCGCTGCGGGGCGCCGGAGCTTCGATGGTTCCATGGGCATCTCACCCCCGCGGCGGGCGGGGCTGGCTGCCACGCCCTCCGACCGCCCCTCGGGGCGGCCTCCGACCGGACCGGCCGTCCGGCCCTCCCGCGGTAGGTCGTGGGTGCTCGCATCACCTCCCTCGGTTCCTCGGCTCGACCTCGTCCCCGCCCGGACGCCCGCCCTCCCTCGCTCCCGGGCCCGGGGCGCCCTCCGCCGGGCGTGACGGAGGGAGCCTCGGAGCCTCGGGGGAAGGGGGGAGCGGGCGGGCAGCGCCCGTTCGGGGCCGAACGAGGCTAGCAGCCGCCCCCCGGGCGCGGCAACGCCTCCCGGTACTACCATGGGCGCGTGGGCAGGGTCCTCCTCGCCGCCCCCCGCGGCTACTGCGCCGGGGTCGAGCGGGCCGTCGACGCCGTCGAGCGGGCCCTGGCCGAGCACGGGCCGCCCGTCTACGTACGCAAGCAGATCGTCCACAACCTCCACGTGGTCCGCGACCTCGAGCGGAAGGGCGCGGTCTTCGTGGAGGAGGAGACCGAGGTCCCCGAGGGCGCCGTGCTCGTGCTCTCCGCGCACGGCTCGCCGCCCGAGGTGTACCGGAACGCCGCCGCCCGCGGGCTCCGCCTGGTGGACGCCACCTGCCCCCTCGTGACCAAGGTCCACCTCGAGGCGCGGCGGTTCGCGGGCGAGGGCCGTACGATCCTCCTGATTGGTCACGCCGGCCACGAGGAGGTCGTGGGGACCACCGGGCAGGCGCCGGAGCGCACGATCCTCGTCCAGACCGTCGATGACGCCCGGACCGTGGAGGTGCCCGACCCCGGGAACGTCTCCTACCTCACCCAGACCACGCTCTCGGTGGACGAGACCGAACGGATCGTGGAGGCGCTCCGCGAGCGGTTCCCGGCCCTCCAGGGCCCGCCCCGCGAGGACATCTGCTACGCGACCCAGAACCGCCAGGACGCGGTGAAGGAGGTCGCCCGCCGGGCCGACGTGGTGCTGGTGATCGGCTCCGACAACTCCTCGAACTCGAACCGGCTGGCGGAGGTGGCGCGGGACCGGGGGGCGCCGGCCTACCTGGTCGACGACGAGACCGAGGTGGACCCGGCCTGGCTCGCGGGGGCCGAGACCGTGGGGCTGACGAGCGGCGCCTCGGCCCCGGAGTGGCTGGTCGATCGGATGCTCGCCTGGCTCGCCGAGCAAGGGTTCGACGAGGTCGAGGAGGTCCGCCTGGCCGAGGAGCACGTGCGGTTCTCGCTCCCCGCGGGCCTCCGCCGGCTCCCGCTCGCGACCCGCTGACGCCGCCGGCGCCGCGTCCGCGCGGGGCGTTCGTCAGGGGATGAGCCCGAAGACCATCGCGGGCGCGCCCGAGCCCTTGGCGTTCACCGGGCCGCCGACCACGATCCACGAGCCGGCCGGGGAGAGCTCGCCCAGGTTGTGGAGGTTCTCCAGCGTGAGCCGGTGTTCGTGGAGCGTGAGCGAGCTGGCCCGGTAGCGGGGGTCGCTCGAGGGGTCGGGGCCGAACGTGTCGCTCCCCAGCGCCCCCCGCTCGCCCAGCACCCCGCGGTCCAGGAGCCAGCGGACCGCCTCCACCGAGAACCCGGGCTGGTGGAACCCGCGGAGCCCGCTCCCGCAGTTGAAGTAGGTGGGCTCGGTCGGCTGGTCGGAGGGGCCCCAGTACTTCGAGCAGCCGGTCCGCGCGAGGACCGCCGCGTTCGAGGGCATCGGGCCGTAGGCGTCCTCCCAGGCCTCGAGGTCCGCCACCGTGATCCGGTAGTCGGGGTCCGCGGCGACCTGCGCGCGGACGTCGATCACGACCGCGGGGAGGACCATGTCGGCCGGGTCCAGGTCCTGGGCGCAGATCTCGTCGGCGTGGAAGTGGCAGGGGGCGCTGTAGTGGGTCCCGGTGTGCTCCCCCTCGTGGAGGTAGCGGAGGTAGAACCCGTCCTCCGCCACCGTGAAGACGGTCTCGGCCCGGAACGGGGGATCGCCCGGGAAGAGCGGGGTCCGCCTGGGGCTGTTCACGTGGGAGAGGAACGCCACCTTCGAGAAGGCGGGGAGCCGGACCTCCGAGACCGGGACCGCGGGGGCCCGGAGGGCCGGGCCGGCCAGGGCCCCGACGCCGAGCCCCAGAGCCAGCCCGAACGCGAGCGGACCGAGACGCCGACGCATCGCTCCTCCTTCCTGATCGGGATGGCCGAAGGCTAGGGGAGGGCGGGGGCGGGGCTCAAGCGCGGGTCCGGGGCGCGCCCGCGGCGCTCGAGGGTTCCTCAGGGCTCGGCCTCGTCCTCGACCCCGGGGACCGCCACGAGGGTGTTGGTGGAACGGACGCCCGGGATCGTGTGGATCCGCTCCAGGATGATCCGGCTGGCGTGCTCCCAGTCCGTGGAGAGCTCGGCGAGGACGTCGTACTGGCCGGCGATGACCGCGACGCCCGCGACCTCGGGGGTGGCGGCGAGCGTGCGGGCCACGTCCCCCACCACCCCGGCCTGGACGTCGAGGTGCACGTAGCACGCCGGCCGCCCCACGCCCTGGAGGGGGAGCGGGACCCGCTCCCCGGTCACCCCCACGAGTTCGAGGGGGACCACCGGCGCGGTGTAGGTCCGGGTGACCCCCTCGACCCGGTGAACCTCGGTGAGGACGGCCCGGGCGATGGCCCGGAAGTCGGGGCCCTCCAGGGCGGCCATCGCGTCCCACTCGCCCACGACCGCGACCGCGTGGCGGACCCCGTGGATCCCGTGGAGGTCGATCACCACGTCGTCCAGCTTCCCGGGCTGGGCCCGGAGGTAGAGGTAGGCGTGCACCGGCGAAGCCTACCGCGGCCGCCGCTCGGCGGGGGTCAGCTCGGGAGGGGCTCGACGAGCGAGTCGCGCCGGGCCCGGCAGAGGGCCTCGAGCTCGGGCGCCCCCTCCTCCGGCCCCAGCGCCACGATCCGGTCGCCGGCCTGGAACACGAAGGCCGGGCGGGGCCGGTAGATCCACCGCTGGCCCCGGCGGACCGCGAGGACCCACATCCCGGTCTCCGTCGAGAGCTGGAGCTCCTTGAGCGAGCGCCCGTCCGCCGCCGACCCCTCCTCGACCACCACCATGGCGCCGGTCTCCTCGGTCTCCTCCAGGGCCATCTGCACCACCGGGTGGAGCTCCTCGCCGTGCTCCACGTACCAGGTCATGTCCCGGGCCGCGTCGCAGATGGCCTCGCTCGCCGCAGCGATCCGGAGGAGCCCGCGGAGCTCGTCGGGGTCGCGGGCCTCGGGGGCGGCCCGCAGGACCCACGACTCGAGCTCGTCCTGGAGGATGTCGCTCCTGGTCTCGAGCGTGGCGACCTCGGCGGCGAGCGCGCGGTCGTTGAACAGCAGCGAGGAGTAGGCGAAGCCCACCGCGGCCTCGCTCGAGTTCTTCATCTCGACCAGGATGTCCACGGCCCGGTCGAGCTCGGAGAGGGGCGGCGCCTCGTGGGCCGGCCCCGGCGGGAGGGGCGGGGCCCCCGCCAGCTCCCGGATCAGGTTCACCCCGTCCTCCGGGCCCTGGAACAGGAGCACGTCGCCCTCGCCCACCACCGTGTCGGCCCCGGGGTCGAACTCCCAGTCCATCCCCCGGCGGATCGCCATCACCCACATCCCGGTCTCGGTGGGGAGCGAGAGGTCCCGGAGGGTCCGGCCGACCGCAGGCGCCCCCTCCCGGACCTTCACCCGGCCCGAGATCTCGTCGGCGTGGCGGAGGTCGGCGCGGAGCGCGTTCGGGATCCCCAGGTCGGCCTGGACCACCCGGGCGATGTCGGAGGCGGCGTCGCCGATCTTGTCGATCGCCGCCGCGATCCAGAGCACGCTCTCGATGGCCTCGGCGTCCTCGGGGCTCCGGGCGGCGAGGACCGCGAGGGTCCGCAGGCGACGGAGGTGGCCCTCCATCCGCTCCTCGAGCTTCTCGACCTCCCCGGCCAGCTCCTCGTCGTCGAAGAAGACCGCGGCGTAGGCGAGATCCACCAGCAGCTCGGAGGCGTCCTTCGCCTCGACGAGCAGCTCCTTCACGTTCTTCGGTTCGTCATCCATGCGGTGTGACCCCTATAAGTGTAAGGACCGCGAGGTAGGCCAGCACCCCGGTGAGGTCCATGACGCTCGTGATGATGGGGACCCCGTGGTTGTCGGGGTCCAGGCCGAACCGGGCGGTCCCGATCGCCACGTAGTAGGCGCAGACCAGGGCCACCGGCAGCGACGCGAGGCCGGTCGCGAGCACCGCCCCCACGAGGGTCGCCCACCCCGGGCCCGGCAGGCCCCGGGTCGCCGAGACCGCGACCGCGAGACCTCCGATCATCGCGAACACCGCCGTCCCCTGCACCGAGACCAGCCCGGCGTCGAGGGCGGCCCGCGGCTGGGGGACGGCCCGGGGCTCGACGAGGCCCAGGTGGAGCTTGGAGGCCAGGCGCGAGGCCAGGATCCCGCCGAGCGCGCCGAGCTGGGAGACGAGGACCGGCACCGGCACGAGCAGGGCGGGCAGGTCGGCGAACCGCTCCAGCCGGGCCTCCACGGCGGTGCCCGCCAGGATGTCCAGGACCGGGGTCAGGGCGATCACCGGGGCCATCTCGAGCTGGGCACGGCGCGCGCCCCGGAGGTCGGTGCGGAACCCCCGGACCGTGGCGTAGAGGCACCCGGCGATCGAGACCGCGGCGACGGCGGCGTTCAGCGCCTCGACCCTCGTGAGGAACGTCGCCGCGAACAGGCTCGGGATCGTGGTCATGTCCCCGATCGCCGTGACCATGGGGGTCGCCACCGCGTCCAGGTCGTACCCCCGGCGGTGGGAGAGCAAGGCGATCGCCAGCGTGGCCAGGAGGGCCACGGCCGAGCCCAGGGCTCCCCCCACCACCGAGATCGTGACGAGGTCGAGGACCGAGACCGAGGGCAGCCCGAAGAGCGCCGCCGACGCCCGGGCGAGGAGCGCGAGGTACAGGGCCGAGGAGAACGTGGTCACGACGCCCACGTACACGTTCTGGTAGAGCACGCCGTCCCGGTCGCGGGAGACCTGGAAGAGCCCGGCGTTGATGCTCGTGCCGAGGCGAGCCCCGATGGCGCCGAAGATCGTCCCCTTCATCCCCACGGCGGCGGGGATCAGGATCATGAGCCCGGGGACCTCGCGGAGGGTCTGGGTGATGGAGCTGAGCGTGAGGCCGGCGGTCAGGCCGGCGAGCGTGCTGAGCAGGAGCGCGACGAGCCCCTGGCGGAGCGTGCGCCGCTCCGCCCGGAAGGACGCCCATAGGCGCCGGGCGCGGGGACGGAACGCCATAAGGGTGCGCCGGTCATCGCTTCCGCTCGCTCGAAGGAGGCCCGGGGGCCCGACGCAGTATGCGCGCCCGGCGGCCCGGGGGCAACCGCGGCCTGGCGCGGGTGAGGGTACCCGCTACCATCGGGCCGTGCTCGCCTTCACCGACCGGGCCCGGGAGATCCTCCGCCGCTCCCAGGAGGCCGCGCGCCGGTTCAACCCCGACGCCGCGGTCCGGCTCTTCCTCGGGCCGGACGGCCAGGCCCGGTTCGACCTCGTGGACCGGCCGGGGGAGGGGGACGCGGTGCTCGAGGAGGACGGGTTCGTGCTGTACGTGGCCCCCGGGGTCCAGGGGACGGTCGACGTCGTCGAGCCCCACGACCGGCTCGTCCTCCGCCCCGGACCCTGAGCGCGGGGTCGACGATCGAGCCACGGGCGCGCGGATCCCGCGGCGGCTACGGGGATGCCGCGGTGGCCCGGAGCCGCTCGGCGACCTCGAGGAAGGGCCGGAGCGCGCCGGGGTCCGCCAGGGCGTCGGGGCTCACCACGTCCTCGGGCCGGGCCCCGAGGAGGATCCGCTTCACCGGGACCTCGAGCCGCTTCCCGTTGAGCGTGGTGGGGATGGCCGGGACCGCCAGGATCCGGTCGGGCACGTGCCGGGGCGAGAGCTCGGTCCGGAGGGCGTCCGCGATCCGCCGACGGAGCGCGTCGTCCAGCTCCACGCCCTCCTCGGTCGCCACGAACAGGATCAGCTCGCCCTCCCGGCCCAGCTCGCCGGTGTCGACGGCCAGGCTCTCGCGGACCCCGGGCAGCGCCTCCACCACCCGGTAGAGCTCGCTGGTTCCGATCCGGACCCCGGCCCGGTTCAGGGTGGCGTCCGAGCGCCCGTAGATCACGCAGGAGCCGCGGGACGTGATCTTGATCCAGTCCCCGTGGCGCCAGACGCCCGGGTAGTGCTCGAAGTAGCTCCGGCGGTAGCGCTCGCCGCCCGGGTCGTTCCAGAACCCGACGGGCATCGAGGGCATCGGCTCGGTGATCACGAGCTCGCCGACCTCGTCCACGAGCGGCCGCCCCTCGGGGTCGAACGCCTCCACCGCCGCCCCCAGGCACCGGCACTGCAGCTCGCCGGCGTGGACCGGGAGGAGCGGGTTGGCGCCCACGAAGGCCGTGCAGAGGTCGGTGCCCCCGCTCATCGAGCCCAGCCACACGTCGGGGTGGACCGCCTCGTAGACCCAGGCGAACCCCTCGGGCGAGAGCGGCGCCCCGGTCGAGCCGATCCCCCGCACCGACCGGAGGTCGACCACCTCGCCGGGCCGGAGGCCCCGCTTCATGCACGCGTGGAGGAAGGGGGCGCTGGTCCCGAAGTACGTGATCCCGACCTCGGCCGCCAGGCGCCAGAGCGCGGTGAGGTCGGGGTGGCCGGGGCTGCCGTCGTAGAGCACGATCGTCGCCCCCACCGCGAGCCCGCTCACGAGGAAGTTCCACATCATCCACCCGGTCGTGGTGAACCAGGAGAACCGGTCCCGGGGCCCCAGGTCGTGGTGGAGCGCGAGGCACTTCAGGTGCTCGAGGAGGATCCCCCCGTGGCCCTGGACGATCGGCTTCGGCAGCCCGGTGGTCCCCGAGGAGTAGAGGATCCAGAGCGGGTGCTCGAACGGCACCCGCTCGAACGCGAGCTCGCCGGGCTCGGCCACCAGCTCCTCCCAGGGCATCGCGCCCTCCGGCGGGGGCGCGTCGGGCCGGAGGTAGGGGACGACCACCAGCCGCTGGAGGCCGGGGAGCCCGGCGGCGATCTCGCGGACGACCCCGGTCCGGTCGTGCTCCCGCCCCCCGTAGCGGTAGCCGTCGACCGCGAGGAGCACCTTCGGCTCGATCTGCCCGAACCGGTCGAGGACCGCGCGGACCCCGAAGTCCGGGGAACAGGAGGACCAGATCGCCCCCAGGCTCGCCGTCGCGAGCAGCCCGATCACGGCCTCCGGGGCGTTGGGCAGGAAGGCGGCCACCCGGTCGCCGGGGCCGACCCCGAGCCGCCGGAGGCCCGCCCGGGCCCGGGCGACGGCGAGGGCGAGCTCGCGGCGGGTCATCTCGAGGGACAGCCCGTCCTCCCTCCGGAACACGAGCCCGGGGCGGTCATCGGCCCCGCGGAGCAGGTGCTCGGCGTGGTTCAGCCGCACCCCCGGGAACCAGCGGGCCCCCGGCATCCGCCGCTCGGCCAGGACCACGTCGGGCTCGCCGTCGGCCTGGACATCGAAGAAGTCCCAGATCGAGCGCCAGAACGCGTCCAGGTCCCGGACCGACCAGCGCCAGAGCTCGTGGTAGTCGTCGAACCCGAGGCCCCGCTCGTCGCGGAGCCAGCCCATGTACCGCGCGAGGTTCGATCGCTCCCGGAGCTCCGCCGGGGGCTCCCACAGGAGGTCGCCCTCGCGCACCCGCCGCTCGGCCATCGCCACCTCCGAACGCTGAGGCCGTCCTGTCCGGCCGTCCGGGCACTCCTCCCACCATCCTCCCACGCCCGCGCCCGGTCGCGCGGCCCTGGGTCTCAGGCCGGCTCCCCGGCGTGGTAGCGCCAGAACGCCGGGACCAGGCGGGCCAGCGCGAACGCGCCGACGACGCAGAGGATCCCGCCGGAGACGACCGAGACCTGGGGCGTGAAGGCCGCCGCGACGAGCCCCGCCTCGAGGTCGCCGAGCCGGGGCCCGCCCGTGACGACGAGGATGTTGATCGCCGACAGACGGCCCCGGAGCACGTCGGGGACCGTGAGCTGGAGGATCGTCCCCCGGAACACCGCCGAGATCACGTCGGCGGCGCCGGCCAGGGCGAGGAACGCGAGCCCCAGCCAGAGGTTCTCCCCCACGAGCCCGAACGCGGTGATCCCCACCCCCCAGACGGCCACGGCCCACACGACGGCCCGGCCCTGGTGCCGGACCTTCCCCACCCACCCCGCGGTGAGCGCGCCGAGGAGCGCGCCGACCGCGGGCGCCGAGAACAGGAGCCCCACGACCGCCGGCCCCCGGTGGAACTGGACGTCGGCGAGGATGGGGAAGAGCGCGCGCGGCATCCCGAACACCATCGCCACCACGTCGATCAGGAACGTGGCCTGGAGGACCCGCCGCCCGCGCAGGTACCGGAACCCCTCCCGCACCGCCTCCCACCCCGAGCGGGCCTCGGTCCCCGGCTCGGGCGGGAGCGGGCGGATGCGGGCCGCGGCCGCGAGCATCGCGACGTAGGTCACGAGGTCGACCCCGTAGGCCCAGGCCAGGCCCAGGCGGTCGATCACGATCCCGGCGAGGGCGGGCCCGACCAGGCCGGTCCCGTTCCAGATCACCTGGTTCAGCACGAGGGCCGCGGGGAGGAGCGCGCGCCCCACGAGGCGGGGGGTCATCGCCGAGCGGGTCGGGCCGTCCACCGCGGCCACCGTCGCGATCAGGGCCACGGCGCCGTAGATCAGCGCGAGCGGGGGTCGTTCCATGAGCGCCCCCGCGAGGAGGGTCGCGGTCGCCACCATGAACGCGACCTGCGACCACACCAGGATCGTCCGTCGGTCGTAGCGGTCGATGAACGTGCCGCCGACCACCGTGCCGACCACGAGGCCCGCGAGCCCCACGAGGCCGACCGCCCCCACCGCGGCCGGCGACCCGGTGAGCTGGGTGACCTGGACGAACGTGGCGACCAGGGTGAACTGGTAGCCGGCCTCGGAGATCAGGAGCCCGGTCCAGAGCAGGCGGAAGTCCCGGGAGACGCGCAGGGGCGCCACGTCCACGGCGATCCGCCGGGCGAGCCGGCGGAGCCGGGCCGGCGGGCTCGCCGTCCGGGGGTCCGGGTCGGCCGGTTCGGGCGGGTCGTCCATCGCCCCGAAGGTAGCAGCGGCCGCCCCCCTCCCCGCCGGGGGGGCGGGTCGACCTCGGCGCCGCGCTCAGCTCGGAGGCGGGGGCGCGGCCCCCGGGCCGCGGGGTCGGCG
>DATMBJ010000098.1:0-35524 GCA_035559315.1 Actinomycetota bacterium
GTCGCCTCGCTCGTGGCCGCCGGCCCCGTCGTCGCCGGGGCCGGGGTCGCGGCCGTCGCCTCCGGGCCGGCCTCGCCCTGGGCCTCCTCGCGGGCCCGCGCCTCCTCGATCTGCCGCTCGAGGTCCACGATGGCCTGGACCAGGCGGTCGATCTCCTCGCGGACCTGCGCGCCCTGGGTCCGCTCGCGCACCACGAGGTAGCCGATGTCCTTCGCGTGCTCATCGGCCTTCCGGCGGAGCTGCACCTGCTCCACCTTGCTCTGGAGCTGGGCGGCGCCCTTCTTGAGGTCGGCCGCCATGTGCGCGGCGCCCTCCCGGAGGTCCGCGGCCACGTGCTGCGTGGTCTCCTTGACCTTCTCCAGGATGCCCATCTGCTCCACCTCCTCCGCAGATCAAGGTACCCGCGCGCCCGGCGGATCGCCACCGCCGTCCGCCCCGGGCGCCGCGGGACGGCCGTCCGCCCGGGGCCGATCGGCAGGGACCGCATCCCCCATCCGTCCCACCATCGGCTCCCCGCTCGGGGCCCGGCAAAATCCGCCGGCCGCGCGCTCGAGCCGGAGGGGGTCCGATGCCGAGAACCCTGAGTAGCTAGTCGATCCCGAGCAGGGCTCGGGGGAGGGGAACCGGATGACCCGGGTGCAGGTCGCCGCCAGGACCCAGCCGCTCTCGCGGGAGGTGCTGTTCCGCGACCTCGGTCCGCTGGTCGGGGCGGCGTTCTCCGCGCTCCTCGCGGTGGCCATCGGAACCGCACCGCCCGAGGGCGGCCGTCTGCTGATCCAGGCCGCGACGATCACCGCCCTCACGATCTCCGCGCTCCAGCTCGTGCCCTGGGACCGGCTCCCCGCGTACGCGCAGGTCGGGCCGCCGCTCGCCTACGCCGCGGTGGCCTTCCTGATCCGGGAGGGGACCGGCGGCCACGATTCGATGTTCGCGCAGCTCGTCCTGGTCCCCGTGCTCTGGCTCGCCGTCTACGGGTCGATCGTGGAGGTCGCGGCAGGGGTCGCCGGCGTGGGCCTGATCCTGATCTCGCCCCTGCTCCTGGTCCCCGACGCGGCGCCGCAGTGGCCGCGGACCCTCCTGCTCCTCGTCATCACGTTCGGCGTGGGGTTCGGGGTCCAGCGGCTGTTCGAGTTCCTCCGGGCCCACGCCGAGCAGCTCGCGCGCCTGGCGCGGACCGACCCCCTCACCGGGGTGAGCAACCGGCGGGCGTGGGAGGAGGACATCGAGGCCGCGATCTCCCGGGCCGAGGACCAGGGCACGCCGGTGTGCGTGGCGCTGATCGACCTCGACCGGTTCAAGGAGTACAACGACGAGCACGGGCACCAAGCCGGGGACCGGCTCCTCAAGGAGGTCACGGCGCGCTGGCGGGGCGCGCTCCGGGACGGAGACGTCCTGGCCCGGCTGGGGGGCGACGAGTTCGCGGTAATCCTCCCGGGCTGCCCGCTCGACGCCGCCCGGCGGATCCTCGAGCGCCTCCGGGAGGGTGTCCCCAGCGGCCAGACCTGCTCCACCGGGCTCGCCTCGTGGAACGGCCTGGAGTCCGCCACGGAGCTCATCCGCCGCTGCGACGCCGCCCTCTACGAGGCCAAGGAGTCCGGCCGGAACCGGATCGTGGTCGCGGCCTGAGCGGCGACCGGCTGGCGGCCGGCCGGCCCTGGACCCTGCCTCCCGGGGCCGGGGCCCTCCGCCCGGCGCGGGGCCCTCCGCCCGGCGCGGGGCCTTCCTCCCGGCGGTGCGACCCTTCCGGCGGCGGGTCCGCCGTACCGCGAACGGATGTTGGCAGCGGTCGGGGAGCCCGGGTAGGGTGGGGCTCCGGTTGCCCGACCCCCGAGAGGGACCGTGAGGAACGATCCCGACCCGACCCGCACGAGGCACCAGGTCCCCCCGCGCGCGGCGGAGGGGGACGGCGAGGGCGACCCCGCCGAGCTCCGGGAGGAGGCGCTCGAAGAGGCCTGGCCCCGGGACGGGGCTGGGGCCCGCCCGCGGGACCGGCGGCTCCTCCTCGAGAAGGTCCTCCACTTCGCGGTCGCCCTGTTCCTGTTCATCCTGGCGATCCAGCTGATGAGCCGGGGCGCCCAGGCCGTCTCGGGGGACATCAAGGGGAAGTTCCCGTTCGCCAACGGCCTCTCCACGCTGGGCTTCGGGTGGCTCTCGGCCTACATCGTGCTGTCGGGCTCCCCGGTGGCGGCGGTGGCCCTGAACCTCCACCACGCCGGGACGATCAACGACCTCCAGACGTTCACCATGCTCTCCGGCTCCCGCCTGGGGGCGTCGTTCATCGTCCTCCTGGTCGGCTTCCTCTACGCGGTCCGGGGGCGGGGCGGACGGCGCGAGCGGTCCATCGGGATGGGGGTCCTGGCCCTCTCCCTCACCGCGCTCGTCTACCTCCCGGGGATGGTGATCGGCTACGTGATGGTGAAGCGGGGGACGCTCGCCGCGATCCACCTGGAGGCGTCGCGGGAGCTCCTCTCGGTGATCGACGTGGTCTGGGGGCCCGCGGTCCGCCTGATCGCCGGCTCGGGCGGGGGCGGGGGGATCGTTCCCTCCGGCCTCCTCCTCCCGGTGGGCCTCGCGGTGATCCTGGTCTCGTTCAAGCTCCTCGACCTGGTGCTCCCCGAGATCGACCACGAGCGGCACGCGGAGAACAACCAGCACTGGCTCCGCAAGCCCTGGCCGATGTTCTTCCTGGGGTGCGTGGCGGCGACCCTCACGCTCTCGGTCTCGGTCGCGCTCACCGCCCTCGTGCCGCTCGCGAGCAAGGGCCACGTCACCCGGCGCGAATCGATCCCGTACATCATGGGGGCGAACATCACGACGCTCGCCGACACCCTGGTCGCGGCGATGGTCCTGGGGGACCCCGGCGGCGTGCGGATCGTGCTGGCCGAGGCGATCGGCGTGGCCCTCGTCTCGCTGTTCATCCTGACGTTCCTCTACCGGCCGGTGGCCCGCGGGATCATCGCCCTCGACGACTGGGTGGTGCGGACGAACCTCCGGCTCTGGCTGTTCGTGGCCGCCCTGTTCGTGGCACCGGTGTTCTTCCTGCTCTCGGGGCTCGTGCTGGGCCCCGTCACGACCCCCTGAGGGCGGCCCCGGCACGGGCGGTCGCCGGGGCGGCTCCCCGGTCGCGCCCCCGCGCGGAGACGTGAGGGGCGCCCGGTGGGGAGTCCCGGGCGCCCCTCGTCCGGCCCGAAGGACCCGCGCTACGCGCCGAGATCCACGAGCCGGTACATCGCGTCCTGCCGCTTCCCGTCGTGGAAGGCGCCGGTGTAGAAGTCGACCTGCGGCGCGGTCGCGTCCGCGTTCAGGCCGGTCCAGACGACGTGGATCCGGTCGAGCGCGTCCACGGCGAGCCCGGTGTAGTCGCCGTGGAAGACGTTGCAGTCCTTGCCCTCGGCGTCCGCCACGGGCGGGTCGCTGTAGCCGCCCGGGCCGCAGACCGCCGGCCAGGCCGTCGTGTACTGCCCGGCCCAGTGCGTGACGGAGACGTCCACCAGCTCGTCGGGACCCAGGGTCTGCACGCCGCTCCCGTCCCACAGCACGTGGTTGAAGACGTCGTTGGCCACAGCCTCGCCGCCCTCGGGCACGTCCCCGGGCGGGACCGCGTCCTTGTCCCAGGCCACGACGAGCGTGCCGTCCGACGTGAACCCGGCCCACGGGAACCACTCGTGCTCGCCGGAGTCGCTCCCGACCTGGGTCCGCCCCGACCACGTCGCGCCGCCGTCGAAGGACTCGACCACGAACACGTCGGTGTCCGACCCCGGACCCGCGTCGCACGGGTCGTAGAACGGCGCCTCGCCGGGGAGCGTGAAGAAGCACCCCGGCGTTGCGTTCGGGTTGGGGGTTCCCCGGTCGGCGAAGACGATGGCCACGTGGTTCGAATCGGTGGGGTCCACCGCGATGTTGCCGGCCGCGTTCCAGCGGATCTGGTGCCCCCAGATGGTCTGCCGGAAGATCACCGAGTACGGCATGTCCGACAGGCCGTCCTCGAGCTGGACGACGGGGACGGGGCCCGACCAGGTGACGCCGCCGTCCGTGGACCTCACCACCA
Source organism: Actinomycetota bacterium (assembly GCA_035559315.1). Lineage (GTDB taxonomy): Bacteria > Actinomycetota > UBA4738 > UBA4738 > HRBIN12 > DATLZM01. Next base: position 4,049 of record DATMBJ010000098.1, read on the forward strand.
TGATCTGGGCGTCGAAGTCGCACCCGACCTCCCAGGCGCCGCCGACCGTCGCGCACGTCGGGTCGTTGGGACCGTTCTGGTAGTTGTGGAAGTGCACGTAGACCGTGCCGTCGGGGGCCACCACCGGGTAGCTCAACTGGTCCTCGTCGCACTCGCCCTCCGGCCCCGTCGTCTGGAACGTGCAGCTCGGGTGCGAGCCCGAGATCTCCTTCGGCGCCGACCACGTGAGGCCGCCGTCGTCGGACCAGCTGATGTAGATGGGCGACTCCGCGTAGCTGCCGAACAGCCCGTTGAGGAACCTGGTGGCGGTCACGTAGATGCGCCCGAAGTAGGGCGAGCCTGGCCAGTTGTCGACCGCGATGAACTCCTTGTCCCAGAACACCGCGCTGTTCGCGGGGCCGAGCCCCGCGCCCTGGCCCTGGAACACGGTCACCGGCGGTTCCCAGGTGATGCCGCCGTCGAGCGACCGGCTCACCGAGACGTCGCCCTGGGCGACGAACGGGCCGCTCTGGCCGCCCACGTTCGAGAGCTGGGCCATGAGCGCCATGCTGCACGTATCCTCGGGCGCGCCTGGGCAGGGGCCAGAGAACCTCGAGTCGAACGCGGGCGCCGGGTCCCCGTTCCCGTTCCCCCGCCCCATCGGCACCTGGCCGTCCACCCAGCTCTGCCCGCCGTCGAACGAGGTGAAGAACCCCGTCGGCACGATGGCCTGCCGGGCGCCGGTCCGGTTGTTGAACCGGTAGTAGTAGTCGTTGGAGCCCGCCAGCACGTGGTCCGGGTTGAGCGGGTCCACCGCGACGGCCATCTCGTTGTCGGGCGCGAAGTCCTGCCCGAAGAGCGTCGTGTTGCACGAGATATCGATCGCCCCGGCCGTCGGGTTCCCGCTCGATGTGCACCGGAACCGCTCGATCTGCTTCTTGCTGAACGGCCCGCCGGCGGTCCCCGGCAGCACGTCGAACTGCCTGATGTCGGGGACCAGCTTGGTCGCGATCAGCCGCGACGTGTTGACCGGGCGATCCCGCCCGACCGCGGGCACCGCGAGCCCGGCCACCACCGCGACCGCAACGAACGCCACTGCGACGGCTCGTCGCATCCCTCCACCCCCTCCGAACCGGTTGCCGGCCGAACCTATCACCCCCCTTCCCGGGCGCAAATCCGCAGGTAGATGGCGGTTCGCCAGGACAGGCAGAACGCGCTTCGCGTTCCGTGGCGGGGCCGCGCTTTCCGCGATACTCGACGCGTGCGCGCCACCGACCGGGGCCGGCTCCAGGTGCTCTCGGCCGCGGTCCTGTGGGGAACCACGGGGACCGCGCAGGCCCTGGCGCCGGCCAGCGCCTCCTCTGAGGCGATCGGCGCGGTGCGGATGGCGGTCGGCGGGGCGGCCCTCCTCGTCCTGGCCCTCGCCACCGGCGCGTTCCGGGGGCTCGACCGGTGGCCGCGCGGCGCGCTCCTCGCCGCGGCCGCGGGGATGGGGAGCTACCAACCGTTGTTCTTCTCCGGGGTGGCGCGCACCGGCGTCGCGGTGGGGACCATCGCGGCGATCGGCAGCGCACCGGTCTTCGCGGGGGCCCTGGCCCGGGCCCTGGAGGGCGGCTGGCCGGGGCGGCGGTGGGCGGTGGCGACCGCCCTCGCGGTGGGGGGGACGTCGCTCCTCGCGATCGGCGGCCGGCGGGCGGACGTCGACCCGGTGGGCGTGGCGTTCGCGCTCGGCGCCGGCCTCTGCTACGCGGTGTACGCGACGGCGGCCAAGAGGCTCCTCGCGGGTCGTCCGCCGGTGGCGGTGGCCGGGGCCGTCTTCCCGCTCGCCGCCGTCGGGCTCTCGCCGATCCTGTTCGCCTCGGACCTGGGCTGGCTCGCGGCTCCGCGCGGCCTCGCGGTGGCGCTCCACCTCGGGCTGGTCGCCACCGCCCTCGCCTACGTCCTGTTCTCGACCGGCCTGGGGCGGGTGCCGGCGCCCACCGCGGTGACGCTCTCCCTCGCGGAACCCCTCACGGCGGCGGCCCTCGGGGTGGCCCTCCTGGGCGAGCGGCCCGGCCCGGCGGCCCTCGCCGGCGCCGCCCTCGTCCTGGCCGGCCTCGCGGTCCTGGCCGCCCCCCGGCCGGCGCTCACCCGCCCCCGGGCCCCGGCCGGTTCACCGCCCCCCGGATGAAGCCCACGACGGAGGACTGGTCCCGTTCGCCCAGTCCGTCGCGCTCGGCGTCCCGGAGCCAGGACAGGGCGCCCGCCGCGACCCTCAGGCCGTCGCCCACGGCTCCCAGGCCGAGCGCGAGGTCCTTCGCGGCCAGGCGGAGCCGGAAGCTCGGCGGCTCCCCGCCGCGCTCGATCCGCGGCCACTGGTGCTCGAGGGTCGCGCGCAGGGGGGTCTCGGCGAGCAGCGCGCGGGCCCGTTCCTCGTCGATCCCGAGCGCGTCGGCGACGGCCAGCGCCTCCCCGAGGACCGAGATCAGCGCGATCCCGGCGAAGTTGTTCAGGACCTTGGCGGCCTGGCCCGAGGACGGCGGGCCGACGTGCCGGGGTTCGCCGAGCACCCGCAGGAGCGGCGCCCAGCGCTCGTAGTCCGCGGGGTGGGCGCCCACCAGGATCTTGAGCTCCCCACGCTCCGCCCGCGCCGGGCCGCCCCGGACCGGGGCGTCGAGGAACGCGACCCCCTGGGGGAGGCGCGCGGCGACGGAGCGGGCGGCCTCCGGGCCCACCGTGGACATGTCGATCAGCGCGGACCCGGGGGCCAGGCCCTCCGCGACGCCTCCAGCTCCGAGGACCACCTCCTCGAGGGCCCGGCCGTCGGCCAGCATGGTGATCACGCACGCCGCGCCCCGCGCCGCCTCCGCCGGGCTCGCCGCGACCCTCGCGCCCGGCAGCCGTCCGGCCCTCGCGGCCGTCCGGTTCCACGCCGTGACCTCGTGGCCGGCCTCGACCAGCCGCGCCGCCATGGGCAGCCCCATGTTCCCCAACCCGCAGAACCCGACCCGCATCCGACCTCCCACTGAACCGACGCCCACGCCCCCTCAGGGGGCCGAGAGGAACCGCACGAGCGCCTCGGTGAACGGCCCCGGCCGCTCGACGTTGCACAGGTGCGCGGCGCCCTCGAGGACGAGCAGCCCGCTCCCCGGGATCCGCCCGTGGAGCCACCGGGCCTCCGCGAGGGGCGTCGCCACGTCCAGGTCCCCGACGATCACGAGGGAAGGGCACCGGATCCCCCCGACCGCGTCGCGGAGATCGGCCTCGGCGAGGGCCAGGCACGAGGCCGCGTACCCCTCCGCCGACATCCCGAGGAGCGCCTCCGTGAAGCGCTCGACCGTCCGGGGTTGGCCCGCGGCGAAGGCGGGCGAGAAGAACCGCGACACGACCAGGTCGCGGATCGCCGCGGTGCCCCCCGCCCGCACCGCCCGGGCCCGCTCCTCCCAGAGCTCCCTGCTCCCGATCCGGGCCGCGGTGGCGGCGAACACGGCCCGGCCCACCCGCTCCGGGTGGCGGGCGGCGAGCCACAGCGCGACCATCCCTCCGAGCGAGATCCCGCAGACGTGGGCCCGCTCGATCCCGAGCGCGTCGAGCACGCCCACGGCGTCGGCGCCCAGCCGGTCGATCGTGTAGGGGCCGGGGGGCGCGTCGGAGCGGCCGTGCCCCCGCGCGTCGTAGCGGACCACCCGGAACGTCCCCGCGAGGGCCTCGGCCTGGTGCTCCCAGGCGTGCACGTCGGTGCCGAGCGAGTTCGAGAACAGGATCGCCGGCGCGTCCTCCGGCCCCTGGGACACCGCGAACAGCGCGGCCCCGTCCACCTCGACCCGGATCCCGGGGCAGGTCACGGGCCGACCGCCTCCTCCACGGCCCGGAACCGATCCAGGGCCCGACCGACGAAGAGCTCGGCCGCTCCGAGGGCGCGCTCGGGGTCGAGCGCCTCCCGGAGCGCCTCCGGGGAGAGGGCCTCCGCCACCCGGGGCTCCTCCTCGGCCGCCCGGAGGAGGTCGAGGCCCTCCGCGGCGGCCCGCCGGCACACCTCGGCGACCACCCGGAACGCCTCGGGGCCGCCGAGGACCGGGGCCAGGGCCGAGGCGAGCGAGGCGGCCATCGCCTGCCCACCGCCGAGCTCCAGGTTGGCCCGCATCCGCGCCGGGTCCACCCGGAGGTCCTCGACGGCCGCCCGGACGTGGCCCACGGCGGCGGCCGCGGCTCGGAAGAGCTGGGGGACGGCCGACCACTCCACCTGCCAGGCTCCGACCGCGCGCTCGTGCTCGTGCGCCATCGAGGCGAGGACCGCCCCGGCGTTGGCCGCGGCGATCCGGGCCGCCGCGACGGCGAGCGGCGCGTGCACCGGGTTCCGCTTCTGCGGCATCGAGGACGACCCCCCGCCCCCGGGCGGCCCGCCCTCCGCGGCCTCGCCCACCTCGGTCTGGGAGAGCAGCAGGATGTCCGCGGCGACGTTGGCGGCGGACCCCGCCGCGATGGCGACCCCGGCGGCGAGCTCGGCCACCGGGGCCCGCTCCGCGTGCCAGGGCAGGTCGGGAGCGGCGAGCCCCAGCTCCTCGGCGAGCAGCACGACCACCCTGGGCCCCTCGGGGCCCATCGTCGCGAGGGTCCCCACGGGGCCCCCCAGCTGGACCGGCAGCGCGCGGCGGAGGGCCGCCAGCCGCTCCAGCTCCCGGGTCACCGACGCGAGCCACCGGGCCGCCTTCAGCCCGAACGTGATCGGCGCCGCGTGCTGGAGGAGCGTCCGCCCCACCATCGGGGTCCCGGCGTGGCGCTCGGCGAGCCCGGCGCAGGCCCGGCCCACCGCGAGCAGGTCGTCCCGCAGGACCTCGAGCCCCTCCGCGGCCTGGAGCACGAGCCCGGTGTCGATCGCGTCCTGGCTCGTGGCGCCGAGGTGGACGTAGCTCCTGGCCTCCTCGGGGACGAGGGCGGTGAGCTCGCGGACCAGCGGGATCGCGAGGTTCCCGTCGACCTCCGCGCGGCGGAAGAGGGCCGGGAGGTCGAACCGACCCACGTCGCAGGCCCCCTCGATGGCCCGGGCGGCCTCCGGCGGGACGATCCCGACCCGGGCCTGGGCGCGCGCCAGCCCGGCCTCGAACCGCAACATCGCGGCGACCCTGGCGGCGGGCGAGAACGCCGCCTCCATCCGCTCGGTGGTGGCGAGCGGGTCGACGGGGTCGGTCACGTCGTCCCCGGCCGGTCGCCGGCCTCCCCCACCGCCGCCCCTCTCACAGGTCGAAGAACACGGTCTCGCGCTCGCCCTGGAGGACGATATCGAACCGGTACGCGGCCCCGGGGCCCGCCGCCCGGCGGGCGATCAGCGTGGGCCGCCGCTCCTCGGGCACCAGGCGGAGGAGCGGGTCCTCGGCGGTGGCGGGGTCGTCCTCGAAGTAGCAGCGGGTCGTGAGGCGGTCCAGGAGCCCCCTGGCGAACACGTGGAGGCAGACGTGGGGGGCCTGCCACCCGCCCCCCGGCCACGGCACGCGTCCCGGCTTCACCGTGTCGAAGGCGAACCGGCCCTCGGCGTCCGTCCCCGTCCGGCCGAACCCCAGGAACCCCGCGTCCCGGGGGCCCTCTCGGTCATCGAGGGGGTGCCGGAACCGGCCGAAGGAGTCCGCCTGCCACAGCTCGACCATGGCGTCGTCCACGGGCGCCCCGTCGCCGTCCAGGACCCTACCCTCGAGGCGGATCCGCTCGCCCTCGGCCTCGGGCCCGGCGAGCACGGTGCGCGCCAGCCGCAGGAGGCAGGGGTGGAAGAACGGCCCGACGGTCTGGGGAGGCGTGGGCTCAGGCATACCGACGCTCGGCGTCCTCGAAGGGGGTGGCCCGGGGGCCCGCCAGCACGATGTCCCACACGAACCCGAGCGCCCACATGGGCTGGGTGACCTGGTGGTCGTACCGGGCGACCAGGCGGGCCCTGGCCCCCTCGTCGGGGATCGAGTTGAAGATCGGGTCCAGCGGGAGCAGCGGGTCCCCCGGGAAGTACATCTGCGTGATCAGCCGGGTCACGAACGACGGTCCGAACAGCGAGAAGTGGATGTGGGCCGGACGCCAGGAGTTCGGGTCGTTGGGCCAGGGGTAGGCCCCCGGCTTGATCGTGAGGAACCGGTAGCGCCCGTCGTCGTCGGTGAGGCACCAGCCCAGACCGAGGAAGTTCGGATCGAGGGGCGCCCCGTGGAGGTCCCGCTCGTGGTGGTAGCGCCCGGCGGCGTTCGCCTGCCATACCTCGACCAGCGTGCCGGGCTGCGGGCGGCCGTCCGCGTCCAGGACCCGTCCGGTCACGATGATCCGCTCGCCGATCGCCTCCCCGCCGGTCCCCGCGTTCGTCGTGAGGTCGGCGTCCGGCTCGACCATCCCGGCCATCGCCGGTCCCGGGCCGGAGAGCTCCGAGAGCGTGAGCGGGGCCTCGAGGAGGGGTCGAGTGGGCGCCCGCCGGCTCGTCGAGCGGTACGCCTCGAACAGGTAGGCGGGGTACTCCCCGGGCCGCTCCGCCCGGCGGGACCAGCGCCCCTCAGCCATCGCCCTCCCCCTCCAGCACCGACCGGGCCAGGCCGAACGCGGCGTGGGCGGCCGGGATCCCCGCGTAGACCGCGACGTGGAACAGGGCCTCGGCGAGTTCCTCGGGCTCCACCCCGGTCCGCCGGGACGCCCGCAGGTGCATCGCGAGCTCCTCGCGCCGCCCGAGGGCGGCGAGGATCGCGATCGTGAGCAGGCTCCGCGTCCGGCGGTCGAGCCCGGGCCGGGACCAGACCGAGCCCCAGGCGGTCTCGGTGATGAAGTCCTGGAAGTCCGCGTCGAGGACCGACCGCTCCGCCGCCGCCCGGTCCACGTGTTCGTCGCCCAGGACCTCGCGGCGGACCCGCATCCCCAGCTCGTACCGGTCGCCCCGACCCCGGCCCGGATCCACCGTCGCCTCCCCTGCCGGTCGATGGTCCGATGATCATACCATCTCGGCCGGGTCGGTCGGTTGCTACGATGCGCGCCATGGACCTCCGCTCGCTCGTCCGCGAGTCCGCCTCGAAGATCCTCCTGGTCGTGGTGGACGGGCTGGGCGGGATGGCCGACGAGCGCCACGGGACCGAGCTCGAGGAGGCCCGGACCCCGAACCTCGACCGGCTCGCCGCGGAGGGCGTGACCGGGCTGCTGGAGCCGGTGGGCCCGGGGATCACGCCCGGTTCGGGGCCGGGCCACCTGGCGCTGTTCGGCTACGACCCCCTCGCGTTCGAGCTGGGCCGGGGGGCCCTCTCCGCCGCCGGGCTCGGCTTCGACCTCGCCCCGGGCGACGTGGCGGCCCGGGGGAACCTCTGCACGCTCGACGAGGCGGGGAACGTCGTGGACCGCCGGGCGGGGCGGATCCCCGACGACGAGGCCCGGAGGGTGGTGGAGCGGCTCGAGCGGGAGGTCAGGGTGGAGGGGGTCCGGGTGTTCTTCCGTCACGAGCGGCAGCACCGGCTCCTCGTGGTCCTCCGGGGGGAGGGGCTCGACCCCGGCGTCACGGACACCGACCCGCAGGGCGTGGGGGTCCCGCCGCTCCCTCCGCGCCCCACGAGGCCCGAGGCCCGGCGGACGGCGGAGCTCGTGGCGGCGGTGGTCGCCGAGGCGCGGCGGGTCCTCGCGGACGAGCCCCGGGCCAACGGGCTCCTCCTCCGCGGCTTCGACACCCACCGCGAGCTGCCCCCGTTCCCCGAGCGGACCGGTCTGCGCGCCTGCGCCGCAGCCGTGTACCCGATGTACCGGGGGGTGGCCAAGCTCCTCGGGTTCGAGGTGCTCGGCGAGCCCGCCGACCTCGGGAGCCAGGTGGCGCTGGTCCGGGAGGCGTGGCCCCGGTTCGACTTCTTCTTCGTCCACCACAAGGACGCCGACTCCGCGGGGGAGGACGGCGACCGGGCCCGGAAGATCGCGGCGATCGAGGCCCTGGACGCGGCCATCCCGGACCTCCTGGCGCTCGGGCCCGACGTGGTGGCGGTGACCGGCGACCACGCGACCCCATCGCAGATGGCGGCCCACTCCTGGCACCCGGTCCCCGTGCTGGTCCGCGGGCCGCGGTGCGGGCGTGACGAGGTCCAGCGGTTCGGGGAGCGGTGGTGCCGGGCGGGCGGGCTCGGCCTGCGCCGGTCCACGGACCTGCTCCCGATCCTCCTGGCGAACGCCGGGCGCCTGGCGAAGTACGGGGCGTGAACGATGTGCGTCGACCCCTCGGCCCGCGCGCCGCGCCCGCCCCGGACCGGCGGGCTCGCGTCGTCCGAGCGCCTCGAGCTCGTCGCCGAGGACGGCAACCGGATCGCGGCCCGCCTGGCCCGCACCGGGGAACCGGGCGCGCCGGGCGTGGTCGTCCTGCCCGACGTCCGCGGTCTCCACCCCTACTACGAGGACCTCGCCGAGCAGCTCGCGGAGGCCGGGGCCCACGCCCTCGCCATCGACCCCTACGGCCGGACCGCCGGGCCGGGGTACCGGGACGAGGCGTTCGACTTCGCCCCGCACCGGGAGCGGACGACCGACGACCATCTCCGGACCGACGTCCGGGCCGCCGCCGCGACGCTGCGGGAGCGGGGGGCGTCGCGCGTCTTCGTGCTGGGCTTCTGCTTCGGGGGCCGCGCGGCGCTCCTCCAGGCATCCCAGCCCGGGATCGACGGCGTGATCGGCTTCTACGGGTGGCCGGCCCGGGGCGACGGCAGCTCCCCGATCGAGGAGGCCCGGCGCGGGCTCCTGCGCGCGCCGGTGCTCGCCCTGTTCGGCGGGGCCGACCGTGGGATCACCCCCGATCAGGTCGAGGCCTACCGCGAGGCCCTGGCCGCGTCCGGCGTGCCCCACGAGGTCGTCGTGTACCCGGGCGCCCCCCACAGCTTCTTCGACCGGGCGATGACCGAGCACGCCGAAGCCTGCGCCGACGCCTGGCGGCGGGTGCTCGCGTTCCTGGGGGTGGGGTAGGCCGGGTCGGGGCCGACGGGTCGCGGGACCGCGCGGGTCGAGGGACCCGGGTCCCCGCCCGGGGGGGCCGGACGGCCCTGCCGGGGACGGGGAGGTGGACCGTAGGGTCCGGCCGTGATGCTCGCGACGCGGATGCTCGAGGTCCGGGAGGGCGTCGTCACCTGCCCCCTGCGGGGAGCGCTGGACGTGGAGCGGTGCCCGGCCTGCTCCTGGTACGCGGGGCGGAAGGGGGACGCCGTCGTGTGCCGGGCCCCGGAGGGCTGGGGCCGGGAGGCCCCCGACCTCCCGCCGCCGGCCTGAGCCTCAGGCGCGCCCGAGCCGGGGCCGGGCGGCCATGCTGCGGCGGGCGGCGAGCTCGAGGGGCAGGTAGGCGGCGAGGAGGGCCAGGGGGACCAGGCGGAACATCGCCGCGAGCCCGAACGCCTCGGCCACGAACCCCCCGACGAGGGGCGCGATCAGCTTGCCGAGGTCCAGCCCGGCGTGGAGGAGGGCGGCCGTCATGCCGTGCCGCCGGTCGTCCTCGTCGCCAACGCCGTCGAAGGCCTCGGCCGAGCCTGTCACCCGCAGGAGCCCTCGGGAGACCCCGGCGGCGGCGAACAGCGGGACCTGGAGCGCGAACGACGAGCGGAAGCTGGGGAGCAGGAACAGCGACGCCGCCCCCGCGAGCAGGAGCGGGAGCGTCATCCACCTCCCGTCGGTCCGTCCGAAGATGAACCCCGAGCCGAGTCGCACGGTCGACGATCCCCAGGCGCGCACGGTGACCAGCACGCCGATCTGCGTGATGGAGAGCCCCGCGGGGATCACGAGGAGCGGGTGGAAGCTGTTCATGATCCCGCTCACGAAGTTGATGTAGACCATGATCAGCACGCCGGCCCAGACCACCGCCGGCATCCCCGCGAGGTGGCGCCACGCCTCCCGGAGCCTCGCCGGGCGCTCGAGGAGGTCGGCGGCGGGGCCCAGGTCCGCCCGGCCCAGGGCGGCCACCATGATCGCCGCGGCGACCGCCGGGACCGCGGCGAGCACCAGGAAGCTCACGGTGAACCCGAAGGTGTCGGCGAGGAACCCGGCCGTCGCGCCGGCGACCGTGTGGCCCAGCCCGTTGAACCCCGAGTACCAACCCATCGCCCACGCCGTGGACACCCCCGGAGGCCGGGCCGCGACGAGCGCCGCCATCTGGGCCGTGGTGGCCATCGACCACCCGAACCCGTCGATCGCCATCAGCGCCCCGAACGGCACCGTCCCGCGGACGAGCGGCACGAGCGCGAAGGCCCCCGCCGACATCGCGCCCCCCACCGTGAGCAGCCGTCGCGCCCGAGCGGTCGTGTAGACCGCGCCCACCGGCAGCCGGGCGGCGAGGGCGGCGCCGGCGAACACCCCGAGCACGGTACCGACCTCCGCCGGGCCGGCCCGCAGCTCGACCGCGAGGTAGGGCGGGACCAGGACGTGGAGCATCGCCTCGCCGGCGCTGAAGAGGAAGACGCAGACGTAGATGGGCGCGAGCGGGTTCGAGCGGGCCAGCGGGTTGCGGGAGACCCGGGGCCGCGCCTCAGCCATCGGCCGGGATCAGCGTGCAGGCGGTGTCGGGGAACGTGAGCCACACCCGCGTCCCCGGCGGGATCGAGAGGGTGGGGTTGCACCGCGCCCGGACCTCCAGGCCGCCGACGGCGACCACGTGGTCCACCGACTCCCCGAGGAACGCCCGGGCCTGGACCACCCCCTCCCAGGCGGGGTGGTCGCCGGCCGGGGGGTCGCCGGCCTCGAGCCCCACGTGCTCGGGACGGATGCAGACCACGACGCGGGTCCCCACCGGCAGCGACGCCGCGGAGGTCGCGCGCAGCGGCCCATGGTCGGTCCGCACCGTGTAGGAGCCCTCGGGGCCGACCTCCGCCACGTCGCCCTCGATGAAGTTGGAGGTCCCGATGAAGTCGGCGACGAACCGGGACCGGGGCCGCTCGTACACCTCCCGGGGCTTCCCCTCCTGTTCGATCCGCCCGTCCCGCATCACCGCGATCCGGTTCGACATCGCGAGCGCCTCGACCTGGTCGTGGGTCACGTAGATCGCGGTGATCCCGAGGTTCCGCTGGAGCCGCTTGAGCTCGAACCGCATCTCCTCGCGGAGCTTCGCGTCCAGGTTCGAGAGCGGCTCGTCCAGGAGGAGGAGCGGCGGGCGCATCACGAGGGCCCGGGCCAGGGCCAGCCGCTGCTGCTGGCCGCCCGAGAGGTCGGTGGCCTGCCGGTCCACGAGGGCCTCCAGGCGGACGGTCCGCAGCACCTCCTCCACCCGCCGCCTGATCTCCGCGCGCGAGGGGCGCCGGCGGCGGGGGAGCACCTCCAACGGGAACGCCACGTTCCGGTACACGTTCATGTGGGGCCAGATCGCGTAGGACTGGAACACCATCCCCAGGCCCCGCTCGTTCGCCCGCAGGTTCACGCCCCGGGTCGAGGAGAACAGCACCCGGCCCGAGACCACGATCTCGCCGGCGTCGGGCCGCTCGAGCCCGGCGACGCAGCGGAGGGTGGTGGTCTTCCCGCACCCCGACGGACCGAGGAGCGTGAACATCTGCCCCGGCTGCACGGCGAACGAGATCCCGTCCACCGCCGCGACCCGCCGCTCCCGCTCCGAGCGGCTCCCCCGGAAGGTCTTGACGAGCCCCCCGACTTCGAGGAGCGCGGCGTGGCCCAGCGGGGCCTCCCCGGCGGGGACCCCGGCGACCTCTGCACCGACGTTGGGCTGGGTTTGCATCTCAGTGCTCCTTCACGCCGATCCTGGCCCCCAGGCGGCTGGCGGTGACGACCAGCACCACCAGGGCGAAGACCATCACCATCCCGAGGGCGGCGAGCTCGGTGAACTGCCCGTTCTCCCACCGCTCCCAGATGAGGATGGAGAGGACCTCGTTCCCCGGGGAGTAGAGGAGGATCGAGCTCGAGAGCTCGCGGAACGACACCATCACGATGTAGATCCAGCCGGCGACGAGCCCCGGCACGAGCAGCGGGAGGTTCACGCGCCGGAACGTCTGCCACCAGCTGGCCCCGCTCGTATGGGCCGACTCCTCGAGCTCCCCGCTGATCTGGTACATGGAGGTCGAGGCGTAGCGCATGCCGTAGGGCATGTAGCGCGTGCAGTAGGCGATGAACAGGATCCAGAGCGTCCCGTAGATCGGGGCCGGGAAGCGCAGGTACACGAACAGGAGCGAGACCCCCATCACGAGCCCCGGGACGACGAGCGGCAGGAACGCCAGGTTGTCCACCATCCAGCGGCCGGGGATCCGGGTCCGCACCACGAGCCACGAGGCGATGGCCATGAAGAACATCACCGCGGACGCGGATCCCACGCCGAGCACGAGCGAGTTCCGGAAGGCCGTGAGGAAGTACGGCCGGGTGAGCGTGTCCAGGTAGTTCTGGAACGACATCCGGGACAGGCTCTCGGCCGAGGGCAGCGAGTAGAACGGCAGGACCGAGGAGTAGACCAGGATGAGGACGGGCAGGACGACGGCCACCAGGAAGTACCCGAGGACCAGGGCGGCGGCGGGCCACCGCCAGCGCCCGAGGGGCAGCGGCCGGGGGCGGAAGCCCTTCCCGGTGACGGTCTGGAACGCCTTCCCCCGCCGCGAGAGGCGGGACTGCAGGAACACCCCGAGGCTCGTGAGCACGAGCAGCGACATCGCGTAGGCCCCGGCGTAGCCGTAGCGCGGCGGGAAGGTCTGGAGCGCCCGCCAGATCCTCGAGGTGAAGACCCAGACCCCGGCGCGGATCCCGACGATCGCGGCCACCTCGAACGCCTCGAGGACCCGGACCACCATCACGAGGACCGCGGCGGCCAGGGCCGGGCGGACCAGGGGCAGCGTGATCCGTCGGATCACCGTCCCCATCCGGGCCCCGCTCATCAGCGCCGACTCCTCGAGGGCCGGGTCCATCGAGCGGAACGCGGCGGCCATCAGGAGGAAGACCAGGGGCGAGAGGTGGAGCCCCTCGATCAGGATCATCCCCTGCAGGCTGTAGATGTCGAAGGCCGCCGGCCCGAAGAACGGCTCGAGCCAGGCGTTCAGCACCCCGATCTCGGGGCTCAGGAGCAGGATCCAGGCGACCGTGTGCAGGATCCCCGGGATGATGAGCGGGACCAGGGAGGCGGCGAACACCAACCGTTTGAAGGGCACGTCGGTCCGCACCTGGAGGTACGCCAGGGCGGTCCCCACCGTGACCGACAGGACGGTCGAGCCGGCCGCGAACGCGAGCGAGTTCGCGACCATCTCCCCGAGCCCCACCCGGGCGTAGGCCTCCCGGAAGAACCGGAGCGTGAAGCCCTCGGCGTCGAAGAAGGTGCCCCAGAAGAGGTACCCGAGGGGCACGAGCGCCAGGTAGGCGATTGCGAGGACGACGCCCAGGATCACCAGACCCTGGGGTCGGAGCAGGTCCAGGAGCGCGCCACGCCCCCAGCGCGTGACCCTCCCGACGACCGTCGCCTGCGCCACCTCGCCCTCCCCGATGGGTTCCGCGGCGGCCTAGCCCTCGCCCTGCGCCACCTCCACCCACGGCTCGACCGCCGCCCGCTCCTGGTCCGGATGCCGCTCGATGTTGTGGAGCCGGAGGTGGCGCAGGAGCCGCGTGTTCTGGATCGCCAGGTACCGGGCGGGCTCCTCGGGGTCGAGGTTGAAGTGCTGGTGCCAGGCCCACACCGGCGGGGAGAAGAGCGTCCCCTCCTCCCAGTCGATCCGTTGCTCGGGCTCCCCGTCGTAGTTCACGATGGAGTAGCCCCGGCCGCGCACGATGTAGATATAGGCCTCGGTGGTGTGCCGGTGCCGCACCGACGCCCCTCCGGGCGGGAGCTCGGCGATGTGGGCGTCGATGCACGTGTTCCCGGCGAGGTGGAACCAGCGCCCACGGTTGTTCCGCCAGGGCCGCTCGGGGAGCTCCATGGTTCGCAGGTCCCCGGGCACCACGAGCCCCGTGATCGGCGGGTACCTCCGGTTGAACTCGTCGCGCGCGGCGATCTCCGAGGCGTCCCTGGACGCGGGGTCGGACGCGAGCACCTGCCGGTCATCCATGCCTGTGCCTCCCTCCGTCGGTCGAGCGCCGTCCGCCCACCCTACCACATCGGTGGGCTGAAGGTCTAACCATCACACCGCTGTCTCGGACGTTCACCGGGGCTTGGTAACGACGTCGACGAGGGCCGGACGCCGGGCCTCGGCCACCACCTGGGCCGCCCGGCGGATCGCCTCCCCGAGCCCCTCCGGACGGTCGATCGGCCCTTCCGCGTACCAGCCGAGGGCCCGGGCGACCGCGGCGAAGTCGGGCGGGGGATGGTCGAGCTCCATCCCGACCCGGGCGTTCTCCATCGGGGTCCCGCGCTGGGCCGCCATCCTCTCCTGGTGCTCCCAGTCGTTGTAGTAGGCGCGATTGTTGAACATCACGACCAGCATGGGGATCCCGTGGGCGGCGGCCACCCACAGAGCCCCCAGGTCGAACATCAGGTCCCCGTCGGGCTGCAGGTCCACGACCAGCCGCCCCTCGTCGCGGTGCGCCAGGGCGACGCCGAGCGAGATCCCGATCTGGGTCGCGGTCCCCAGGCTCCTGCCGGGGTGTCGGTAGGGGCGGTCGAAGTCCCAGGTCCGGAGGGCCCAGTCGGAGGCCGTCCCCGCCGTGAGCACCCAGTCGTAGCCCCGGATCGCCTCCCACGCCTCGGCGGCGAGCCGGGCGGTGGACACGGGCGCGGCGTCGGCCGCCGCATCCGCCTCCCGGCGCCACCGCCCCCACACCTCGTCGTGGAGCTCCTCCAGCCGGGCCCGCCGCGCCCGCCTGGCCTCGGCCCGCTCGGGCCCCTCCTCCGCGACCAGGGCGCGGCAGCGCTCGAGCAGCAGCGGGAGCGCGACCGACGTGTCGGCCGTGACCTGGAGATCGGCGGGGTGGAGCTGCGCGAAGTCGTGGGACCAGGCCGAGATCCCGATCTCGTTGAAGCCCAGGGACACCACCCGTGCGTCCCCGGGGATCCGCGAGCGCACCCGCCGGGCCGCGGAGTCGAGCCGCTGGGTCGGCTTGCCCATGTCCTTCACGTCCACGAAGAACACGAGGTCGGCCTCTTCGAGGGCGTCGGAGCCGGTGACGTTCAGCGGGTGGCGGTTGGGGAAGTTCAGCCTGATCCCGGTGTCCATCACGCCGATCGCCAGGAGCTCGGCGAGCTCCACGAGGAGGCCGAAGGCCCGCGGGTCCCGGCCGGCGTAGCCCGGGATCATCACGGGCCGCTCGGCCCCGGCGAGCATCCGGGCCAGCCGGTCGAGGGCGGCGGGGTCGGGCCCGATCGGCGTCGGGGTCGCCAGCCGGGAGAGGTCGGGGAGCGGGACCTCCTCGGGGAGCTCGTCCTCCTGGAGCGCGGCGTCGAGCGCCACGTACACCGGCCCCGCCGGCTCGGCGGTGGCGACCCGCATCGCGCGCACGATCGTCTCGGGGATCGAGGCGATGGAGGCCGGCTGGTCGTCCCACTTCGTGAAGTCGCGGACCGCGTTCCCCTGGACGTTCGCCGAGTGGATCCAGTCGATGTTCGGTCGCCGTCGGGTGAGGTCCATGGGGCCCGCGCCGCCGAGGACGAGGATCGGGACCCGGTCGATGTACGCGTAGTAGATGCCCATGGCGCCGTGGAGCAGCCCGACGAGGTCGTGGAGGATCACGACCATCGGCCGTCCCGAGGCCTTCGCGTAGCCGTGGGCCACCCCGACCGCCACCTTCTCGTGGGGACAGAGGACGATCCGGGGCGGCGCCCCGGGATGGTTCACCAGCGAGTCGTGCAGCCCCCGGAAGGACGACCCCGGGTTGAGGCTCGCGTACCGGATCCCGTACGCCTCCAGGAGGTCGACCACCAGGTCGGAGCCGTAGCGTCGTTCGCCCACCGTCGCATCCCCACCCGTGCACTTGCACGACGGACGCCCGGGGGCTTCGACCCCCGGGCGTCCGCCCGTTCCGCCGGATCAGTCCTCGTACACGGTGCCGCCGGAGCCCTCGATGATCTCGTCCCAGAGCCCCTCCCACTTGTCGCGCTCGTCCAGGAGCGCGTCAAGGTCGACCACGACGGACTCCATGTCCGAGGGCAGGCCGCCGCCCTCGACGCCGATGCTCGCGGGCTGCCGGTCGATCTCGAGCAGCAGGTCCTGCGCGTCGGTGAGCATGAACTCCACGAACAGCAGGGCCGACGCGGGCCGCTGCGCGTACCGGTGGATCCCGATCCCGTTCGGCCGGATGACGATCGGCTCGGGGCCGCCCTGGTACGAGACCGGCGCCCCGTCCTTCTCGAGCGAGACGATGCGGTGCAGGTAGGTCGAGGCCGCGACGTCGTACTCCCCGGCCGCGAGCAGCTCCGCCATGAGCGTGTGGCCATCGACGAGGGCCGCGCCCTGGGCGGCCTGCCGGAACAGGTCCACCGCCTCGTCCTCGCTCATCCCCTTCTCGCCGACGAAGTACTCCTTCACGAGCGTCGCGAACCAGTCGAAGTCCCCGACCTCGAGCGCCAGGCCGTCCCCGTAGGCGAGGAGCTCCTCCCAGGTCGACGGCGGGCTCGACACCCGGTCGGTGTTCCACGACCCCACGAACGTGTTCAGGTAGAGCCAGGCCCAGTTCTCGAACACCCCCTCCGGCGGGATGTTCTCGAGCACCGGGGACTCGAGCGGCGCGAGCAGGCCCTCGCGGTCGATCACGGTCAGCTCGGGCCCGTTCGTGAACACCACGTCCGCGCCGGGGAAGTCCGCGTCGGCCTCCTGCAGCACGCGGGTCAGGATGTCGGACGAGGAGGCCCGGTAGTAGTTGACGTCGATCCCGGTCTGGCTCTCGAACTCGTCGATCATCGGGAAGATGTCGTCGAGGTTCGTCGAGCCGTAGGCGTTGAAGCTGCCGCCCTCCTCGTCCGCGAGCTCGATCAGTCGCTCCCGACGGGCCTTCGCGTCCAGGCCCTCGAGCTCGGCGTAGATCTCGTTCAGCCGGTCGGTGACGTCGACCAGACCCGGCCCGCCCCCCTCCTCACCGCCGTCGGTCGTCGGGGGCGACGTGCAAGCCGCGCCCACGACGACGAGGGCGCCGACGACGGCCAACAGTCGGGCCCAGCGCCCGGATCCGTTCATCCCCCCTCCTCCTGGTCCTTGGACAAACAGTCGTATCATCAGTCCATTAGCCCGAGCTGTCAATGGAGGTGCGCGTGGGAGGGGTGGGGATCCGGCGGGTCGGCCTCGTGGGCTCCGGACGGATGGGTCGGGCCATCGGCCGCCACCTGCTCGAGGCCGGCTGGCCGCTCGTCGTGACCGACGTGGATCCCGGAGCCTGCGCGCCGCTGGTGGAGCGAGGGGCCACGTCCGCCGAGAGCGCCCGGCGGGTGGCGGCCGCGGCGGATCTGGTCCTGGTCGTGGTGGTCGACGACGAGCAGGTGCGGGCGGCGGTGGCGGGCCCGGAGGGCGCCCTCGCCGGCGCCCGGCCCGGGGCCGTGATCGCGATCTGCGCCTCGGTCCGGCCCGACACCTGCCGCGAGCTCGCCGCGCAGGCGGCCCCCCACGACGTGCACGTGATCGACGTGGCCCTGGTCCGGGGCGAGCGGGGGGCGGAGGCCGGGGAGCTCCTCCTGCTGTGCGGGGGCCCCGCGCAGGTGGTGGACGCGTGCCGGGAGGCGTTCGCCCCGTTCGCCACCGACGTGGTCCGGGTCGGCGACGTCGGGGCCGGTCAGGTGGCCAAGAGCGTGAACAACATCCTGCTGTGGGCGTGCATCCGGGCCGACGTCGAGGCCCTCCGCCTGGGCCGGGCCCTCGGCGTCGACCCGAGGGTCCTCCGGGAAGCGGTGGCCCTCGGCAGCGGCGCCAACCGGCCGCTGGCCGAGTGGGGCCAGCATCGCCTCCGGTGGCCGGACAAGGACCTCGAGGTCGCCCTGGCCCTGGCCGAGGACGCCGGCGTCGACGTCCCGTTCGTCCGGGCCCTCCAGCCGCTCATGGAGGGTCTCACCGTCGAGGATCTCCACGACCTCCTGTGAGCGCCGGGGCGGCTCAGTCGGGGAGGGGGGGTGCCACGCCCGGAGGGAAGTCGGGCTCGAAAGCGTTGGAGACGAGCGCGAGCATCGAGTAGAAACCCACGATCATCACCAGCTCGATGAGCTGCTCGTCCCCGAGGATGGCGTGGACCCTGGCGTGGGTCTCGTCGGTCACCCGCTTGGTCTCCAGGAGCTCGGTGACGTAGTCGTGGACGGCTTCGAGCCCGGGGTCGTCGAACGCCGGCCGGCGGCGGTCCCGGACGGCGTCGATGACCTCCTGGGCGATGCCGGCCTTCCGGCACATGTCGACCCGCTTCCACCATGTGTACTGGCTCGACCAGAGACGCGCGGTGATCAGCGCGGCGAGGTGGAGCATCCGGTCGGGCAGCCGCTGCTCGCGGACCAGGTAGCTCCGGAGGTGCTCGAACCGCTCGGCCAGCTCGGGGATGTGGAGCACGATGGCGGAGGGGCCCTGGTAGTCCTCGTTCCGCGACCCGAAGATCAGGTCGCCCACCCGGCGCTGCTCCTCGGTCGCGGTGTCGCGGTCGATCTGGGGGATCCGTGACATGGCGGAACGCTCCTTCGGCGCGTCAGCGGCCCCGTGCCCGCAGCGCGGCATCGAGGCGAGGGTAGACCCGGCGTGCGTTCAGCTCGAACACCCGGCGGCGGTCCTGCTCGGACAGCCCGAGCGCGTCGACGTAGCGCTTGGTGTCGTCGAAGTGGTGCCCGGTGTCGGGATCGACGATGTCGGGGATCGCGCCCAGCATCTCCGAGGCGAACAGGAGGTTGTCGAGGGGGATGACCTCGAAGAGCAGGTCGATCCCCGGCTGGTGATACACGCACGTATCGAAGAACACGTTGCCCATCACGTACTCCTCCACGGGGGGTCGGCCCAGGCGCTCGGCCAGCCCCCGGAACCGGCCCCAGTGGTAGGGCACCGCTCCCCCGCCGTGGGGGATGACCAGCCGCAGGGTGGGGAAGTCGGCGAACAGGTCGCCCTCGACGAGCTGCATGAACACGGTGGTGTCGGCGTTGAGGTAGTGGGCCCCGGTGGCGTGGACGCCGGGGTTGCAGGACGCCGAGACGTGGATCATCGCGGGGACGTCGAGCTCCACCAGCTTCTCGTAGAGCGGATACCACGCCCGGTGGGTCATCGGGGGCGACCGCCAGTACCCGCCGGAGGGATCGGGGTTCAGGTTGCACCCCACGAACCCAAGCTCGACCACGCACCGCTCGAGCTCCTCGATCGAGGCGTCCAGCGAGCCGTCCGGGGTCTGGGGGAGCTGACAGGCCGCGGCGAAGTGTTCCGGGAACAGCGTGACCACCCGGTGGACCAGGTCGTTGCTGAACCGCGCCCAGTCTCGGGCCACGTCAGGATCCGGGACGTGGTGCTCCATCCCCAGCGCGCGGGGCGAGAAGATGGTGACGTCGACGCCGCGCTCGCGGAGCAGCCGGAGCTGGTTCCCCTCGATGCTCTCCCGGATCTCGTCGTCGGCGATGGCCTCGGGCCGCGGCGGCGGCCCGGCGGGGTCGGCCAGCCAGGCGAGCTGCGCCTCCCGGAACCGCCGGTGCTGCGGCGGAGCGGTCGTGTAGTGCCCGTGGCAGTCGATGATCATGGCTCCTCGCCCTCGCCGTCTCGGTCGTCGAGGTCGTCGAGGTAGCGGATCCCCTTGGCCTCCAGGCTCTCCCGCATCGCGTGGACGTCGAGGCTGAGCTCGCCCGCCCGGTACCGCTCCCGCGACCGCGCCTCCTTCTCCTTGCGGGCCCGGCACGCCTTGAGCACCTCGGCGGCCGCGTCCCGGGGAACCACCACCACGCCGTCGTCGTCGGCCACCACGACGTCGCCCGGGCGCACGAGCTGACCCGCGCACACCACCGGGACGTTCACGTCGCCCAGGGTCTCCTTCACCGCGCCGGAGGCGGACACGACCCGGGACCACACCGGGAACGGCATGGCCCGGAGCTCGGCCACGTCGCGGACGCCCCCATCGATGACCGCGCCGCGGACGCCTCGCACGGCCAGCGCGGTGGCCAGCAGCTCGCCGAGGTAGGCCGTGTCCGACCTCGAGGTCGGGGCGACCACCAGCACGTCGCCCTCGGCGCACTGCTCCACCGCGACGTGGACCATCAGGTTGTCGCCGGGGGGGACGCTCACGGTCACGGCGGTCCCGGCCATCCGGAGGTCCGGGGCGATGGGCCGGACCTCCGGCGCCAGCAGGCCGGCGCGGCCCCGGGCCTCGTGGATGGTGGCCACCCCGAACTCGGCCAGCCCCTCCACCGCCCCACGGTCCGCGCGCCGGATGTTGCGAAACACCATGCCCATGCCCGCTACCCCTCCTCCTCGCGTCCCTTCCACGGGAGCAGCGAGACGTGGATCACGTCGGGCGCCCCCTCGCCCCCCACCGACCGGATGGCCAGGTCCACCTCGTCCAGACCGAACGTGTGGGTGGTGAGCAGCTCCAGGGGGAACCGCCGCGACGCGAGCTGCTCCAACGCCAGCTCGCAGGCCCGGAAGCTGTGGCCCCGGGCGCTCTTGATGGTGATGGCTTTCTCGGTCAGCCTGGCCAGCGGGAAATCGGGGAACGCCGCCATCTCGCCCTGGATCAGGAGCACGCCGCCGCGTCGCTTCAGGGCATCGATCCCCAGCAGGACGGGTGTGGTCCCCGCGCCCGCGGTGCAGTCCAGCACGACGTCCACCCCGCGCCCGCCGGTGGCCTCCATCACGGCCTCCAACGGATCTTCCCGGTCCACGTCGACCACCACGTCGGCGCCCAGGGTCCTGGCCACCTCGAGCCTGGCCGCGTCGCGGGAGGTCCCGGTGACCACCACCAACGACGCGCCGGCCTGTCGGCACGCCACCACTTGCGACAGCCCCTGCTGGCCGGGCCCCTGGACCAGCACCGTCGAGCCGTACCCCACCCCGCAGTCGTACAGGGCCCACTCGATCCCGTTCGACAGCGGCGTGGCCAGGCCCGCAAGCTCCGGCGT
The DNA here is from genome assembly GCA_035559315.1 of Actinomycetota bacterium. GTDB lineage: Bacteria > Actinomycetota > UBA4738 > UBA4738 > HRBIN12 > DATLZM01. The sequence goes on from DATMBJ010000098.1 coordinate 24,918, forward strand.
CACCGCGTCGGGGACCCGGTGGATCACCGCGTTCCACGGCAGGTACAGGTACTCGGCGAACCCGCCCCACAGGTGCGGCGGCCGCTCCACGGAGGTGTACCCGTAGCGCAGCGCGTCCGGGTTGGCCCGCCAGTCGGTGTTCCAACAGTGGCGGTACTCACCCCGGTGGCACCACTCGCACCGGAAGCAGGCCACGTAGTGCTCCACGAAGACCCGGTCGCCCTCGTGGAACCCCTTCAGCTCGGTGAACCGCCGTCCCGCCTTGGCGATGACCCCGACGTTCTCGTGGCCCATGATCACCGGCTCGGTGACCCGGGGAGCCCGGTACATCTTCACGTCGGTGCCGCAGATCCCGGCGACCTCCATCCGCAGCAGGGCCCCGTCCTCGGGGACGTCCGGCATCGGGAACTCGCGCACCTCGACCGTCGAGGGACCGGTCCGCACCGCCGCGCGCACGGTCTCGGTCACCGCCCGCCCCTCCCGCGACCTCCAGGCTTGTCAGCGGCGGCCCCGAGGTGCGAACCTCCCCGCTCGTGGTGGTCGAGCTCAGGACCGTCGTCCGAAGCCAGGGCAACAACGACGCGCTGAAGGACGGGACCGTCCAGCCGGAGGGGTTCTCCCTGGCCTTCGAGGAGGTCCCGGTCCTGATCCACGCGTTCCGCCGGATGGTCCGCAAGCTGGAGTGGGACCTGTGCGAGATGGCCATCGCCACGTACCTGTGCGCCCGCGAGCACGGCGTGCGGTTCACCGCCATCCCCGTGTTCGTGATGCGCGGGTTCCACCACTCGACCGTCGTCCACAACGTCCGGGTCGGCCTGCGTTCCCCGAAGGACCTCGAGGGCCGGCGGGTCGGGGTGAACCGCGGCTACACGGTGACCACGGGGGTGTGGGCCCGCGGGGTGCTCCAGGACGAGTTCGGCGTGGATCTGTCGAAGGTCACCTGGGTGCTCTCCGGCGACGAGCACGTCGTCGGCTACCACCCGCCGCGCAACGTGGAGCCGCTCGAGGAGGGGCAGGACCTCGGCGAGCTGGTGGCGGCCGGCGAGATCCCCGCCGCCATCTCCCTCCCGGTCGGCGACCGGATCGAGCACCCCGACCTCCGGCCGCTGATCCCCGACGCGGCCGAGGCCGGCTACGAGGCGCTCCGGGCCCGCGGCCACTACCCCATCAACCATCTGCTGGTGGTCCGGGACGACGTCCTGGACCGGAACCCCGGTGTGGCCCGGGCGGTGTTCGAGGCGTTCGCCGAGGCGAAGCGGCGGTACGTCGACCGGCTCCGGGCCGGTGCCATCGACGAGCCGACCGCCGCCGACCGGCTGTACCGGCGGGTGATGGAGATCACCGGCGGCGACCCGCTTCCCTACGGGGTGGAGCCGAACCGGCCCATGCTCGAGGAGCTCATCCGGCACGCCCTGACCCAGGAGGTCATCCGGACCCCAGTGACCCCGGAGGAGATGTTCGCCCCGGAGACCCTCGACCTCGTGGGCTGAGCGCGCCCTCACGCCCACGCCACCCCGTCCAGGAACCCGAGCACGCGGTCGGGGGCGCCTGCGGCGGCCTGCTCGGCGGCGGGGACGTCCCAGTACACCGCCCCCGGGATGCACTCCTCGAGGTATCGCGCCGCGGACGTGGCGTGGGACTCGTCGTGGCCGGGCACGATGAGCGTGGGCACGTCGAGGGCCAGGAGATCCTCGGGCTCCGCCCCCGGGGCGGTGTCCCGGTCCAGCAGCGCCCGGACCATCCCCGTGACCGCCAGGCGGTACCGCTCGGGGTCGAGGTTCGCGTAGGCCTCGGCGAACGCGTCGTCGCGGCCGATCACCGAGCCCCACGGCCCCACCCGCGGGTCGGTGCCGAAGCTCGCGCGGGTCTCACGGGCCAGGGCGACCACTCCCTCGAGCCCGTGCTCCTGCACGTACCCCAGGTGCCGCGCGAACCGGTGATGCCCGCGGATCCGGTACCGGGCCCCGCCCACCGGCCAGAACAGCACCAGCGAGGCGACCAGCTCGGGGTGCTGCACCGCGAGCGCGGTCGCGGGCGGGCACCCCATGCACCCCCCCAGCACGTGGGCCCGCTCGACCCCCAGATGCGACAGGAGCCCACGGCCCTGAGCCGCGTAGTGCCCCCAGGTCACCTTCTCCACCCGCCCACCGGAGGCCCCGGACTCCCGGCGGTCGAACACGATGCAGGTGTACCGCTCGGCCAGCCGGTCCAGGAGCCCGGTGTCGCGGTAGATGCCCTGGGTCCGCCACTTGGCGAACACCGCATCGAAGCCCCCGGGGGAGAACATCAGCACCGGAGGGCCCGAACCGACCACGTCGTAGGCCGTCTCGATGCCGTCGATCACCGCGGTGGCCACCAGGCGTCCCCTCCGCGCCTAGAGGAACTCGTCGAAGTGTAGGTGGTCCATCGGGACCCCAGCCTCGCACAGCATCCGCTGCATGGCCTGGACCATCGGGGGCGGCCCGGCGAAGTACGCCTCGAACCCGGGGAGCCGCCCCCCCAGGCGGTCGCGCACCACCGCGTGGACGAACCCGCTCGGCCCCGCCCACCCCGGCGGAGGGTCCGACACCGCGGCCACGTAGGTCACCCGGTCGTGGAACCCGGGGATCGTCGCCAGCACGGCATCGATGTCCAGGTCCCGGGGCTGCCGGCCCCCGTAGAACAGGTGGATCTCCCGGTCCGCGAGGGACGGCTCGTTGGTCGCCGACCGGGCGATGGAGACGATGGGCGCCAGGCCCGACCCCCCCGCCACCAGCAACAGGTCGCCGGGGCGGTCCGGCCGGAGGTAGGCGTTCCCGTACGGCCCGTCGATGACGATGCGGTCCCCGGGGCGGAGCCGGTCGAACAGCACCCCGGTCCCCGCGCCACCCGGGACCCGCTTGATCAGGAACCACCACCTTCCCTCGCCGGGCAGGTTGGCCATCGAGTATCCCCGAGCGCCGTCCACCCCTTCCAGGTGGAGCAGCGCGTACTGGCCCGGGCAGAAGTCGTCGGGCCCCTCGAGCTCGAAGGCGAACCCGGACAGGTCATGGGTGATGGGGGTCACCTCCACGAGGGTGGCCTCCATGACCACCGGCCGGTGGGGCGGGACCTGCTCGGGGTCCAGCCGAACCTTCACGGTCACGTCGCCGAGCGGGCGGGCCTGGCAGCCCAGCCACCGGTTCCGCTCCCGGTCGCGCTCGGTCCATGCCGGCGGATCGGCGCGGAGGTGCTCGACCGCGCCCTCCAGGAGCTGGAACCGGCAGGTGCCGCAGGAGCCGGTGTTGCACGCGTAGGGGAAGCCCAGCCCGGCCCGGAGGGCGGCCCGGAGCACGGTGTCGCCCTCGGCGCACTCGACGACCCCGTCTCCCACCACCCGCACCACCGGCACGCTCAGCCCTCCGTGCCGGTGGCCCCGGCGGCCTCGACCTCGATCAGAACCCGGTCCCCCTCGACCACCACCGGGTACACCTTGACGGGGACCATGGGGGGCGGCTCGGTGACCGCGCCGGTCCGCACGTCGAACCTCCCCTGGTGGAAGTCGCACTCGATCTCGTAGCCCTCCAGGATGCCCTCGGACAGCGAGCCGGGCCCGTGGGTGCAGTGGTCATCGGTGACGTAGAAGTGGCCGGCGATGCGGTACACGGCCAGGGTCAGGCCCTCAGCCTCGACCCGGAGCGTGCCCCCCTCGGACACGTCGTCGGTGCCGCATAGGTGGATCAGCCGGCTCCCGCTCACCTTTCGAGCTCCCTCCCCCTGGGCTCCGCCCGATTCATCATATGGTATTATCATAGTACCCAAAGACGAGGTTCTCGAGGTCCCGGGTCCCGGAGTCGGAGCGCCGGCGGCACCGGGTCCGGCGCGAGACGAGGGAGGGAGGCGAGGATGCTCAGCCAGGAGGACAACGAGCTGCTCACCCAGACCGGCCCCGGGACCCCGATGGGCGAGCTGTTCCGCCAGTACTGGATCCCCGCGCTGCTCGCCGAGGAACTCCCCGAGAACGACTGCCCGCCGGTCCGGGTCAAGCTCCTGTCCGAGCGGATGGTCGCGTTCCGAGACACGCAGGGCCGGTACGGGCTCATCGACGAGTTCTGCGCCCACCGCGGCGTCTCCCTGTGGTTCGGGCGCAATGAGGAGTCCGGGCTGCGGTGCCCGTACCACGGGTGGAAGTACGACGTCACCGGGCGGTGTGTGGACGTTCCCTCCGAGCCCGAGGAGAGCGGTTTCCGCCAGCGGATCAAGCTCAAGAGCTACCCCCTGGTCAAGATCGGCGATGTCCTGTGGACGCACATGGGCGACCCCGAGAACCGGCCGCCCCTGCCGGAGTGGGAGCCCTACCGCGTCCCGCCGGAGCAGACCTACACCTCGAAGCGATGGCAGGAGTCGAACTGGCTCCAGGCCCTCGAGGGCGGCATCGACTCCAGCCACGTGTCCTGGCTCCACTCCTCGGATCTCAAGAGCGACCCCCTGTTCAAGGGGGCCAAGGGCAACGAGTACAACCTGGCCGACCGCAAGCCGTTCTTCGAGGTCGTGGACTCCGACGGCGGGCTGTTCATCGCGGCCCGGCGCAACGCGGAGGAGGGCCACTACTACTGGCGGATCACCCCGTGGGTGATGCCCTCGTTCACCATGATCCCGCCCCGGGGCGACCATCCGGTCCACGGCCACTTCTGGGTCCCGATCGACGACGAGAACTGTTGGGTGTTCACCTACGACTACCACCCGCTGCGTCCGCTCACGGACGAGGAGCTCGAGGCGATGCGGGCCGGCCGCGGGGTGCACAACGAATACGTCCCGGGGACGTACCGGCCCCTCCAGAACAAGGACAACGACTACCTGATGGACCGGGAGGCCCAGAAGCGGGGCGAGACGTTCTCGGGGGTCAAGGGCATCGCCATGCAGGACGCCTCGCTCCAGGAGAGCATGGGGCCCATCGTCGACCGGACCAAGGAGAACCTGGTCTCCACCGACAACGGCATCATCATGGCCCGCCGGAAGCTGAAGAAGGCGGCCGTCGCGCTGCGGGACCGGGGCGAGACCCCGCCCGGGGTGGATCCCGCGCACCAACGGGTCCGGTCCGCCGCGGTGGTCCTGCCCGTGGGCGAGTCCTGGGTGGAGCGGACCCGCGAGCTGATGACGGTCACCGCGGGCGTCAAGCACAGCTCGGTGTGAGGGCGGGGGACAGCCATGGCAACCGCGACGAACATCCAGCGCCGGCCCACCCTGTTGCACAGCTGCGCCCGCGCGGCGACCGCCGAGGAGGCCCGGTTCCGGATCCAAGACCCCAACTCCACCGCCCGGGCTTCGCGGGTGGTGGCCCTGGACCCGGGGGCCGAGGCCATCATGGACGGGCTCACCGGCCACCGGTGGCAGGGGGCCAGGTTCCTGGTCTACGAGGCCGCGGCGCCCGAGGAGGACGGCGCCGGCCCGGACGCGATCCTCCGGACCTCGGGGGGCGCCGCCACCCGGCTGTCGGACGAGCTGGAGGGGGCCGACGTCGCGGTGATGATCGCCACCACCGACCGGGGAGCGGAGGCCGCCTCGGTCATCGGCCGGGCGGCCTTCCGTCGCCGGATCATGACCGCAGGGCTGGTGGTCGGGGGCGGCGAGGAGGTCCGGGCTGCGGTGAACGCGCTGCGCCCCTACGCCGCGGTGCTGGTGGTCTCGGCCGACCCGCACTACGTCGCCGACGTCCTGCGCGCGCTCCGGGCGTGAGCGACCCGACGTCGCCGCGCGAGCAGGTCTCGCTGGGCTGCCGGGTCCTGGGGGCGGAGGGGCACGGGGACCTGGTGTGGGGCCACGTGTCCGCCCGCGACCCCGGCGGACGCGGCGTCTGGATGAAGGCCGCCGCCCTCGGGTTCGACGAGGTGACGCCGGCCCACGTGCTGCTGGTCTCCCCCGACGGCGAGATCCTCGAGGGGGAGGGGCGCCGGCACGCCGAGTTCCCGATCCACACCGAGGTGGTCCGGGCCCGCCCGGACGTCGGCGCGGTGGTGCACACCCACGCGCCGCACGCCGTGGCCTTCGCTGCCTTGGAGGTGCCGCTCCGTCCCATCTCGCACGAGGGCACGTTGTTCGTCCCCCCCGACGTCGCTCGGTTCACCCGGACCGGCGACCTGATCGTCACCCCCGAGCTGGGGCGGGAGGTGGCGGAGGCCCTCGGCCCGCGGAACGCCCTCCTGCTCGTGAACCACGGCATCGTGACGGTGGGGCCGGACGTCCCCACGGCGGTGTTGACCGCGCTCCTCCTCGAGCGCGCCTGCCGCACCCAGCTCCTGGCGATGGCGGCGGGCGAGCTCCGCCGGTGGTCGAGCGACGAGGAGGCTCTGGCCAAGCGGGACCGCTGCTACCCCGCCGAGCTCCTGGCCCAGGCCTGGGCCTACCTCGTGCGGAGGCTGGGGTGAGGGCCGGCGACCCCGAGGTCGGGGCCTGGGGGGACGAGGGCTTCGTCGCCGCGTGGTCGGCGGGGGACGCCCTCGGGGAGGTGCTGGCGCTCCCCCGGCGGCTCTCCGTCGCCCTCGTCGCCGACGCGGGCCTCCGTGTGCGGCGGGTCGTGGACCTCGGGGCGGGCGCCGGCACCTACCTCGAGGAGTTCCTCGAGGCCTTCCCCGAGGCCCGGGGGACCTGGGTGGACAGCTCCCTGCCGATGCGCGCACGGGCGGAGGAGCGACTGGGCCGTTTCGGCGACCGCGTGCGGTTCGTCCTCGCGGACCTGCGGACCGCCGCCGACCTCCCGGCGGAACCCACGAGCGTCGTGGTGAGTTCCCGGGCGCTCCATCACTTCGAGGCGCGCACGATCCGGGCGGTCTACCACGCCGCCCACGAGCGGCTCGAGCCCGGCGGGTTCCTCTTCAACCTCGACCACTTCGCCGCGCCCGGCTGGGAGCCCGCCTACCGGCGGATCCGGGACCGGCTCCTCCCCCCGCGCGGCGACCGGCCCGCGCACGGGCACGACGCGCCGCCGGCGACCCTCGCGGAGCACCTCCGGTGGCTGACCGACGCCGGCTTCGAACCCCCCGACGTCCCCTGGCGGCTGCTCGTCACCGCGCTGGTGGCGGCCCGGAAGCCCGGCTGAGGGAGGGCAGGCCGGCTCGGAGGGGCGGGTCGCGGGGGGAGGACGCCGCTCATCGGGGCACCCTCCTTCGAAGACGTGGAGCGTCGGAGGGCTGAGACTCCCGGCTGAACCCTCACGCGAGAACGACGGCGGTCGGGCCACGGGCCGCGCCGCCGCCGTCCTCCGGCGCGGGCCGTACGGCCGCCGTCTTCAGGCGCGGCGGCGCGTCGCCGACCCGCCAGCCCGGGCCCGGCGCTGCCCGACGCGGTCCGGGGGGCGCGAGGGGATGCCCGGGATCCCCATGGACCCGAGTCGCTCCTCGAGGTTCGTGGCCCGCACCAGGTGGCTCGCGAGGACCGCCCGAGCCCGGTCCACGTCCCGGGCCTCGATGGCGGCGACCAGCTCGGCGTGCTCCCGCACGGTGCGCGCGTGCGCCACGTTCGCGGCTTCCCGCGCCCGGGCCCGCGCCATCGACAGCGGGCCGCGGAACGAGCGGGTGATGAGCTCGATCGCGGGGTTGTGCGTGGCCTTCGCCAGCCGCTCGTGGAAGTCCCAGGAGAGGTGGACGTCGTACTCCCCGGCCCGCAGGAGCTCCTCGGACCGCTCGCAGATCCGCCGGAGGGCCTCGAGGTCCTCCTCGGTAGCTCGGTGGACCGCGAGCACGACCGTGTTGAGTTCGAGCATCAGGCGGGCCTCCGCCACCTCCTCCGGGGTGAGCGCCGACATCAGGAGCATGTCCGCCATCCCCTGGCCGATCAGGTCGCTCGAGGGCGGGCGGAGGAACGCGCCGCCGCCGGCGCCGACCTTGATCTCCACGAGCCCCGTCGCCTCCAGGGCCCGCAGGGCATCCCGGACCGTGACGCGGGAGACCCCGAACTGCTCCGCCAGGTCGCGCTCCGACGGCAGCCGGTCGCCGGGCGCGAGCTTGCCCTCCCGGATCAGGGCGCGGATCTGCTCGACGATCAGCCCCGAGATCCGCCCCGAGCTGATGGGGCTGAAGAGGTCCTCGCGCGCGGACCGCGCCGCTCCGTCGGCCTGCCGGCTCATGCGCCCAGTATAGGTTGGGGTCCCCGGCCGGCCCGTGAGCGGCGGCCCCCGGCCAGCCGCCGCGCCGTCCGCCCGAGGTGCCGGGCCATGATGGCCTGGGCCCGCTCGACGTCGCGGGCCCGCACCGCCCGGACCAGGGCCTCGTGCTCCCGGACCCCGGTGGCGCCCGTGGAGCCGACCGCCGCGCTGGCCCGCTGGAGCGACGCCAGGAGGGGGCCCCGGAGCGACTCGATCAGGAGTCCGACGGCCGCGTTGTGGCTGGCACGGGCGAAGGCCACGTGGAACCGCTCGGAGAGCTCCGCCGGGTAGCGGCCCAGCCGCAGGGCGGCCCGCTGTTCGCGGCAGATGTCCTCCAGCGCGGCCAGGTCTTCCTCCGTGGCCCGCTCGCACACCAGGGGGACGATCCCCACCTCGAGCACGCGGCGGGCCTCGGTGACGTCCTCCGCCGAGAGCGAGGACAGCATCAGCATGTTCGCGATGCCCTCGCCCACGACCTGGGAGTCGGGGGCGCGCACGTAGGCGCCCCCGCGCGCACCCACGCGGATCTCGATCAGCCCGTTGGCCTCCAGGATCCGGAGGGCGTCGCGGACGCTCATCCGGCTCACGCCGAACCGCTCCGTGAGCTCGCGCTCGGCCGGGAGCCGGTCGCCGGGTTGCAGGCGACCCTCCCGGATCGCGAGCTTCACCTGCTCGGCGATCTCCTCGGAGACCCGGCCCGCCACGATCGGGCTGAACAGGGGGACGCGCTCCCGCCCGTCCCCGCCCGTCCCCGACATCCGCGACCCCCGTGATCAAGATAGGTCGAATGGTCCGACATCATGCTACCCTGCCCGCGACCGGGACGAAGCGAGGGGCGATCGATGGGCAGGGCGGGACGGGTCTTCCTCCGCGGCATCACCTCCGACCGGTACTCGCTCTCGGAGCTCCGCCGGCGGATCCTCGACGCGCCGCGGGTCCGGGGTGAGGAGGTCGTCGTCGACGACGCGAGCGTCGGGCACTCCGGCGACTCGAAGGACTCCAGGACCTGGTGGCGGATCGGGCCGGGCGACGAGCCGTTCCTCACCCAGACCCTCCAGGTCCACTTCGTCGAGCTCCCGCCCGGGACCTCGAACCACGGCCACGGTCACCAGAACGAGGCGGTCTTCTACATCCTCGAGGGACGGGGGTACGAGATCCACGATGGCCGGCGGTACGACTGGGAGCAGGGCGACCTGGTCGTAGCCCACACCGACTCGGTGCACCGCCACTTCAACGCGAGCGACCGCGAGCGCGCCCTCGCCATCGTGATGAAGGCGAAGTCCCTCTGGATGTACCTGGGCCTCATCCAGCAGGGGCGGAGCGCTCCCTTCGAGGACGAGGAGCGCTTCGGGCCCCGGGAGGACTGGTCGCGGATCTGGACCCCGGGCGTGGAGGACCGCATGAAGGTGGTGAAGGGCAGCCGAGAGCCCTGGCGGCTCACGCCGGACGGACGGGTCAAGGTCCTGTCGTCGAAGGACCGGACCGACCAGCGGATCTTCTCCGTGGACGTCGCGCTCCAGGAGATCCCGCCCGGGAGCCGGTCGTCGAAGCACTGGCACATGGCCGACGAGGTCGTCTACGTGGTCTCCGGCCGCGGTGAGAGCCTCCACTGGGAGGTGGAGGCCGAGATCGCCGAGCGGTACTACGCGAGGATCGCGAGGGAGCCGTCTCGCCACCCGTTCGCGGCCGGCGACACCGTGTACGTGCCGACGAACACGGTCCACCAGCACCTGAACCTGAGCGACGGAGAGCCGTTGGTCCTGCTCACGGGCCAGAACCGGATCTTCCAGTACCTCGGCTACGACAACGTGCACCGTTTCGAGCCGGCGCCGGAGTACGAGGCCGAGGCGAGCCGGGTCGGTTGAGACCGAGCGGCCCGGGCGCGGGCCGCCCCGCCACGTGCTCGGGCCCGTGCCGGCGGAGGAGCCCGGGCGCGATCCGGGGGTCGGAGCCGGCGGTGGGATTCGAACCCACGACCTAGCGATTACAAGTCGCTCGCGCTCCCGGGCTGCGCCACGCCGGCCTGCGGACCGAGTCTAGCGCCCGAGCGCGAGGGGAGGACCCAGCCGTACAGCGCCGCGGCCAGCGCCGCCGAGGCGTTGAGCGAGCCCACCCGGCCGCGCATGGGGAGCGCGACGAGCAGGTCGCACGCCTCCCGCACGAGGCGGGAGATCCCGGCCCCCTCGCTCCCCACCACCAGGGCGAGGCGTCCGGCCGGGCAGGGCTCCTCGTAGATCGTCCGCGCCGCCCGGTGGTCCAGGCCGGCGACGGTGAACCCGGCGTCCTGGAGGCGGCGGAGGGCGCGGGGGAGGTTCGCCACCCGCGCGTGGGGCAGGTGGAGCAGCGCGCCGGCGGAGGCGCGGACCGCGGCCGCGGTCACCGGTGCGGCGCGCCGGAGCCGGGAGACGAGCATCGCCGCCCCCGCCGCCTCGGCGGTGCGGGCCGCGGCCCCCAGGTTCTGGGGGTCGGCCACCCCGTCCAGGACCACCACCACGTCCTCCGGGCCGAA